>PLDW01000301.1 GCA_003136315.1 Gemmataceae bacterium | reverse complement strand
GGTTTTGATCTCAGACGAGTTCTTGGTTTCGTAGGGGCCGCCCTCCGTGGCGGCCCGGTACGGTTGCACGACGATGGTGACATGGTTTTCCGCCCCAAAGGGCGGTGGATAATAGTCCAGGGCGTCAGCCCTGGGAGCCGCTTTCATTGTGGTGAAGACATGGCAACAGCGATGAGCCCGCCCCCTCAAGCCCGCCGCCCACTTGACCCCCAGCTCTCCCACCCACTCGACCAACTGCGTGGGACGATCCGGCGGTATGTCGTGCTGGAAGGAGCGCTCTCGGCTGCGATTTTCCTCGCCCTTTGGTTCACTCTCGGTCTGATCTTTGACTTTGGTATGTTCAAGATCGCGACCTGGGACTGGGCTCTCGATGCACCCTGGTGGTTCCGGCTCGTGGCCCTGATCGTCGCTGTGGGCCTCCTGCTCACAATCCTCAGCCTCAGAATCCTTACCCGGCTAACCACCGAATTCTCGTACCGGTCGCTCGCCCTGGTGCTTGAGCGTCGCTTCCCGAAAGTGTTTGGCGACCGGCTCATCACCGCTGTCGAACTCGCCGACTTAGATCGGCAAGCCCGGTACGGCTACTCGCGGGAGATGCTGACCCAGACGTTCACCGAGGCCCGCGAACGGGTCGGGACTGTCCCGGTCCGGGATGTCTTCAACTGGAGACGACTGCGGGTGCTGGGAATGGTCGCGGGGGGGCTTGTCATTGGTATCGTCTTGAGCGGGTTTGTGTGTTTTATCGCAGCGACAGGATCAGCCGATCCTTACCAGTATGGCTGGCGGTTCGCCCACGTCACCGCGACGTACCTGGACCGGAACCTGTTGCTTCACAACACCCCCTGGCCCCGGAGAGCACACCTCGAACTCGTCCAGTTCCCTGGGGAAGAACTCCGGGTCGGTAAGGACGCTCCTGACCCCGTCGTGCGGGCAAAGGCGTACCGCTGGGTTATCGCTGATCGAACCACCCCACTTGGTTGGAGGCCAATGGTGTGGGGGGATGTCACCGAGTCGCTCATTCATGGGCCTGTCCCCCAATTGCCCGAAAAGGGGTTTCGGGCGGCGGCCGACACAGGGGTGTTGCCGGACGATATGGCCTCCTGGTCGGTCGACCAGATCCAGAGCCTCGGTCGCGACGATGCGAACGCGCGGACAAAGCTTGCTGCCGCTTTGCACCCGGACGAGTCCGAGACTCTGAACAACGCTCTGGAACGGGTGTTCGGGGAGCTGGAAGCCCGGGCCGCGAGTCCGTCGATGGGCGGCCGGCTCCGCAAACTCGACCTTCCCGAGAAAGTCTCTCTCAGCTACTCCGGGCAGACCCTCACGGGGGAGGTCACTCTCAGCCCTCTCCAGAATCAAGAGTTCGCCGCACCCGTGCCGGAGTTGAAGGAGTCAATCCGATTTGTGGTTCGGGCCGAGGACTTCCGCACCCCCTCCAAAACGATCACACTCGTCCCACAGCCCGTTTTCACGAGGCTGATACGCACGGAGTTCCAGCCGGCTTACCTCCATCACGCACCGCCAGCCGGGGAGGGTTATCCCGCCCTCCAGGGGTTGCGGCAGATGATGGGTGAACAGGCCCTCTCCCTGACCGGCGACCGGTCGGTGATCTCTGTCCCGAGCGGGACCGAAATGGTTCTGACCGCCACTGCCGATGTCGATCTGGCGGCGGCCTACGTCCAACCCAAAGTTGGCATCCTACCAGGGGCCAAGCCGGGCTCATCCGCTCTCGTACCGGTCTCAGTTGGACCGGACAAGCGGACGGTCTCCATCGAGTTCCGCGGCAACTACCGCTTCGCAGCCGGGCGGACGTTCAATCACACCTATACCGGCGAAAACGGGGTCACGATCACCGTTCCGGTCACCACCACCCCAACCGTGGAATTCGATATCGTGATCGAACAGGGCGATGGGGTGCGAGGGCGGCGACAACTTCTCGTCCAGGTGGTTGACGATCAACCGCCCACGGTCGAGCTGGCTGTCGATGTTATCCGGAAAGTCGGGAGCGTGTATTACGTGACACCTCGCGCCCGTGTCCCGTTTAACCCGGAAAGTTCCATCCGAGACGATCATGGGCTGAGTAAAGTCGCGTTCGAGGTGTTGTACTGGCCGGAGGATTCGGATCTCGGCCGGGCGCTGCGAGCCCAGCTCTTGTCCCGTCCGTTTCTGTCCGTATTCGGCCCGGTGTCGATCGCGACAGGGGTTGTCCCGACTTTCCATGCGGTGAAGTTCAAGGATCTGGACAAGGGAGACAACCGGAAGACAGCATCGTTTGGGCTGAAGCGGTTCGAGGATGCCAGGGCCGATCTCCGCCCGGACACCCGCGAGGTGTTCGAGAGCCGTCTGAAGGCCCCATTCACCGATACGTTTCCGCACACCGTTCAACGGGTAGATCTCAAAAGCCCCGAGGTGGACTTCTTCGACGTGAACGCTCTGAAGTTGGAGGCCAGCGTTTCGGAAGTCCAAACGCGATTCCGACTCGACCTGAACATCGTTGCAACCGACACGAACTATGACACGGGGCCAAAGACTGGCCAGAATTCCGAACCGATTCGACTCCTGGTTGTCTCGGAGGGTGATCTCCTCGCCGAGATCAACAAAGAGGAGGAAGGCTTTGCCAATCGCCTCGACGAAGCGCTCGTCAAAATCGCCGGGGCCAAGAAGTGGTGGGAGTACGTGCGCAATGTGAATGCAGCGGGGATTGGGACTGGGAGCCGGGACAATCTGGATACAGTCCGGGTCCGGGCGCAGGAGGCCTCCCAACTCATCGCGAAAGCGCGGGATACTTTGCAGACGGTCGTCCGCGAGTACCGCCGCATCCACCGCGAGTGTATTGTGAATCAGGTGATCGAAGTGACTCGCGACAGGTTCGGCACCTTCGGAAATCGAATCGATCGGGTTCTGGGAGAGAATCCACCACCTGTGAACGAGGAAGAGTCCAGGCAACTGGCAGCCGGTCGAGATCTGATCCCCAAAACGACCTTTACAATGACGGAGAAGCAGTTGGATGCGGTCCTGGCTCCGCTCGGCGAGAACCGCTGGGCCGATGCCGCCGCGGTGAGCGATGCCGAGATTGCCTTGAACCTTCTGGAACAGGAAATCCTGAAGATCCGGGCGGCCCTGGGTGAAATCAAGGACCGTGAGAAGCTCAAACGGATGCTGGCAGCGGTGATCGAGGAGAAAAAACGACTCCGGCAGGAGCTGGAAAGGTGGCAACAAGAAAAAATCCCGGAGTTGACGAAGAAAGAGCCGGACATTCTCCCCATCGGAGCCGTCTTCTTGACCAAGGGCGAATCGAAGAAGCTGAAACAAGGGATCAACTGGCGACAATTCGACAAGGATGATCTCACCATCAAAGTCACGGTCCTTGACAAGGATAAGAACCCGGTTGCGGCCGATGTCCTCGTTGTCCCGGCCCAGATCAAACTGGATTTTGAGAAAAACAATCTAGACTTCGAGTACATGGTCAAGGCCGGGGTGAAGGAGGGCGAATACACGATGATCCTGACTCCCGAGGTCGGTGTGCCGGTCCTGGTCACCGTGACGATCAAGTGACCGGGGCGCAATTCGAGAGATTTTGAAGATTGCGTGTTGCTCTGTGGGCCGTTCCTCGTCACCATAGGGGACAGTCGTGTGCGCGGCGGTTCCTAACCCCGCACCCCGTTGGAGGTTCACTCATGCTCCGCCGGATACCGGTTGTACCGCTGGTGCTCGCCGCGTTGGTTGGCCTGATCGTCCTGACATCGTCGCTCACCGCGCAGCCCCCGACGGCTCCACCCTCCCAACCGGCTATGGCCCCTGTGAAGACGACGGGGAGCGGGATCCAGCGATCGCAGGAAGAAAACTTCAAGCTTTATAAGCGATTCGCCGACGAATTACTCAAGCTCGCGCAGAAATGGGAGAAGAGCGATAGCCTGGATGAGCGGGAACGGGCCAAGAGCCTCCGCTCTGCCCTCAAACTCGCCGACGAGAAGGGCATTGAGAACCTCTTCAAGCTCGTTGTCCACGACATCGGTGCCACTCAGACTCCAACTGGCCAGGAGTTCCAGAACCTCCTCGCCCGGGACGCCACTCTCATTAAGGCCCTGGAAGAGGTTCTTGAGGCCCTGAACACCGAGGACGAGGCCGAGAAGCTCAAACGCGAAATCGCGGATCTCAAGGAACTCATCAAGGAAGTCGAGCGAATCCGGCGGATCGAGGAAAACCTCCTCGCCCGGACCAACTCCCCCAAGAGTGACCCGAACAAGATCGCCAAGGACCAAGCCCAGAACGCCAAGGACACCCAGACCCTCGGCAACCGGCTCGCCAAGGGCGACCCGAAAGATCCGAAAAACGCCTCTCCCCCGAACGCAGAGCCCCCAAAGGACGACAAGTCCGAGTCGAAAGGCGAGGCGAAGCCCGGCGACAACGCCGCCGAGCAGAAGCCGGACACCAAGGATCCCAAGAGCGACAACAAAGACCCCCAGGGGGGAATGGGCGAACCGAAGCCCGCAGGCGAGAAGCCGGAACAAAAAGGTGGGATGCCCCCCGACGCCGGAACATCGAAGGAATCGCCCAAGGAGGGAGCTGGCGAACCCATGCCTGGGAAGGGGATGGGTGAACCCAAGCCCCCATCCGGCAGCCCGATGGCTGGCGAACCCAAGCCCATGCCACCCAGCGAAAGCAAAGCTCAGGGTGACGGCAAAGGAGAGGGGAAGCCCTCCAAGGGATCTGGCGGCGAAGCCAAGCCGATGACCCCCAGTGGTGGGAAGCCAAGCGACAGCCCTCCGAGCGGATCGAAGGGAAGCCCCCCATCTGGGAGCCCACGCTCAGGACCGCGTCCGCCGAACCCGAACAACCCCAACGACGAGGCTCGACGAAAAGTCGAGGAGGCCGTTCCACCCCAGGAGGACGCGGAGCAAGATCTCAAGAAAGACGAGCGACCCCAGGCGACGAAAAAACAAGACGAGGCAATCAAAGCGCTGACCGAAGCGCTCAAAGAACTCGAAAAACGCTTGAAACAACTCCGGGAAAAGGAGATGCTCAAGAAGCTGGAGGATCTGGAACGCCGCGTCGCCAAGATGCTCAAGATGCAGATCGAGGTCTACGAAGCCACCAAGGGTATCGACAGAAGCGTCAGCAAGAACAATAATCAGAAGAGTACCCTCGATATTCAGAAGGCGGGGGTCGAGGGCGAAAAGGAAGGGGAGATTGGCAGCGAAGCCGATAAGGCATTGCGTTTGCTTGAAGGGGAAGGGACCGCCGTCGTGTTCGCGGGCGTCCTGATCGAAGTGAAAAAGGACATGGATGCGGTCCAGAAACAACTGACCGCCGCCAATGTCGGGCCGGACACACAACTGGTCGAGGAGCAGATCATCGTCCAGTTGCAACAGATGCTGGAAGCGCTCAAGAAGGCCAAGCAGGATCTCCAGAACCAGCCACCCCCGCCACCCGGGCAGCCTCCCCCCCCGAACGACGGGAAGAAAAACTTGATCCAGTTGGTCGAGCAACTGAAATTGCTGAAGTCGCTCCAGGTTCAGTTGAACGACCGGACCATCGCGTTTGGCAAGCGGACTCCCGGAGAACAAGCGACCGACACGTTCCTCCAGGAGCAGCTGAAGCAGCTTGGCGAGCGACAGAAAACCCTCCAGGACATGCTCCACAAGATCGCCGCGCAACTGAATCAGCAATAACGGTGTTGTTTTACGTCCCAAGACGAGCTAAACTCGGGGATGGGTGACTTTCCTCTTCCCTCCACCCAACCCCAACCGCGTCCATTCTTTCCAGCCGATCTGTTCGCGAGGAGGTTCCCAGTGTCGATCCGCATGTTCCTGGCGACCGCGGCCTTCTCCGCGGCGCTGGCCCTACCGGCCACAGCCGCCGAAAACGCTGTCAAGAAAACGGCTTATGGGTTCAGCACCCTGAAAGCCGCCTCCACGGTCGAGGCCAAGGCGAAAGCCGAAGCCTGGCTGAAGTCGGTTGGAAAGTTCGACCAGGCTGGGTTCACCACGATCTGGGCCAACGAGAGCCGCTCCATTCTTGATCGAGTCGCCGACACGATCGCTCTTGGCAACTCGGAAGCCAAATCCCTCCTCGAAGATGCACGAAAGATTGACACCCCCGCCGCCGCTCAGGTTCCCGCTCTTCTCAAAGATACCAAGCAGGATTCCTTCCTTCGGGCGAACCTCGCCCTCGCCTTCGCCAAGCACAACGCCACCAAGAAGGCCTACGAGGAGGCTCTGGAAGCCCTCAGCGCGGTCACCCCGGAACAAGTCGTCGATCCCGCCAGCTACTTCTTCTTCAAAGCTGTGTCTGAGCACGCGACGATGAAGCGAGACGCTGCCACCGCCACGATCAACCGGTTGTTGGATGACGTCCTGGATGCTCCGGATCGGTATCGGATGGTCGCCACCCTCATGTTCTTCGACATGCTCGACTGGTCCCCCGACCCCAAGGATCTGACCAATATCCAGCGGCTGATGGACAATAGTGGTCGTCGGCTTGATCTGGCGCGGCCGGGCGAGAAGACCCAGGACATCCAGAAGAAGATCGTTTTCCGGCTCGACGAACTCATCAAGGAGATGGAGAACCAGTGTAAGGGTGGCCAATGCAACGGTGGGGCGTGCCCGAACGGAGGTAAGCCATGTAACAAGCCGGGCAGCGCACTGAACCCGAGCAATCCGGCCCAAGACAGCCAGATCATGGGCGGAAGTGGCCCCGGCAAGATCGACGAGAAAAAGCTTCGCGAGGTCTCCGAAGTGTGGGGAACTCTGCCACCAGACAAGCGAGCCAAGGTGGTCGAGGAAATCACCCGCGACCTGCCCACGAAGTACAAGCCAATGATCGATGAGTATTTCAAGTCGCTGAACCGCGTTCATGGGCTCCAGAAGTGACTGCTGTCCTTTGGTTCGAATCGTGAGACCCGGGCGGTGGCCGATCGACCGGCCACCGCCTGCCCGTTCCTGCCCCTGAGAAGTCCGCCATGCGTCACACCCGCCGGAGTTCACTCATCCTCCTTTTGGCTCTGATCTCCATCTCCCAGGCGGGTGCGGAGGATGTCACGACTCTTGCCGGGAAGAAGTTTAACGGCAAGTTGGTCAAAATCGACCGGGACGGGATCACGTTTCGTGTGGATTCTGGTGATTCTCGATTATCCGGCAAGGAACTGCTGATCGTCGACCTCGGAAACAAGGTTGTTGCGCCTCGCGCCGGGGCGAAGTTTCACGAGATCGAGCTGACCGATGGCACCGTCCTCCGGTGCGACAAATTCGCCATTAAAGGGAAAANNCCGCTGACGAGCGTCTTCTCCATTGTCCGCGGAGCTGATGATCCGAAACATCGGGCCGAGTGGAAGAGGATGCTTTTGACCCGCGGCAAACGAGATCTCTATGTCATTCGCCAAACCGACGGGCTAAACATCCTTCAAGGGACTCTCCTGGAAGGGAATCCCGACGGGACATTGGTGACGTTCGAGAAAGAAGACGGGACGCGGGAGACGCTTCGGCTGTCCCGGGCAACCGGCGGGTTGCTCTTCAACCAACCGCCTCCTGCCTCCATTCCACCAACCCTGTGCCGGCTCATGGATGTGTTCGGAAACACCCTCGTGACCCAATCGGTGGAGTTGAACGAGGCAGGATTGAAAGCAACGACCGTCTGCGGGGTTGAGATCGTCTACCCGGCCGCGACCGGAGTCGCGAAACTCGATTTTTCCCAGGGGAACCTGGCTTTTCTCTCGGATCTCCAACCACAGGTGAATGCTCCGGAACTTCCTCCGGAAGAGGCCGGTAAGAATCTGAGTATC
Source organism: Gemmataceae bacterium (assembly GCA_003136315.1). Classification (GTDB taxonomy): domain Bacteria; phylum Planctomycetota; class Planctomycetia; order Gemmatales; family Gemmataceae; genus Urbifossiella. The sequence goes on along the minus strand of PLDW01000301.1, from coordinate 57,423 downwards.
AAAACTCCATACCTTGCAGATAAAGCCCTGACGAATGAACCGCTGAAACTCGACAATATCATCTACCCGAAAGGGCTGTGGGTGCAGGCCGGGACCGTTCTGACGTACACCCTTGGTGGGGATTATCGTGAATTCAAGGCAGTCATTGGAGTCCACGATATCGTCGGCGACAGTGCGGCGGGGGTTCGGGTGACGATCGATGCCGACGGACGACCGCTTTTCTCCGAGTCAGTCCGCAGGAAGGATAAGCCCAAGAACGTGACCCTTGACATCAAGAACGTCAAGCAACTCCGCATTCTCGTTGACACAGACACGCCCGTGATTAACGGCAGCCAGGCGATCATTGGGATCGCGCAGGTCCAGAAGTGAGCGGATTGCCCTGAACCGGCGTTGCAACCCCCCACGCCACGCGGCGATCCCACATCGGTCCGGGCCAGAGCCAAGGGCCAGCGAAATGACTCACCGGGATGACTCCATGACTCGACGATCGCGCTATTTGTTAGGCTGCACACCCTTGATTGGGCTGGTGGTCGTTGTGAACTGGGTGTTCCCTCTGGCTCAAGCCACCCAGCCCCCCACCGTTGAGAAAATTGTTCTGGACGCCGAGACGGCACGTATCACCGCGATCCAGAAGGTCAGTCCTGCGGTCGTCGCAGTGTGCATTTCTGGCGGGCAGGCGGTCGGGTCGGGTGTGGTGATCGACCCTGAAGGATACGCTCTGACCAACTTCCACGTCGTGCAGCCCACCGGCCCCGTGATGCAGTGCGGCTTGGCCGACGGGGTTCTTTACGATGCGGTGCTCGTCGGGCTCGACAAGGTTGGCGATGTGGCCCTTGTCAAACTTCTTCCAAAAGAGAAGAACAAACCGTTCCCATTTGTAGCCCTCGGCGACAGCGACAAGGTGAGGGTCGGTGACTGGTCGCTGGCGATGGGCAATCCGTTTTCGATTGCCCTCGATTTCACCCCAACCGTAACTTACGGCCTGGTCAGCGGAACGAATCGCTACCAACCACCAGCCGGTGGTGGCTTCCTGGAATATACCGACTGTATCCAGGTGGACACCTCCATTAACCCCGGAAATTCGGGGGGTCCGCTGTTCAACATGCGAGGCGAGTTGATTGGGATTAACGGCCGGATCTCACTGGAGAAGCGGGGGCGGGTGAACGTGGGGGTCGGATACGCGATCTCGATCAACCAGATCAAGAATTTCCTCGGACACATGTACGCCGGGATCGATACCGACCACGCGACCCTCGGGGCTGCCGTTGGGTCGGAGACTGAAGATAGCGATCTGACCAAGATTGTCGTCAAGCAGATTCTCGACGAGAGCGATGCCTATCGTCGCGGGCTGAGGGATGGCGACCACCTGCTGACGTTTGCGGGTCGACCTATGACCAGCACGAACCAATACAAGAACATTCTTGGTATCTTCCCGAAAGAATGGCGAGTCCCGATTACCTATCGCCGGGACAATAGCAACCATGACATCCTTGTCAGGCTCCAGGGATTGCTCCCGGCCGAGAAAGACACAGGGATGCCTCCGGGCGGNNCGCGACAAGTTACTCACCGCAGCCAAGAAGCATGGCGATTTCGCTGCGGTCGGTGGGGTATGGGTGGGCGAAGGCACCTATGTCGCAGGGATGCGGAAAGGGGAACTGCGTTTCGCCCTCGGCGAGGGCACTGGTGACGACACCCGGGTGACCCTCAAACTCAACATTGAGCAGACCTTCCTGCCATTCAAACAGACTGACCTGCGGGAACAGGCCGAGCCGGTCGGGAGTGGTGGGCTCATGATGGCCCTGTATCACTACCATCGCCTGTTGACTCTCGGTGAGAAAGGCTTCGAGGGCGAATTCGTCCATGCGGGATCGGAGCCCTTCTACCCATACCCCACTGACGGGAGCACCCCGAAGTCGCTCTCGTCCCTCCGAGTTGATGCGGACGTGCTTCGGACCAAGCATGGCTCGGTGGTGTGCAAGTGGTATTTTGCCCGATCCGACCAGCGGCTGCTTGGCTCCGAGACTCTTCTGACTAAAGATGAAGATCCGTGCGAGGTGTATTTTTCCGACTACAAGCCGGTCGACGGGCGGATGCTCCCGCACAGGATCGAATGCCGCCACGGAGAGAAGCAGTATGCCGTCCTGAGCGTGACCCGCTATATCCTCAAGGGTACCCTGGGCTAGCACTCCCCGTCAAATCCAAATGGTGGGTCCAGCAAAGGCTGCCGTGGTTCGGAACTTGGGGCCGGAACCTAACCCCCTAACCCCCTTCCCTGGGAAGGAAGGGGGAGCGGGAATCGTCCCCAGTGGTGTTGCTCCACTCAACCATCGGCGCATGGCTGCGACCCTCTGGGATCGGGGTGACGGCGAAGGCATTCTGACTGACACCAACGGACTTTTCTGTCATGCGTACTCGAGTCGTCATCCCAAACCTCGTCCTGATCGCCTTGGTCCATGCCCCCGGACGGGGAGCAGCAGCGGACCCGTTCGTCGAGGTCTGCGAAACGGTCAATGCCAAGACGGTTAAAATCTTCGGGGCCGGTGGCTTCTCCCGGTTGAACAACTTCGGAACGGGAATACTGGTCTCCCCTGACGGGCACATTTTGACCATCGCCAGCCAGATGCTCGACACGTCCGACCTTGTCGTCCACCTGTATGACGGGCGGCGAATGCGGGCCGAGGTTGTTGTGGTCGAGCCGGAACTGGATGCGGCTCTCATTCGCATCAAGGTCGAGGGAAAGAAGCCTGACGAGCCGACGGGCCTCGAACTGCCATTCTTCGACTTCGCAGAGGCAGCCCGTCGTCCACATGCAACACCCGGAGATTGGATTCTCGGTTTCTCGAACCAGTTCGAGATTGCTCTCCGGGACGAACCGGTCAGCGCGCAACGGGGGGTGATCGCAGCCTACACCAAACTCTCCGGCCGACAGGGGGTGTTCGACTTTCCCTACACAGGGGATGTGTACGTGGTGGACGCGATCACGAACAACCCCGGTGCCGGAGGAGGTCCGCTCACTGATCGCAAGGGTGGACTCCTGGGCCTCATCGGTCGGGAGATCCGAAATACCCAGACTGACACCTGGCTCAACTACGCGATCCCGGTCGGGGCGAAAGTCACAGTGACCATTCGAGTGAAAGAGAAGAACAAGGAAGAGGAGAAAACCCTCAACCTCAACCTCCCTGATTTCGTCTCTCAAGCAATCCAGGGCAAGTACCGGGCGTACAACCGTGTCAAGCCGCCACCCGGGGAAGGCGGGTGGACCGGGATTGTCTTCGTCCCGAACATTCTGGCCCGCACTCCGGCCTACGTCGAGGATGTGATCCCCGCCTCCCCAGCCGCCAAGGCCGGGCTGAAGCCGGACGACCTGATCAGCTTCGTCGACGGTGAGCCCGTGGTGAGCATTGCTTCATTCCAGGAGTATCTCCGTAGTCGGACACGCGCCGGAACGATGATCCGGCTTGAAGTCCGTCGCGGAGAAGCCCTCCAGACCATCGAGATGACGCTCGGGGTTCCACCGGTCAGACCAATTCCCGTTGCCCCTCCCGTGAAGAAACCCTGATCCCTCAAACAGCGTACGGAATAGCTTCGCTGGCCCTGTTCCTCACTCCCAACGGACCCCATCCGATGACACGCTGCGCTGTGTTGTCCTGGCTTGCCACCTTCGCCCTGGCGGCACTCGTGGCCCCGCCCCCGGCACGTGGGGATGAGGGGAAAGACGTGAACGCGGCCAACGAGCGGGCCATGAAGGCAGCCGCAGCGGCAGTGGCTCCGATGGTCGTCAAGATCGAGACGGCGGGTGGGTTGGAGGTCGTGGGCGGTGGGAAAAAAGCGGGTCCGGCCGGCCCTCCAACGCCAGGGGTTGCTCGCGGGACAGGTCCGACCACCGGCCTCGTGGTGGATGCGGACGGGTTCGTGATCACCAGTTCGTTCAACTTCGCGAACAAGCCGACCGACATCTTCGTCACCGTCCCCGGCCGACCGACGCGATTGGTTGCGAAAGTCGTGGCGACCGATCAGACGCGGATGCTGACCCTGCTCAAGATCGATGCCCACGGCCTGCCGGTGCCGATCGCATATCCGAAAGCGACTGTCCAGGTCGGACAGTGGGCGCTGGCACTGGGCCGCACCCTCGACCCGAACACCGACCACCCGGCATCGATCAGCGCGGGAATCATCAGCGCCACCAACCGACTCTGGGGCAAGGGACTCCAGACAGATGCGAAAGTGTCACCGGCCAACTACGGCGGACCCCTGGTGGCGCTCGATGGGCGGGTGTTCGGGGTTCTGGTGCCGGCTGCCCCAAGGGCGGAGGGCGAGGCCGCGGGATTCGAGTGGTATGACTCCGGAATCGGGTTTGCCATACCTCTTGAGGACGTGTTTGCAAAGCTTCCCCAGCTCAAAACCGGAGCGAATCTTCGCCGCGGACTGCTTGGGATTACCCCCCAGAGCCCGGATGTCTACACAGCACAGCCTGTCATCGGCGCGATCCAGCCCGACTCGGCCGCCGAACGGGCAGGGGTAAAAGTCGGGGACACAATTCTCGTGATCGACGGCAAACAGGTGCCCAATTTCTCCGCCGTCCAGCATATCCTCGGACCAAAGTACGAGGGAGATGTGGTGAAACTCAAAGTGCGGCGGGGTGAGAAGGAAATCGAGTTCTCATCGATCTCGCTTCTCGGCACCTCCACCACCTTTGTAAACGCGTTCCTGGGCCTCCTCCCCCTTCGCGACGACCCCACTCCCGGGGTACAGATCCGGTTCGTCTATCCGAAGAGCCCGGCCGAAGCCGCCGGACTCAAGGAAGGCGACAGGATCACGCAAATCGGTCGCGCTGATACCAAAATCCTGGTCCCTGTCCGCAACCGGCAGGAACTCTCTACGGCTCTGGCCCAGTTGAGCCCAGGGACCGAGATCCGGATCGAGGTCAAGCGCAAGGAGGGGGGAAAGGTTGAGACGGTGACGGCCAAACTCACAACCATTCCGGATACGATCCCCGAAAAGCTCCCACTCCCATCGTCTGCCGGGAAGGCGATGGAGAGCCCGCCCAAGGGGAAGGGACCGGTCATCCCGGCACCTGCCCCCGCCCCGAAGAAGGATGGGCTTCCCAAAGAGAAGTCGTCGATCACGACGACGGAGCACGTCCTTTTCCAAGACGACCCGTTCGCTCCGAAGAAAGACGACAAGAAGGAGAAGGTCGAAACCGGGTTCCTCACGCGCTCCGACGACGTCGTGGGGCGGGAATACTGGGTCTATGTCCCGGACAACTACGATGCAAATGTCTCTCACGGGATGATCGTCTGGTTTCACGCAGCCGGTCAGGGTGGCAAAGACGGTGAGAAGATGGCCAGGACATTTCGGGCCTTCTGCGAGGATTATCACTTCATCCTGATGGGACCCAAGGCACAAAATGCCCAGGGATGGGTGCCAAGTGAGACAGAAGTCGTCATGCAGGATGTGAAGCGGGTGCTCGGCCAGTACACGGTCGACCGGACCCGGGTGGTGGCTCACGGGATGGGGAACGGTGGGCAGATGGCGTTCTATGTCGGGTTCAACGTCCGAGACGTGTTCCGCGGCGTGGCAACTGTTGGGTCGGTGTTGGGCACAGCGCCGAAGGAGAACGTCGCCAACCAACCTCTCGGGTTCTTCATCGCGGTTGGTGACAAGGATCCTCTCCTCAAGGATGTCCAGGCAAGCAAGGCCGCGCTGGACGAGCGACGATTCCCGGTCGTTTACCGGGAGTTGAAGGAATTCGGTAAGGAATATCTCGACGAGAAGACGTTCGCAGAGCTACTCAACTGGTTCGATTCCCTCGACCGGATCTGACTTCACATCGACGGTTGAACCGTCCCCCCTACCGGTGGTAGAGCTGCGCTCGACCACCGGCTCATCGCTGCGACCCCTCTGGGGTCGTTCTCCTTTCAATCCCGGCCCGATTCGGTCCCAACCCGATCGTCACCGGTATCGCTGCGCTCAACCAGTGGCGAATCGCGACGATGCTTCCGGGGTCGTTTCAACTTCCACCTCCCACCCAACACGTCCCAGCGCGAATCCAACGCACTTCAAACGCAAACCCAGACGTAACCCAACGGGGTCGGGTTTACAGTTCACAACGAAGAACGCGACGGGCCGCTGAGGTGAAAGCCTCGACTCCCAAAAAGCGGCCCGCCTGGAGGCAACCCCCCGAAGGTGGGACTTCGTGATCGACCAGGGTGGCGGTGGGAACGCTCACTGGCACTCCATCTGGGGCTCGTGGAGGAAGATCGATGAGCGACGCAGTGGGGGAGCTTCGCCTGGCGGTCCAGGAGGGAGCGGCAGCCACCCGAGCCGTGGCCGATGCCGTCGCCCCGTTGCAGCAGGCTCTCGGACGGGCTGATGCCCGGGCTCAGCAACTCGCCCACAGGGGTCGGCTGGGAGCCGCCGACGCCGCCCGCCGAGTCGCTGCTGCGGTGCGAGTGGCTGACGAGATCACTGGTTGTCTTACTCGGCTCCAACGGCTCCTCACCCCGGTGCTGGCTGAAGCGGACAGGGAGTCCGACTGTGGGTGAGATGAGAATCACCACGAGAGCGATGTGTGGCACGCACGCCCGTGCGTCGCAGCCCATCCTCACTCTCCTGTCAGTCTGAGGAGAACGGTCGTGCCTGGGCGAATCTCCAACGAGAAAGATCTGACTCCATTCCTGGCCCGGGCAGCAGCCTGGCGGCTGCTGTTCGCTTTCGAGATCGGGGCCGTGCCGGTCGAACAGGCGGCGGAGCAACTCGGTCTCGATGCCAATGAGTTTGAATGGCTCAGGACGGTCGCCCTGACACGGGTCCGGACCGCCGGACAGAGACGTTCCCAGGTTGACGCCCGGGACTGATTGTTGGCCGTCCTTCAGATGGGATGGGACGGCCGAATCCCCCCTGCTCGATGGGCAGGACAATTCCGCTTGGGACATCGTCCTGGGCAAACTGACGGACTGGAGGACCGATCGTGCCAACCGACCGCCGCCGCCGCCGCGAACACGCCCGGACCCGGGCCATCGCGCTGGACAGAGAGATGCTGGAGAAGATCAATGCTCGTGGACCGGATGGGGCGACTCTCCCGCAGATGTTTGGGGGACTCACCCCGATCTGGGCAGTCGAGGCAGCTCGACGCCTCGACGATGCCGGGTTGGTCACACGGGATCGAGAGGGACGCTACACCCTCACCGATGGGGGACGAGAACGGCTACTGCGTCCGGCGTCCGTCCTTCACCATTTCGCAGGCCGGGAAGGGCGCGCTGAATGATCACCGTTCCTGCGAGTACGAGATCTCCCACGGCCGCGATTCGATCCGCTCTTGCTGACCTGCTGTGGGCCGCACGTAAGTGTGATTGTCTGCACCTGCCCGTCCACGACCGGATTGCTGTGATCCTTTGCCGCGCGGGGTGCTGGGCTGCTCCTCCGGACTGCCCGGTCGCCATCTGGGTGCGGCACCGGACCGGGCTCGCTGTCTGGGTGGCTGGGCCGATCCCAGCTCACCGAGGTAGGCCGTCCTGCCCCGGTGCAGTCGTCCTCACCTCGCCAGACGCGACAGGAACCCGACCCGCATGCCGGGTACCCCTGCCGTCTCCGGTCGGGGCGTTTGTCACCGCGTTCGATCAGTGCCGCCATCTGGAGTTGATTTCATAAAAAACAGATATAACAAAATCGACTAGATCAAATCATCAGAAATAAATTATTATAATTGGTAATAATAAATATGATGTTTTAGATACTATATTAGATATATCAAATTGTTTCACCGTACGATTTCATACTCAGGACAGTCAACAAATGGGAGGATCGTTGATCATGGCGCGCTCTCAACCTGTTCAACGGCGTGGCGACAGGCGAACGACAAACACGGTCCCGATGGGGGTGGCCTGTGGATCAGCCCCCAGGGGAGTCCCTGCGGGGCCAGCGTACACACTCTGCGTCGTCAGCCCCTACCCCGGCGGAGCCCCGGATGAGTTCCTCGACGGACAGGCATTGGTTGGGTTCGACTGGGAGGCCGAAGCAATCACGGCCTGTCGCCGCTACGCTCGAGATCCGGCCAGGCTCCCCCCGTTCGATGTGCCCGGGGCTGCGTTGCTGGTAGTCAATGATCGAGAGGGGAATGAGATCTGCCGCCAACCTCTGCTCGGGGTCACATGCGGATGAGGTGAATCACGGGCGGCCTGGCCTCACCCCGATCGGTTCGGGGTGGCTGGTGGCGGGCCTTTCGGGTGGGTACCGCCGCGGGTTCCGGCGGCCAGGTCGCCCGTTTTCTCATGGAGGAGACAGGCATGGGGAAATTCCTGTTGGGAGCAATCGTCGGAGCCGGAGTGACTGGTGGGGCGGGGGCGTGGCTGGCCGGGGCAACCCCGTCTGATCCCCCGCCGACAATCGAGGCACGGCAGATTGCCTGGGAGTTGCAGCGGGTGCGGATGGAGCTTCGCGGAGCCGAGGTCGACCGGGATCGGTTCAGGGTACTCGCCCAGAGCTTCCTTGACCTCCCCCGGGCAGGAACGCTTGTGAGCGGGCCAGGGGCGACCGCACGGGACGAGATTCCCACGTCTTCAGACTGAACACCACAAGCACCACCGTGACTGCGATGCCTGCCTGGTCGGTGTGGTCGGTGCCTTTCTGGAGGAGCGGATGGACCTGACGATTGATCACCGGACACTGGCCTGGGCCGTCCGTATCGCGGCCGGGGTGGTAGGAACAGACGTGGGATGGCACTTCCCGGGCTGTCGGATGTCGGTCACAATGGCAGACGATTCCGCAGCGATTCCGCCCCTCGGCCCCGTCTGGCCCGCGTGCGTCACCCTGGAAGCAACGAACTACGCTGCCTGGATATCGATGACACTCCCCGCTCAGGGGAGCCGTCGCCCTGGCCGGGCCGTATTTCCCCCTGGCCCGGCCCTCCGAGTCCTTCGTAGCCTCAATACAAGAACAGTCGATCTCACCAACGAATCACAGGTCAGAGATTCTGGATTTCAAAATGAAGATGCACAACGCTCCGGCGACAGCCGGCAGAGTGACAGTGGCCTGGTGAGTGCGGAATCTTCGGAATGCGCTTTACCCCACACGCCGTTGGGCGGACTCGACACAGACAGGAGTTCGCGCTCAACGGTCGACGCAGAGGTAGTCTTGCCGTGCCTCAGCCTGTGGGCAGACGGGAGTCGTTTCACACTCCCCGCCCGAGACCCGCGTGAGTGGCCGGAGTTGACCCCAGTTGGTCCGGCTGGCGATCCCGTCGTGGTTTTGGCCGGGGCGCTTCGGGCGGCTCTTCGGGCCGCGATTGTCGGGTGCAGATCGGTTGAATCTCTGGACGCCCTATCGCCAACTGCACCTGCTGTTGTCTGGATGTTCGGTGTTCGTCAATTGACGCTCGTGGGTGCAGGTGGGATGCAAGCGTTCGCACGGACTGTGCTGTTGGATTGTGCAGATTGTGACGTGCAACTCAGACCGCCAGGTGAGGCCCACCTCCCCGTCAAAGCAGCGCGGTCGCTGGCCCGAATCCTGACCCATATTGATCCCGCTACCCCAGTGGCTATTCGTTTGGGGAGGACGATGCTGCATGTCTCGTGTGAGCGACTGGATCCGCCGTGGTCCGAACGGACCTTCACCACAATGATTTTCGCTGCGCAGGTCAAGAGCGCTCCAACGTGTTGGCCAGGGGCAATGGCGACCGAAGAAATCGGAAGTGGAATCGTGATCCAGCGGAGGACCCTGCTGTCGGCTGTACGGCGAGTGGCGCTGATTCTACCCTGTGGATCGCCGCAGGTGCGATTGCGGTTCGTGGCGGCTCGATGGGGTCGAGGACGACTCAGGGTCGTTGCTCATTCGGCGGGAATTGCGGCCGAGGTCGGAGTGGGGCTTCGGGAGCGGCCGGCGAGTCTGGACATTCGAGTCTGCGCGGCTGGAATTATGGCTTTTCTGCTGCTTGCCGATGGTGAGACAGTCCGACTCACTCTTCGAGCGAGGCAACTGGTCCAGCTTTCGGCTGGAGACGAGTTCCGGGCACTTTTTCGGGAACTGTCTGCTGAGCCATCTTCGGCACGCGAGGGTGTTCATGGAGCGGAATCGCAATCCACCGAAAGTATCCTGAGAGTTCTGGAAGTAGCCTCTTCCACACCGAACTCCGACCGGTTACCCTGAACGATGACTCTGGAGCCACCCCAGGGTGACTTCGACTCGTATCGTACGCCGGTAAAATCCCACCAACTCTTGCGGAAGATTGCTCATGCAGTGCCGCCTGATGACGATTTGTACCCTGATCCTCTCAGGTGTTGCGGTCGGGGGGTGTTTCCGTTCCCAGGATGTTGGAGAGGTGTCTACTCGTTCACATGCCGAGGCTCTTGTCAGATGGGGGAACTCCTGGGCGGCAGCCGGTGATCTTGACCAGGCGATCTCTGGCTACAACGAAGCTCTCCAGGTGGATTCGGAGTATCCCGAGGCCTACGCCCACCGGGCCAGGGCATGGGAGCGGAAGGGGGAGTGGGAGAAGGCTGTTGCTGACTACTCAGAAGCGATCCGCCGATCACCAGATAATATTCTTTTACAGGATATAAGACGCTTTGTGTGGGGGAAGAATGGAAGGTGGGACAAAGTGATCGAGGATTACACCGAAATCATCGCTCGGCGCCCGAACGATCCGAAGGTGTGGAATGCCCGGGCATGGGTGTTGGCCACGTGTCCGGATAGCCAGTTCCGAAATGGGGCAAAGGCCGTTCAGGATGCCAAGCATGCGTGCGAGTTGTCGCAGGAGAAGGATTCGTACATCGTCGACACCTTGGCAGCGGCCTTTGCCGAGGTAGGGGATTTCGAGAAAGCGGTCGAAACCCAAAAGAGAGCACTTGCGAATTTGCGAACCGATTTGTTGAAGGGTGGCCGCGAGCGGTTGGCGCTCTACGAGCAGCAGAAGCCTTATCGGGAAGGCCCCCAGCCCCAGGTGCGGGAGCAACACACGATCGCAGTCGGCGTGGGGATTGTTGAGGTGAAGTAGATATCCGCACCGCAGTTACCCTTCTGTCAGCCGCACTGATGAGTGGAGTCACCGCAGTGGGTCTGTTCGCATCGAGTCTGACGGAGATCGTGACCTCGCTGACATCCACTATTTGCCTGATACAGATGCCAGGAAATGACCTACCACGATCATGGAGGTTGCCCCGGGCGGCTTGCCCGCCCGTGTGGCACCTTCACGGGCGGACTAGCCGCCCGGGGCACCCGATCCCACTGGTCGATTTTCTCTCACCAACTGCCTTCCACTTTTGATGCTGCCCGCGGTTCTCGACCGCAGGCAGTGTGTTTGAGGAGTGCCATCCGCCGGGAGCAGGAAGCCCACGAAAGGCCATGCGGTGGTTACTTCGCCGGTGCGGGGGATGACGTACCGATCTGCTGGAGGAGTTGCTGAACCCCGGCCGCGTTTTCTTCCGGTGTGGGCGGACCCTTGAGGAGAATATTCGGTTGGGCCACCTCTCGCATCTTGGCGAAGAGTACAGGGATCTCTTTCGCCAGCTTTCTGTCATAGATCTCTTTCTCCAGCACCGTCTTCTTCGATTCCAGGGTCACCCCCGTGTCTGGCTGGATGATCGCGTGGCATTTCACGCACATGATTCCGGCTGGGGTTTCGACCAGATGGCTCACCTCCCCGAGTTGCAAACCGCCGACCAGCGCGCCGTTGTCCTTGGGGTAACCGAAGAGGAGTTGCTCGACCAGAGGGTTATCCGCGTCCAGATATTGGCCAACCGGTACTGTCAATCCCGCCTGGGCCGCGAGACGTGGATCCCGTTGTCTCTTCGCGACCCGGTCGAAATCGGCATCGCTTTTCCGGGCCTCTTCCCAGTCTTTTGCAGCCGTTCGGAAGTCGTCTTTGCTCCAAAGAATCAGCTTCGGCTGGCGTTTTTCACCGTAGCGATTTATAAACGCTTTGCGGAGATCTTCGTCGGTCACCTTGATCTGGTCGCGGCACATTTTCGCCATTGCGAGTTCAGGTTTGAGCACATCCTCGGTGTACTCGTACATCGTCATTCCGGAGCGGGGAAGAATCTGTGTCGCGAAATCGTGTTTACCCTGTCGGATAGCATCGGCCGGTGTCAGACCCGGACCCTCCCGGCACAGCCCCACCCCCTTGAGGGTTTCCACCAACTTCGCCTCGACCTCCTCTGGGGTCACTGTCACTCCCCGCTTGATGGCCTCACGCTCGATGATGCGGCGGTTCACCAGCAACTCGACCTTCTGGAATCCTCCCCGTGCGATCAGGAACTCGCCCAGATCGGCCCGGGTGACGGGAACATCCTTGTAGATAATTGCAAGCACCCGCGGGTCGGGGTGTTGAATCCGGACCGGCGGTGGTGCCTGAGGATTGGCTGACGAAGGGACCGGAACCTGAGTGGTATAAGTCGCGTTGGCGGCGGCTTTCAGTTCCCGGAGCACCTCACCAATTGCGATGGTCAACTTCTTGTCACGAACGTCCTGTTCGAGTTTGGCACGAATCTGTTCAAAAGTTGGGGCACCTACTGGAGTGCTGATTGTGACGCACTTTACGCAGGTGCTAGTGGTCGACGTCTCGACCCATTTTGCCTCCCCGATCTTGAGAGAGAACAGGGCATCTTCGATTGACTTGTCCATCCCGCTGTGGCGGCCGATGGGCTTCGCCTTCCCTGCACTTTGGGCCAGTCCGTTTGGTTGTCTCTTCGCCAGGTCGGCGAATTCCTCCGGATTGACTAGCGCCGATGCCTTTTGCGATTCGGTCAAGGCTCCCTGGCCGGTTGGCCAAATGATGACTTGGGCTTCGCGTTGCTCGCCGTAGAGGTTCTCATACGCTCGCTTCAGGTCGTCGTCTGTCACCTTCACCCGGTCACGGGCGATTTTCCCGAGCAGGAGCCGGGGGCGGAGCACATCCTGTTCCCACTCATACATGCTCTTCCCGTAGCGGGGGAGGAGGTTCTGGGTGAACTGCTCCAGTGTGAGCCCTTCCTTGAGTAACTCTTCATTCAGGGCGGCCCGGATCTCGATGGATGTGACAGTGAACCGCCTTCGGCCCGCCTCGTATTCGATAATGTCCTTGTTGACGAGCAGGTCGAGTTTCTCGATCCCGCCACGGGCGATCAGGTAATCGCCCAGTTCTTCGCGGGTGATCGTGATATTCCCATAGATGGTCGCGATTGGCCGTTTGCTCAGATCCGTTGGGAGATCGGGCGGAAGTAGACGGGAAATCTGCTGGGCGATTGCAGTTGGGCCATCCGTGGACACGAGTCCCACGACGGCACAGGCCAACCCCCGGACCCACCACCTCCCTCGGAACACCCCCACGCGCTGTGGTTCGGTCGCCATCACGTTCCCCTCCGTTGGCGTCAAGAGACGGCGGAGGAAATACCCACCTTTCGACTGCCAGACAAGTGAACTTGCTCCCTGATACGGAACCCGCAGAGGCTGTCCCATCTCCGGAGAGACGGTTAGACATGCAAATGGGAGGGCGAGNNAGGCTCCTGCCGAGCTTCACCAGCTCACGCTCGGCAGGAGCCTCGCCCTCCCGTTAGATCGATGCTTGCTCCTGGAATGCGACAGTCTCTGCGGGTTTCTGTATGAGACTGCTCGGCCCAGGTTCTTTCCTTGTGTTGACATTTCCTCAGCCGCTCGCCTTACGGTTCGGCGGAGAGGGTGGTGATCTTGCCCGCGTCGTCTCGCTTGAGGGTTCGCCGGACGTTGAAGACCACGACGCCCGGATAGGTGGTGTAGCGGGCCTCGGAGTCAACTCGGTACACTCCGTTTTTGTCCGGGTCTTTCTTGACGATAATCTTCACCTGGCCACCCGGGATCAGGGTCGTTGTCTCGCCGGTGTAGCCGTCTGGGTCGGCCAGAAGTCGGCCGACTGCCAGTTCGTAACCCGATCGAGCCAGCCACTCAGCCTGCACCCGGTTCTGGGCGATGTCGAGTTGCCTGCGGCAGGCGACAAATCGGGCAAGCGAAGCCGCCGAGAACACCGAGACGACCGCCAGCACGACCAGAACCCAAACTATGGCGGCCCCGCGGCGATTGCGCGACCCGCGACGCGATCTGGTCATCGGAGTATCCCTCCCAGCGCAGCCGACAATTCTGACACATCCTCCGGCCCGTGTGGCTTGCGTTCTGTGACCCGAAGCGTGACCACTCCGGTGCTGGCCGCAGGCCGAATGAACACCACTTTGGTTTCGGTTTCTCTGGGGGCAATTGGCAGGATCTGAACTCTCTCCTTGCCACCGACTTTTTCCCGTCGTTCCAGTGCCTTGCCGCGCCACTGGTAGACAATGACCGAACCGCCCGGCATCCGGAGGATCAGACAGGCGTCGGAAGCCTTGAAGTCGTCAATCCTGTCGAGGGTCGTCTCGGCGCGGCCGACATCGCGCCGGAGCTGTCGAGCCAGTTCAGATCGGTGGCCGATTCGGTCTGCCGCTACGCTGCCGACCCGATTGGTGGAGGCAGTCGTGAAGATCAGCGCCAACCCCATCGCAAGGGCGATCCCCATCCCCCACATCACCACGACCATCTCCATCAGCGTGAAGCCGGCTCGTCGGCGACGGCCGCGGTCGCCTTCGCGAAGAATCATGGGCCACCCCCTGCCGCACGAGCGGCGAACAATGCGGTCAGAGTGGTTGGCCGCCACAGTGCCTTCTCGCCTGAGGTCCACTTGACCTGAGCCGTCAACCGCTTGACGCGCGGTTGGTTTGGCTCTAGTGCGACACGGACCGTTAGCTGGGCATCCGGCCATCGGTCGAGGACATGGGCGGGGAGCTTGCGGGTCGCAGCCCATTCCGGTGTGAGCCCTTCCCAGGGGACTGTCTGAGCCAGTTCAAGTTCGTTCGCTACGATCTCGGCCGCCTCCAGACGAGCGTCAACCGCGCCCCTCTGGAGGATCGCCCACGTTGCCATCTGCGCGACCATCGCAGCAATCCCAGCAAGCAGTCCCAAGGCGATGGCCGTCTCGGCCATCGTGAACCCCTTGCGGCCGGGGGAGGGCGATAGCCCGGCAGGTAAAGCCGAGGGGAGGATTGAGGTCATGTGCTGAGCCTCGTGAGCAGTTGGATCAGCGGGAGGAACATCGCGATGACGATAAACCCGACTACCGCACCGATAGCCACAACCATTAATGGGGCTACCACGACAGACACCCACCGGACCAACCGAAAGGCCCGGTCGGCGAGGTGAGCCCCGAGCTCGCCCAGAGCCCACGGAAGGGTCCGGACTTTCTCGGCGGATCTGACCAGTGGGGCCATCGTCGCAGGAAGCAGTCCAGCCCCACCCAGGGCATCCGCCAGCGGTTCCCCTCGCTCCACGATGGCGGTCGCCACGTCCAGGCGTCGCCGGACGACCAGGGGAAGGACAGCGGCATCCGTCAAGAACCCGAGAGCCTGGGGGACGGTCTGACCAACTACCAGGAGCCGCCCGAGTGCCCGCAGGATTTCCGCCTGCATCCCCCATCGATACAACCGGCCAACGATTGGCGTGTACCAACGCACAGTCGGGTTCGCTATCACCGTTGCTATTGCCACAAACGCGAGAAACATCATCAGGAGAACAACCGGAATGAACACCTCGAACGCGATCCAACAATCGATCAGTGTCCGGGTGAGCTGCGGAAGAGGCTCCCCGAACTCCTGGAAGATTTTCCTGAATTTCGGCACAATCGCAATCATCAAAAATGATGCGATACATAACACAAATACAAGAACAAGAACAGGGTACAACAGCCTCGGAGCAACCTCGAACCAGGCGGCCGACCACCGCTCCCGTTCTGCCCCCCTCAGGCAAGGCCCGAGGGCACCGGTGGCCTCCCCGAGCGATACGGCCAGGCGGACCTCTCGGCAGGCCACCTGAGGCAAAGCCTGAAGTGCCCCGGAAAGGGATTCGCCCGATTCTAAACGATCGGCCAGAGCAGTGACCAGCCTGTCGAACGACCACCATCCGATCCAGAGACGTGTGTATGTGTAAAGAGGCAGCAGCATGCAACCAAAGATCACAAGTGTTCGAGCTCTCTCCTGGTTTGTCGGCCGATCTTCCAGGTAAGACCGAACTGCGGCAGCAAGTGGAACTCCGCCCTCGACCGCCGCCGTGAGCACCTGCGCGAGCTCGTCTTGCTGGCCCTGCCGGGAGCTCAAGAATGCGTAGACTGCCCAACCGTTGACGAGAAGAAGGAATACCAAGCCGCCAAGCCCGACGGCACCACCTACCATCGCGACCAAGACCATCAGGCCGAGCACGATCAGCCCGCCGCCGATCTGGAGGCACACGATGAGAGTTGGAATCGTGTTATGCATAGGGTTTACTTGCTCAACCCATCCAGGAGCTTGATCATCGGCAGCATGAGAGCAATGACGAAAAAGCCGGTCAGGAACCCCGCAGTGGCGATGACCACGAGCGGTGGCAGGACAGTTCGGAGGACAGTCGAATCGGTCGTGACCCTGCGACGGTAAACATTCGCGATCTGCCGCAGTGCTGGGGCCAATCCACCCCGTCGCTCCCCGGTCGATGCCAGCCAGGCGACCCACTCCGGCACAAGACCCAGGCCCTTGAACGCGTTGGCGATTGGCATTCCCTGGGCGAGCCTCTGTTCCACTTCCCTCGCTCGACCAGCCATGACGGGATCACTTGATGCCGCACCAGCAAGCCGCAGCGCGATTGGCAACGGAACCTCGTACTCGACCAGCATCCCGAGGAGGTCGGTGAATGCGGAGAGTCGGGCAGCTCGGATGAGATTGCCGATGAGAGGGATCATGTAGACCAGCCTCGGCCAGGTCCGCCGCCCCCAGGATGTGTACCGAGTCAGGATCCAGCCGAGCATCACCACGCCGATGAATCCGATTGTAGGGAGTAGCAGGGTCTCGACCGGATACTCGCCAAAGAGCAGGACCAATTGTGTGATCCAGGGGAGTTGGAGGCCGAATTCCTGAAAGATCCCCTTGAACTGGGGAAGGATGAACAGGGCCATCAAGCAAAACAGCCCGAGCCCCAGAACAAGGACGACCGCCGGATAGAGCAATGCGAAGAGGACTGTCGCCCGGGTGGAGGCGACTGCCTGGGAGTATGTGGAAAGTGTGGTCAGAACTTCGGGTAAGCGACCGGTCTGGACTCCCGCAGTGACGAGATTCGCGTAGTACGCCGGGATCCTCCCCTCCTGGTTGGCGAGGGCTTCGGGGAGGGGGTGTCCAGCCCGGAGGTCACGAGCGATCGCTTCTGTCACCGCCCGCAACTTTCCCCCGCCCAGATCGCGCGCAAGCCCGGCCAGCCCCTGGTCGAGCGGCAGGCCAGCGCGGGCCATGGCTGCGATCTGCTCGTTGAGTGCAGTGAGGTCGTCGGCGGTCATCCGGTTCACGCCAGCGGCTAGGGGGAGGGAGGGTTCGGAACCGTTATATCCGGACCCGGACGCCTGGTGAGGCCAATCTATCGAGGCAGTGTGTCAAAGAGGAGACGCCGCCGAGTGACAGCGATTTCACGACCCGGTGGGTGGTTTCCCGGCCCGCCAGATCTCAGTCGAAAGACCCCGGCGGGGTCTCAGCGATTAGCCGGTGGTGGGGCCAGAAGCTCTGACTCCAACACGGATTGACCCCGAGCAGTGCGAAGCGAGGGAAGGCAGGGAGTGTTGGGGTTTGAGGTGATCGCGACCGCAAACCGGTGGTGTCGCTGCGCTCAACCACCGGCTAATCTGGGTCGACGATGGACTTGCTGGGCTCACCCCGTTCCCGCCGGTCGCGGACCGAGTACCCTGTCGAGCTCAGCCAGGCTTGTCCGGCCGGTGGCCACCGCCTCGTCGGCCTCGTCCCGGACGGTCCGCCAGCCACACCGCCGGGCAACGACTTCCAGAGCGTCAACATCTGCCTTGCGGAGGATGGCTGCGCGGACCTCCGCATCCGGGGTGAGCAGTTCGGCCACCAGGAACCGACCACGATAGCCAGTCCCACCGCACTGCTCGCACCCGACGGATTCCCAGACCGCGCTGGTTGCTCGCTTGCACCCGTCGCACAACCGGCGGAGGAGTCGCTGATTGAGAATCCCCCGCACTCCGCCAGTGAGCAGATACGGCTCGACCCCCATCTCCAACAGCCGACCGACGACCCCGCACGCTGATCCAGTGTGCAGGGTGCTGAAGACAAGATGACCCGTCAGCGCGGCCTCGATTGCGACTGCGGCCGTTTCCCGGTCGCGGATCTCGCCAACCATAATCACTTCAGGATCCTGCCGGAGAAGACTCCGCAGGCCGCGGGCAAAATCGAACTCGGTCCCTGGCCGGGCCTGGGACTGGCTGATCCCATCGAGAATGCGCTCGACCGGATCTTCAATGGTCACGATATGTCGCCCCACCCCTTCGGCGGCAAGTTGACGCAGGCAAGCGTAGATTGTGGTGGTTTTCCCGCTCCCGCTTGGGCCGGTGAGGAGAATCGCACCGGATTTCTCGCGAAGCAAGTTGTTCAAGACCCGAAGGACCTCCGGCGGGACGCCAAGTTGATCGAGTTCCAGCAGCTCGGGCGCGGGGTTGAACACGCGGACGACTGCGTTCTCTCCGTGAACGGTGGGGAAGGTACTCACGCGCCGGTCGGTGGCCTGGCTCCCGTCGGCAACCCGGATGCTCCCTTCCTGCGGAACGTCCATCCGGTAAGTGAGCAGTTCGGCCATCACCTTGAGCCGGCCGATCACATTTGGAGCGAGTTCGCGGGGGAGGGTCGCGGCGGATTGGAGAACCCCGTCGATCCGGAACCGGATGTCCATCCCGCGCGGGGTCGGCTGGAAATGAACATCACTGGCCCGAACCCGATCGGCCTCGGCGAGGATCAAGTCCACCGACCGCACAACCCCATCAGGGCCTGACTTGACGGCCGCAGCGATCTGGGTGTGCAAGTCTGTGACTGGTGGGGTCGACACTCCGCGCTCCGGGAATGGATGAAGGAAGGCGGGGCCTCGAGTCATTCTACCGCGTGGAACAAAGCCTCCCCACTCGGGCGATCAAGACACCTCCGATCCAGGAACCCGCCGAAGTTGTCGCATCTAAAGAAAGACGATTGGACGTATANNCCCTCCCGTTAGACCGATGTTTGCTCCGGGAATGTGACAGCCTCTGCGGGTTCCTGGATGAGATCTCGATCGATCGAAAGCTTGACGCGGCTAACGCGATCCTGTTTCACCGCATACAACAGCAGTCAGTGGTGAAGCACCGATCGAACCATCCAGATCTGCTCGCTTTTTTCATTGGGAAGACTCTGACGGTAGGAGTACCCTGGGGGATAGTAACGGAGTTGCTAAAAACCGGGGCTGCGCCAGGATCAGGCGGGGAGGCCACCATGTGCAAGATCATCGCGACGGTGAAGGACGGGCGGCTCGAACTCGACGTGCCGCCGGACTGGCCAAATGGCACCACAGTGGAGATTCACTGTGTCCAGGAGCGAGACACCCTGGGGAATTCCGATACTGGCGCAACCACCAGCGCGGGAGCCCTCACGGACTGGCTGAAGTGGTGCGACGCCCTCGAACCCCTCAGCCAGGCAGACGCGGAACGGGCCGCCTGGGAGGAATCCCGTCGTCAACAGCAGGACTGCGAGACCCTGACCTTTTTCGACTGGGCAGAGAGACGACGCCAGGCGTGGTCGTGAGCCACAGCTTCATCAGTCGCACGACAGTATGTGGAGCACATCGTCAGCCTCAAATCGCCCAGATCACGTTCCTCCAAACCCGCCCATCGTCGGCCCACGATCAGGGTGCAAGCCCATAGCTGCGGTCTTGGGGTGAGGCGAGCGATAAAAGCAAGCCTATCTGCCCCTGGGACTTGCCCCGGCTGTCCCTGAGAGGTGGTCAACCTCCAACTGCCACACGCCACAGAGCGATGATTCCACCGCAGGGCGGGTTGAACGTGGCTGCCCACCGTTGCACTTGATTCCTCCTCGACGACCGGTTTAGCATACCCGACCTGCGCGGTTTGCGGTCATGCACGAGGCTTCGGGGTGTTGCCCCAGACCCCCACCGCAGCAGGCATTGCACGGAGGCAGTGACCAGGCGGCGGAGCTGAACCGTACGTTCAGTTCGGCGGCCAGGTCGGGGATTGGACATGCCGACCATCAACAAGCCGTTCCTCCTGAAAGTCGTCCTCACCCTCCTCGTCCTGACCGGGTCACTCTTCGGAGCACACACCCTCCAGGCGCGACGCATCCCGGAGGCCCTCAAGCAACAGTCCGAGCGGGCTGCGGAGGCCGGGAAATCTGACGCGGCCATCCACTACCTGCGTCACTACCTGGAGTTCGAGCCGGACGACATTGATGCCCTCATCCAACTTGGCGACATGCTCAAAGCGCGCAACCCGACTGGCCGCGGCAGCGCTGAGCTTCTGTTCCTCTATGACAAGATCCTCCGCCTCGACCCCTACCGCGACTCCATCCGGCGCGAGGCCCTCAGCCAGGCTCTGAAACTGGGTCGGAATTCGGATGCCGTCACGCACGCCGACACCCTCATCAAGAGTTTCCCCTCCGAGGCCAAACTGTGGGAGCAACTCGCGAACGCTTACGTGGGGCTCAACCAACGCCCGGAAGCCCGCAAGGCCTACGAGACCGCTATCACATTCGCTCCGGACCAGATGCTCCTCTACCAGCAGTTAGCACAACTGGTCTGGCGGGAAATGAAAGATGGCCCTGGGGCCAAGATGATCCTAGACCGGATGGTCATCGCCTTTCCCCAGGAAGCGATGGCCTACTACTACCGGGCCATGTTCGATTCCTACCGGGCCGACGAGACAACCCGCTTGAATCAGGCCGTGGACCTCACCCCCTCCATTCGCGATCTCAATCGGGCTCTCGAACTCGATCCCGAGAACGCCAATGCCTCTCTGCTCCTTGGTGAGATCCTCCAGAAGAACAAGAATATCCCGGCCGCCCACATGATCTTCCGCGATGCCGCGAGTCTCTACCCCAACGATCTGCGATTCATCCGTAGCCTGGCGTGGCTCGAACTGGTTCGCGGGAACGTGGCCGCGGCAATGGCGGTCCTCGAAGACGGCTTGAAACACGATGAGGAAAGAGAAAGGGCCAAGGTGTCTGGCGCAGCAATGGCGGTCCACGACAACGGCTTGAAACTCTCCCCGGAAGGATTTGACCTGCTCGTTTCTCTCGCCGACCTCCTCGTCCAGGAAGGGGATACGACCCGGTCGGTCGAGATCCTTCAACGGCTCGAATCCCGACGAGCGTCGCCACTCCAGGTCAAGTATTTGAGAGCCCGGATCGCCATGCGGCAGGAGAAGTGGAGCGACGCAATCGAGTTGCTTCAGTCACTCCGCGGGGAAGCGATCAACCTGCCCGGACTGGAAGGTCAAGCGAACCTCCTGCTGGCAGGGTGTCACGACCGGACAGGCGATTGGGACGCCAGCGAGAAAGCCTTTCGCCGGGTACTCGGGTCCGATCCGGGAAATGTCAATGCGCGAGTTGGCCTGGCCATTCTGTACCTCAATCTGGGCCGCTTCGACGATGCTGCGCGGGAGTACGAAGTCGCTGCACAATCTCCCTATGCTCCGGGCACGGTTGTCTCCCAGTGGGTCCGGCTGAGTGCCCGCCGACTACGAATGGGCAGCGGGACGGGCGAGCAGTGGCGGAAGCTCGAACAGGCCGCGGCCGGAGCCGTTGCCCGATTCGGCCCGGTGTCGTCGGAATCGGTGATCCTTCAGGCGGATGTGGCCGCGGCGCAGAACAAATATGCGAATGCCGTCCAGATTCTGCGTCGGGAGATCATTCGTCGGCCCGGGGATACCCGGCTGTGGGCGGCTCTGGCTTCAACCGCCGCGGACGCGGCCGGGGTTGCTGCCGGGCTGGCAGTGATCGATGAGGCCCAGGCCGCTGCCGGGGATGGTCCGGATGTTCGGCTCGCACGGGCGGCCTTGTATGCCCGGGAGCCCGGCCGGGTTCGACCACTCGATCCACTCATCGAGCGGATCGATACCTGGGCCGATGCCGACCAGCTCCGACTTCTCACCGGGCTCGCCGACATCTACGACCGGGCCGGGGACCGAGTGAAGGTGGTGGCTTTCCTGCGAAAAATTGCGGCCCGTCGCCCGACCGAGGTCGGGGTCTGGCTGCGGCTTTACGAGCGGGCGACGGATGCGGGCGATACGGCGGCTGCCGCCGAGGCTCGTGCTGGGGTGGTCCGGATTGAAGGCGAAACCGGACTGTCGGCGGCCATCTGCGATGCAACGGGGGCTACGACTCCGAGTCCGCAACTTGCCGACCGACTGGCGACGACATTCGGTCCGTCGCCCAATCGGCCCGACGCCTGTCTGGCGCTCGCACGACTCCGGACCACAGCCGGTGATGCGGCTGATGCCCTTCGGCTCACCGAACGGGCGTTCAACCTCGACCCCACACAGTTTGAAACCACCCGGGCTCTGGTCACTTTGCTCGCCCGGACCGGTGCGGAGGAGCGCAAAGCCAAGTTGCTGACTCGTCTCGCAACGGATTCGCGGTGGGGAGGCGAACCGTTCCAACGGATGATCGCGGGAGTTCTGGAGCGGGTTCCCCCCGAGATCGGAATGAACCTGATCCGGACATGCCAGCCGATGGTCGAGCGTGATCCAGCTGCGCTGGGATGGGTCGCGACGTGCTACACCGCCATCGGGAAATCGGCCGAAGCTGAGGAAGCTCTCCTCGCAGCGACCCGTGCGGCTTCGGCAACCGCCGATGACTGGCTTCGCCTGGCCCTGTACCAGGCATCGGCCGGGAAACAGGAGGCCGCGATTGCCACCCTGGGAACGGCCCGTGGGGCGCTCCAGCCCCAGGGCTTTTTCGCCATCACAGCGACCTTCTGCGAAACCCCAGCCGGGAAGAACTGGACCCCAACAGTAACAGACCCGGCCGAGCGACGACTCTTAGCCCAGTGCCGACTCGTTCTGACCCTCTCCCGGTCGGATACAGCGGCTGGACGGGCGGTTCTGGAGGCGTTCCTCGCTGGCACCGGTCTGCGTCCGGAGGACACCGGCTGGGCGCGGCGAAACCTCGCAATGCTTTACGCGAGCGGTGGCACCGAGGAGGACCGTCGCCGGGCAACGGAGTTGCTCCGGCAAACCGAGACCCAGGGCACGGATCTGGATGAGTTGCGGGCGACGGCAAGCGTTTTGGCGGTTCTGGCGCGTTACCTCGAAGGTGCGGACCGGAAGGCGACGCTCATCCGGGCGGCCTCGGCTCTGGAGGTTGTGTACCAGAAGAGTCAGTCGCCGCGCGATCTGTACACACTCTCGCAGCTCCACCGGGTCGCCGGGAACCGTGCGGAAAGCCGGAAGTGCCTGAACGCACTCATGGAAGCGGACCGGAAGAACGTCTACTACCTCGTGGTTGCGCTGGATGAACTGACCGAGAACCGGGATTTTGCCGCGGCGGAGTCATTCGCAGCCCGGCTTCGGTCGCACCACGCGGGTGAGTTCCGCGCTGTCGCATCGGTCGCCCGCTACTACGCCAAGGCCGGAAAAGCGGAATCGGCCCTGACGCTGGCTGAGCAATACGCGAGCGCGGCCGACGCCGGAGCGGGCGATTATCTCGCCCGGTCAGCTCGGGTGGCCGAACTCCTGGACGAGTTGGCCCGCTATGTAAACGTGCGTGGCACCCCGACCGGGGGGAGAATCGCCGAGGCAGCAGTCGCTCGTTACACGGCCCTCGTCCCGACACGGCCAGAAGCCGTGGTGGGGATCGCCGGTGTGCTGGGCTCCGAGGGGCGAGTGGCTGATGCACTGGCGAAGATCGAGCAGTTCAATCGGTATCTGCCTGTCCGACTCCGGGCGACAGCGGGGCTGGCGGCGGTTCGTTCAGGCGGAGCGAATGAAGTTCAAATGGGCACCGTGCGTGCCGGACTGGATGCGGCCCTTGTGGCGGAGCCGGACTCGATCCCCCTGCGGATGGCCGAGGCGGAATACTTCGCTCTTCGCAAGCAGTACGATCAGGCCCAGGCAGTGTATGAGGCGGTGATCCAGCGTGATCCGCGGAACATCGTGGCGCTGAACAACCTCGCCTGGGTTCTGGCCGCCGACCCCGCCACGGCCGAGCGTTCGCTGGAGTTAGTAGGTCGGGCGACGCGTGAGGACGGCTTGACCGGAGAGCTTCTCGACACCCGGGCCAGAGCGCGGATCACGCTCAAGCAATTCCCGGAAGCCGAGCAGGATCTGCGTGAGGCTCTGGCGATCGAGTCAACGGCCCTGCGGTGGTTCCACATGGCGGTGTTGAAGACCGCCCAGGGGCAGAAACCCGAGGCCGCGAAGGCATTCCGCGAAGCCCGGACCCGGGGACTCGACTCCCGCGTGATCCACCCCGCGGACCTGCCCACATATCGGATTTTGGAGGCGGAAGGGAGCCTGTCATTGAAGTGAGCGAACATTGAGTTCAAGACAGCCAAAGCCTGCCCCGGGAGCACTTTCGGGCAGGCCGATGAGTGTGCTTGATTAGCATTTCTGCGCATCCTGCGCCTATCCATTAAAACGCCCGAGCCACTCCCAGATGGGTGGCGGTTATCCGTGACGATTCCGTCCCGAGTTGCCTCAAAGGGCCACTAAAGACACAGCTGCGCCTCACTGATCGGCCGAAACGAGGTGAGTAACGTCCTCTTCCAAAGTGTCGCCTGGGACGGGGGGCGGAGGACGGGCGGGCAATGGTGTCGAAACTCACCCCTTTTTTGTGGGTAATTCCCTTGACGGTGGTTCAGATCTCTACCAATATGATTACCGTGAGGGGGGCGGCCGGATGTACCTCTTCCACATATCGGCCCAGAAATGCACAAACACCTACCCCAAGTGTTGTTGGCAACCCGTGTTCCTCTCACTTGGCGAGCATCTGATCCGCGATCCAACAAGCTGCGTCGTAACCACCGGAACGAGAACGCAGCCAATCCAGGAAGTGCCTGGCTTCGAACGTGTGGCGACGAAGGTGTTGGGGGGCAAGATCCGTGGCGGGATGTCCCTGTCACAAGTCACATTGGTCGGTTTCAGGAGGGCTGACAGATGGCTGACGAACCGAAGGACGTACAGGCGAGCGGGGGCGATGTCTCGCGTCGTAGTGTGCTGGTAGCATCGGGGGCGGTGGCCGCGGCCGTCATGACCGGCGGGGCCACGGGGGCCGCCCAGGAGAAATTCGAGCCGAACAAACTGACATTCGCAGCGTGCATCGAGCGGATCAGGAAGGTTGCTGGCAAGCCGACCGGAAAGATCGTGACCTCGCGCGACGAGGGAATGGACAGAATCCTGGATGCGTTGCGTGTGACCAACATCCCCGCCGGGTTCACGAAGTACCAACTCCCAGTCGCCATCGAGGGCGGGCCGGGGGCGCAGTTCTTCGTCTCGATCGGTGCCCCCAATACAGAGGTCGCGAAACACTCGCACAACGAGGGTGACGGGTTGCGGTTCATCGTCTCTGGCTCGATCATCTATGACGGCAAGGAACTGACAAGTGGAGACTGGATGTTCATCCCGAAGGGCCAGCAGTACTCCATGAAGGTTGGCAAAACCGGTGCGACGCTCTTCTATTGCTATTCATGCTGCTGTGCGTAGAATAAAGTCTTCGTAGATGGTCAGTGTGGTACAGCACCGAACGAAGTGCTTGAGTGGTACGCGAATAACTCTTCCTCCAACTGAGCGCTCATGGACCCACTCCAATCAGCGACATGAAAAGGTGGGGAAATCGCAGGTTGTCTGTGTTTTTGTTCATGAGCCCTTTATGCTACCCCACGTGAGCGGGTATCTAATTTCTTTGTTAGGACTATTTTTCCCTGCCGATATCTAGCTGTCATTTCTTAAGTCTCAGTGCAGTGCCACGCCCTTGAGGACATGGACTTATGACTATTGCAACCCAGCAGGGCTGCCCAGCGATTTAGGAAATGACGATGAGTATCATTTGTTAAAAACTGATACTTTATTATTCGTGCTGCATCAGATAAATATTGCCTGGAAAATGTAAGATCAATTACAGTCAGAGGACAGTCAATCCTACAGTAGCTTAATTAACAATAAATAGTACATGTAATACTGTTCTCAACAATCGCACGAGCTACTGCAACGATAAACAGGGCAATCACTCTCGGCTAGAGGATCACAAAAATGTCATCAGCTCTGCGCACATCGCTCATTATCGGTGCGGTCGTTCTCTTGTCCCTTGTAGGGGGGTTCCTGTTGTCAAAATGGACGAGCTCGTCATCGCTCCAGTTTCAGAACGTAGAACTGAATCCAGAGATTGCGAACCTGCGGAAGAAGGACGACAGCCCGCTCTATGGCATTGCGATTGAAACTCCTTCAGGCAACCCGGAAAGTCTCCTTGGACTCGTCGGCATCGTCATTGTGAAAGAGCAGGGTGGCGATGGTAAGTTCAGTCTGATCGGCGATCTCCGTCCACCTCGCGACCAAATTCTTGCCACGCCAATGGACGAAACAATTTACCAAGGCATCATTACGAATACCGCTGACGCTAAGACCAGCTTTACCGGCTTCGCTGCGAGCCTCCAAGTTGATGAAGCAGCGGAAGTGCTCGTACGCAACGAACTCGTAATACAGTACAAAGATCCTCAGAAGATTCCCTATTCGGCACTACAATCGCTCCCTCGCGAAAAGGGAAAGACTTATCATTTTGTAGATAGTGTGATTGTAACGAGCTCGGCCTATAAAAAATATCGTAAAGTCAAGAGTTCCGCGGATGTGTCCGGCACAGCCTTTGCCACATCTGGCCAAATTTATGCATC
This sequence comes from Gemmataceae bacterium, assembly GCA_003136315.1. Taxonomy (GTDB): domain Bacteria; phylum Planctomycetota; class Planctomycetia; order Gemmatales; family Gemmataceae; genus Urbifossiella. The sequence goes on along the minus strand of PLDW01000301.1, from coordinate 30,729 downwards.
AAGCCAAGGGTTCTTAGTAGAACGCAAACTGCGTCTTAGAGTAATTGATCCGAGCCTTGTCAGAGGTGGAACGATCGTCGAAGGAGCAGCATCGGATCGTTTGGGAGAGTTGCGGCAGAAGTCATTTCCACCAGGATCTAAAGATTTGATCCATGCTAACGTGCCACTACCTCAGAATCTCGAAATTATATCTAATCGCCAGACAAAGCCTGAAAATATCGTTCGCATTAAAGGAGTTCCAGCACTCAAACAAGATAAGTCTCAGGGATGTTGGGCGACTGCAGCGACTATGCTCTATGGGTGGAAGACTGGTACTTCATACTCAGTATCACAGTTCTTAACGAAAACTTGTCCAAAATGGCTATCTAATTATGAGAGCAATACGGGCTTATCTATTGACGAAAAAAATGCATTTTTGAACGATGTGGATTTTGTGTATGAAGCTGGGGCAAGCTATTTGCCAATCGCGGTGGAGGAAATGTTGCGGAAGCACGGACCCCTTTGGTTTATGGTCGAGGCACTTGGAAATACACATGCATCTATTGTAATAGGAATGATTCGATATAATAATACGATTTATATTACTTATATTGATCCGGCTGATGGAGAAGAATATGATGAACAATATAATTCATTTCATAACCGATATGAAGAACCAGCGCGCTGGTTTAATGATGATCCAATATTAATGAAAGCTTTTTTGAAAGGGACGTTTTATCCGGCTCATGTCGTTCATTACTAATATGAGTATTCAAAACAGTCGGACCAAATCTGTATGCATTTTTTGAAGACAAGCATGAATAACGTCACATCCACGGTGTTTTCGTGACTGAAATGACGTGGCATCAGGAGCGGGAGGCAACACCTTCGGACGTTCTGCTGCGATCCCACCGCGGTATCGGCTCGCTGGTCACACGACACCGACCAGCAGCTGCACCAAACACGGATTTGGAGTCCGGCGGCCTTGTACGGCGTGTCCTACTTGGTGACGTGGAATTGCACACACATCGCCAACGCGACCTTGCGGCCGCGCATTGAGGCAGTGTGCCGAGGCGCAGGATTTGAACCGCCGGTGATCTGTACACCGCAGGAACTACTGGGTGGGGAGGGCAAATCGTGAATGACGGAGACGTGCTGGCCGAACTGCGAGTTTGGCGCGACGAGTTCGCGCGGTCACACGGGTACGATCTTGGAGCGATGGTAGCGGCGCTGCGGGAACTGGACGTTGCGGCTGGTGGGCGGGTCGTGCATGGTGAGCCGCGGCCACCAGTGGTTGTGCTGCCGCAGGTAGCGAAGGTGCCGAACCACTCTCATAACCTACCCACATGAGAAAAACGATTCCCTGGCACGGCTTGACCGACTGTCACGACATATGTTTTGATGCCATCGACTCACTTTTTTCACGCTGGATGATCGCCTGACCCTGGGGTTCAGCTTCCGACCATGCGGTCTTGCCAGTGGAGAAGGGCAATGAGCAAAAAAATCCCGCCTGAGCTTCAGGTTTGGATCGAAGCACGCAATCGCTATCGGCTTACCCATGCCCAGGTGCAGATGGCCCGCGAATTGGGTATGAACCCAAAGAAGCTCGGCGGCCTGAACAATCACAAGCAGGAACCTTGGAAGCTTCCCTTGGCGGAATTCATCGAAGATCTCTATCTGAAACGGTTTGGCAAGGCCACGCCAGATGAAGTCGTCACCATCGAAGAAAAGGCGAAACGCCTGGCGGCGAAGAAGGCAGCGAACAAAAAAGCCCGGGAAGCCTCACTGCAGCAGAGATCGGCGCAGATGGGTGCGTCTGCTCAAGCTATTGAAATCTTCATTCCCTTGCTCAAAGAAGGGACGGATGTGCTCCGCCCGACTCAGGGGCTCCCGCTCGGGTCGGACGAAGTCCAGGTGCTCGCAACGCCTGACTACGACCCGACTGTCGAGGAGTGGGAATTCCCACCTGGCAGCAAAGTCAGGTGCGAGGAAGAAAACCGAGGCGGTCGCGTACTGCTGGTTGCACGAGAGCGAATCGCCTGATTCAATACATCTTTCCACAGGGGTGTCGGCGGGCTCTGCCGAATGACGTGCGCACTGGCTTCCGGGGAGTGTGCACGCATTCCAATCGCGCTCACCGGAGGTCCGGGCGTTCCGCGAAGGAGGGGATACAGTGGGGATGACTCCGGACCAGCTCAAAAAGTGGGCAAAAACCCGCCGGATGGGCCGAACCCGCTACGTGTGGTTGTACGGCGTTCTCGGGTGGGGGCTGACCGTTGGTGTCGTCTGGGCTGTGGTCATGGCCACCTTCCAGGGGTGAGAGCGGTTGCCGATCCTGCTGGCCTTGGCGATGGTCGGCTTCCCAATCGGCGGTTACGTGTTCGGGGTTGTGACGTGGCGGCTAAACGAGGGGCAATACGAGCAGGCAAAGCAGGCCAAGCCAGACGCCTGACCGCACCATCCTCACGCTCGGCAGGAGCCTCGTACTCCCGTTATACCGATAATTGCTGTGGATTTGTTTATAAGAACGTGGGAACCGATGCCATCACCACTCACTTCACCACCCAACGCAGCACGGTCAGTGAGAGGGGCGGAAAGCGATAGTTAAACTTCGCTGCATCCGCCTGGAATGTCGACTCCACCGCAATCACGCGATTCGGTGCGCCGAAACTGTTCGTGACATCCGGTTCTCCGGCTCGTTGAGTGTCGGCCAGGGTCCAGATTTTCGCCGCCTGTCCACCGTTTCCGAATGCTGTCAGGTCGAGCGGGCGGATGATCTCGCTTTGCGTCGGATTCACCGCAAACAGGACGAGCACATCGCCCCTGGCCGAAAGGGTCGCACTGATGTCTGGAGCGAAATTCACCGGCAGCGGCGAATCGATCTTCAGCGAACAGTCGCCCGCGAGCGTGCTATAGAGTCGCTGCGCGTGGCCCGTCGGCGTGACGTAGAGCCTGTGGTTATCAGTCTGGATGATGCCGGAGCAAAAGCTATTCACAAGGTTGGAGCGGTTCGCAATCGTCACGAGATCCCCATGCCGATGCAACAGGTTCTGGTAGCGCGAACAGGCCAGGGCATTCTCAAGCGTCCAGAGCATCGCCCGTGGCGGACCCCAGTCACCTGCCGTGGTGTTCCACTCGGTCACGGCGACCTTGATCGGCCTGTCCGGCGCGTGTTTGCGGATCATCTCCCGAACGCGGATCAAGTCGGCTTCCGTTCCAGTCAGGTTGCCGATCGAGTAGTGGTGAGGGCAGACGTAATCGAGCCACGGACCTGCCTTCTCCAACACCCCCGGCGACGGATAGCTCGATAGCAACTGGATACTCGGATCGACCGCTTTCATTGCCTTGCAGAATTCGGGTAAACGGGCCTCGTATTCCGCCCCTGCGCGTTCATTGCCAATCTGCCAGAGCTTGATGCGGTAGGGTTCGGGATGTCCGTTCTTCGCCCGGAGGCGGCCCATCGGTGTCTCTGCCGAACCGTTGAAATACTCGACCTGCTCGGCAGCGTCCTTCACGCCTTTCTTGGTCACCCGCACGCAAATCAGCGGCTCCGCTCCGACGTGATGGCAGAACTGAACAATCTCTTCCAGACCCGGACCGGTTGGCTGGAGACCACCCCAGGCCCGAAACGGCTGGCGACGATCCGGGTCGCCGATCGTGCCGCGCCAGTCGAACTCGCCGAGACTCTCATCGTCGAGCGCGCTGCCGCCGAAGCGGATGACGCCCGGCTTGAGCGCTTTGACCGCTTCCACCACGTCGGGGCGCCAGCCACCGACAGTCTTCTCGGGCATCAACGACGCATTGTCGATCCACAGCGTGCCGGGGCCACGGAACGAAATCTCCAGCGTCGCGGAGGTGTCGCGCCTGGCCATCACCAGTCGAGCCGAGAACTTCTCCCACTTTGCTGTCGGCTTGAATGTGCAGGCCGCGAGGATTGCTCCATCGCGATGCAAACGCACCTCAACGGGCGCTTTCACATCTTCCTGCCGCAGATAGCACGAAAAAACACATGGTTCCTCCGGATCGACAGCAATCCCGTCCTGGGCGATCCCCGCGGTGCAAGGCGTCGTGCCTGTTGCAGCGATCCGCTTCGCGACACTGCCACTGACCGGATTGGTTTTGTCGAGCGCGACCTCGGCACGGTTGGTGGCACCACTCGGATACCAGGGATGCGCTTTGAAATCCGTTTCCCGCAGGTAGCGAACCTTGTAGGGAGTGAGCCCCTCGAAGCTGCCATCGTGGAGTTTCTCCGCCCACATGCTGGGGATGAGGTCGCAGAGATACTCGACGAACTGCCCGTACTGGTTGCGGTCGAGAGTTTCCTTGAAGAGCGGCTCGCGGGTCACCTTCAACGGGATTGCTGAGGGGTCGATCTCTTCGAGTTTGAGATCGTCGAACCACACCTCGCCCGTTCCCTTGCCGAACCCGACGAAGAAAATCGCGATTCGAGCTCGCCCATCCTGTGGCGCTTCAAAAACAAGCGAGACGCGCGTCCAGTCGGTGTCACCGCGATGGCTTGCCCCACTGGCAATGATCCCTTTGCCACCCGGAAATTGCACCTGGAACGTGGCACTGACGGGTGCCGTGCCCGGGTCGAGGTTGCGAGTGCGAATCCAGCCCGTGAACCGGTAGAACCGTGCGGGCTTCAACTGGATTTCCTGACCGAGCGCGGTATCGGATGGCTCGGTCGAGGAGATGTGGAGCGACTGTTTACCCTTGTGGGTGACGTTCGGATCCACTGCGATGTTCGACTTGGCACCATAGATATGGATCGACCAATCCTTGATCCCCTCTTCAAAGCCAGGATTGCGTATAATCGCCGGGAGCGGTTGCTCGGGGGTCACACGCTCCTGCGATGCGGAGGAGGTGAAGCCGAGCAGGATGAGGAACAGCAGGATCGCACCGAGCCGGATCATGGCGGCTACCTCGGCTCCGAGGGGAAAACGCAATCCTGTTCTATCCCGACTGCGCTATCGTGCCATCCACGGTTGCCTCGACTCCAGCCACGACCTCTCCGCCTTTGGTCCTGGCTTCCCCTCCCCTTCTCCGATAGCTTCATCTCTGCCTATCGGGCGAGAGCCAGATGGAGGATGACCACCCGTCAGGGACAGCCGGGCCGCCACGGAGGGCGACCCCTACACCGCAATCGTAGGGACCGCCCTCCGTGGTGGCCCGACGGGGGCAAGTCCCAAAACCGGGTCAGCTTTCTTCTGCCGCTCGCCTTGTCGCAACAACACGAGCGGAGGGGAGCCGTGAGTCAGGCCGGTTGGCGGAAATGGCACCGGTGGATCGGGTTCGCGGCAGCCCCGTTCCTCCTCTTCGCTGCGATCACCGGGATCATCGCAGGTATTGCAGAGATGACGAGTGAAGACGAGGATGCCCGGGAAAGTGCTCGCGAGCGGGTCAGTGAGGTGAGACTGCCAGCCGCGACAACGACGATCAGCGACCCGATCACAAAAGCCCTCGCGAACGCGGCGACCCGAGCGCCTGGTGCGCCGGTCGATAAGGTGCTGGTCGATTTCAAGTCCGAGCCGCCAACGGTAACGGTCTATCTCGGCAAGCCGGGCGGTGGCGAGGACAAAAAGCTCATCTGCGACGCCCGGACCGGGGAGGTCTTGCGGCAGGAAGGGTACGAGGACAAGCCATTCCTCACTCGTCTGCACAGCGGGGAGGCGTTCGGCGACTGGGGATTGCTGCTGGGGACTGGCTGGGGCCTTGCCCTCCTGGCGCTGCTGGTCACGGGGTTAGTCATCTACCTGGCCATGAGGAAACCCGCCCGCAAGGGGCTCGCTCGGATGTTCTGGTGAGGGGGCAGAGCAAGCGGATCGCCAACACCATGCCGCCCTCCGGGGCGGCCGAGTGCGACTTCATCGAACGACTCCTCAATGCGGCTTAGCGTCTTTGTGCTGCCGATGTCAGCAGCAGCCCAAAGTCGGCCCGCAAGCTCCATTTTCCCCCACTCCACAGCGTTCTGGGGCCAGGCAGTCGGTGTGTTTGCTCCCCAGATGAAGCAGTACTCCCGCTGGTGTGACCTCGGCCGCGGCCACCGGATATTGTGAGACGACTCCGGCCTCGTACTCAACCTCTACCGGCAGCTCGTCAGAGCCTAGAATCGGCGCGGCCAACCGCAAGATACCAGCCAGCCGGGTGGTCGAGAGTCGGTGTTCGACATCGCCCGCCACCCACACCTGGAGGACGCAGGATGTGGTGGACCGGGTTGTCCCGCCGCAGTCGATAAAGTCCTTGTGGACCCGACCCACCTCGGTGACGTGGAAGTGGGCCGGAACGAACTCGCCGCTGGGTAGCATCAGATGCAACCTGGCATCTGGGGCCGTTTCGAGTGCGGTTCGGAGCATCCCCACATTCATTCGTATATCCATAGCTATACATCCAGCAGGTGTTGACAAGAATTCCGACCAGGCCGCAGTGTCACTTCGACTTGCCGCCGAGCGACTTGAGGACATGCTCTGCCACCTGCTCTCCCAGTGCAGTCGATCCCTTCGGGTTCAGGTGAACGCCGTCTTGAGAGAACCACTCGGGCTTTTCGGCCACGAGCGTAAACAGGTCATTGGTCGGGATTTTCTCCTTGTCCATGACATCGGCCACGGCCTTGTTTCGAACCTTCACCCGGTCGGTCTTCGGGTCCGACAGCTCCGGCTTCCCGGCAATCCGGACCGGCGTTGTGGTGGCACAGATGAGCTTGGCGGTGGGCGCACCCTTGCGGATGGTAGCCACGAGATCCGGGAGGGCTTTCGCATACTCATCCTCAGTATACCCCCAACCGTGCATCCCATTGTTGAAGTGAACCACATCGAATTTCGTCTGGCCCAGCACCAAGCGAACCTCATCGAGCAGTGCGGGGTCGCCCAGACTCTTGCTCGTTGTCAGCCGGGCGACCACGGCCTTCCCTTTCAGCTTGGCTTCCACCGTGTTGTAGTACCCACGAGTGATCGAGTCCCCGATCAAGAGAAGCCGGGGTTGGTCCGTAATGGTGTGGCCCGGCACCCAGACGTCCAACCATTCGATGTTCTCCCGGACCACCCGTGGCGGATCGGCAGCCGTGGCCGCCTGGGCGGCAAAGAGGAAGGCGGCAGGAAGGAGGAGGCGAGTCATCTGGGGCTCCGGCTGGGCTCAGATTCGGGGCGAGGAACAACGTGGTAATCAGGGTAACACCATCGCTCAGAAGAAATGGCCGGCATCCATTTTAATTACGATTGTATTTGCGTCGAACTCTGAACTGCAATCCCTCGATTTCTTTGCATCACGCGCGAATTCCGAGATTTCACCCGCGGCGCGGACACATCTCTCCTGAGATATACGAATGATTATTATGTGATTGATCCAAGATTTAAAACAATATTAACCACGGAGACACAGAGAGAAAACAAAGTCTGAGAGGGGAGATTTGGCTTTTCTAGGTATTCGGTTTCTCTCTGTGTCCTCTGTGTCTCTGTGGTTAAATTATGATTTATAAGCTAACACTAACCACAGAGACATAGAGAGAAGACAAAAGGCTATGCCGCCTTGCGAGGAGTTCTGGTTGCGGCTATATCTTCCTTGATGCGATTTCACTCATCGACAGCGATTTCCTCCGACCCTGAGTCATCCGGCATCGGTGGGATCTCGATGTCCGCCTCGAAGATGTCACATTCGCTTTCCTCGCCGGCTGGAGCGACTCCTTTGGACCCGGAGTGATCTGTCATCGGTGGGATCTTGAGGTCGGCCTCGAAGATGTCGACCTCCCTCTTCTTGACCTCCGGAGTGGGGGCTTTGCGGATCGACCCCTTGTCCAATTTGTCTGCCCTAATCTTGATTAAATTATCAGATATATGAAGGTTTGTCACATTCCCACTCTCACCGGACTTCGTTCCGCCAAAGTTGCCGATCGATTTCCCGATTGTGGTTTCGAGCCTCACATCATTTGCCCTCCGGGCCACTTCCGCTTCGATCCGCATCCGCTCGGCCTCCTCGAGCTGTCGCTTTTGGTCGCCTTCCTGTGGGGCTCGGTCTGTCTGCGCTCGCTCACGTTCATCAGGCGATCGGCGGAGTTGCTGCTCGACTTCCAGAACCACTGAGAGGGCCATCCTTGCACTCGCTGGTCGGCTTTCTGGGTTTTTGGCCAGTAGTCGATCGATCAACCTGGCCATGTCATCCGGGACCAGACCGAATGAGGCCGCGGGAGGCGGGTCCTCTGTAGCAATGGAGATGATGGTGGCGTTGTACGAGCTTTGTTGAAAGGGACTCTGACCGGAGAGCATCCGATAGAGAACGACCCCCACGCTGAACAGGTCGGCCCGAAAATCGACCCGGAGCCCCCGTGCCTGTTCCGGGGCCATGTAGGCTGGTGTCCCGAGAACCTGTCCACTTTGGGTCAGTCCCTTGTCTAACTCGTCAGCCTTGGCCAGCCCGAAGTCGAGCAGCTTGATGCGGCTCGTTCCAGCCTCGACCCAAAGGTTGGCAGGCTTGATATCCCTGTGGATCAGCCCCTTCTCATGGGCCGCCACCAGGCCCTTGAGCAGATCCTTTGCAACCCGGACGACGGCGATTGCCTGGACCGGCCGTTGCTTGATCGTCTGCCAGTTCTTCAGCCACTCGTCGAGATTCAGGCCTTCGAGGTATTCCATCGCCAGGTACGGAACCCCATTCGCCTCACCCACCTGATAGATCGTGACCACATGGTCCGACCTGATAGCCCCCGCTGTACGGCCCTCACGGAGGAATCGCGCTTTGGAACTCGCTTCGGCCGCGATCTCCGGGCGCATGACTTTCAGGGCGACGGGCCTCTGGAGTGCATCGTCCACGGCCCGGAAGACGAACCCCATTCCGCCCTCACCGAGCAAGCTGACGACCCGGTACGGCCCAAGCCGACCGAGTTCTCCGCTATGTTCGGCTGGGGAGAGGAAGGGGTACGAACCCACGGGAAGGTTCCGGTCGGAATCGCGAACGGAGCCTGCCCTCGACCGGGTCGGGGGACCATCATCCAGGACATTAGGCGCTACGCCGGCTGGGCGTTGGATTGTGCCCGTGTCGGCCGGTGGAGTGTTTGGCTGTGGGGTCGCGGTGCCGGGCTTGCTGGGCAGCTTGGTCGATTCCAGGCCTGGAAGGTTCGGACGGGGGTTCATGGACGCACCGGGTCTGATGGCCGTCATGGTTCGCGGACGAGAGTCCCAAGATGGTGGGACCGCCTCGGAGTCAGCTTAACCCAGGAGGGCTTCGAGGGACAGGTCAGGATCGAAGAGATGCGGGCCGGGGTTGTCTCCCAGGGCGATTATCCGGCCCACCGTTGTTGTCACACGGACGTGGGTGACCCAGCACCGGACGAGGAAAACCCGTCTGGCGGGGTGCTTCCACCACCGGGAGGTGGAGTAGGAGCTATCCCGCCCGGGATGGGTTTTGGCCCCGCCCCCCCCGGCCCCATCAGAGGCGGTGTGGGGTTGACTCCACCCGGCCCTGGACCACCCCCTGACGGCGAGAAGCCGCCTGTTCCGCCTCCTGGCAGCGCGAAGCCCCCTGCCTCAGATCCGGCGGCGGCGTTTTCGGTCACGCGTTCGACTGCCAACACCGCCCCAGTGTGAAAGACGATGTATTTCCCATCTGGGCTGATGTGGAAATAGCCGCCCACATGCAAGTTGCCGGACTGGCGGACCGAGGCCACCTTCTTGTAACTTTGAGGGTCTGCAGGATCGGATACCTTGAAGACATCAAGCCCTGCGTTCTCGATCCCGCCAACCGTGGCCCCGAGGCTGCCTGGGAGTTGTCCGAACCCAAAGGGCTGATTCCCCCCAAATCGAGGGAGTGGTGACCCAAAACCACCGCCTGGGGGTTGCAGACCGGACCTGCCGGTTCGGTTTGCAACCCCCGGATGCACCCCCCCGAATGAGGTGACGAACAGGTATTTTGAATCCGGGGTGAACTTGACGTAGTTGTTGTTGGAGGCCTGCGACCCGGGAATGGTCACCACCTTTGTCCTCTCGCCATCAAACACGTACAGATTGGAAATCGCTGGCGTGGCGGGATCGTCGGGTATCGCAGCCACGAACCGGTCCCCAGTCGCTGGAGCGATGTCACTGGCAGAGCCCGGCAGTTGGATCGGTGTATCAAACGACCAGTTGACAGTATCAAACACCCTGACATTGCTGGGAGCTCCCTTGACCTTCAGATTCTCGATCAAGAGGAGATGCTTCTTGTCCGCTGATAGGCACATGTCGAGTGCGAAATCGGGTAATTCCTGATATTTGACAGATTTTTGCTCGCCCGTACTAATCCATCGAAGTGTTGATATTGTCTTGTTATTCATCTTGTGGCTCGTCACCACATAGAGCGATTTGCCATCCGGTGAGAGTTCCATCCCGTTGATGACTTGATTGAGGGTCACTGTCGCGGTCGGTTTGATAGCGGCGGATTGTGCAATCGTGCCCGATCGGATCGAGTTCAGGTCGAAAATCTGCACATTCCCAATTGCCGACGACCGGTCGAATGCTTCATTGGCAACACGAGGGTTCCCATTCGTCACGGACGCGAGGTAAAGTAGCCCTGCTGCGGGGTCCAGAACGGCCCGGGTTGCAAGATTCGGCAGGTGATACTCACCTTTGAGCTTGAAATTGGGGTAAGCATAACGCCGAAGGGTGCCCGTCGTATTCTCTGCAATGGGGTGCGGTGAAACCGTATAAACGTCCCCTTTTTCAACATCGAACGCAATCGCGTAGAACGGCTTGACCTGGCCCGCGAGCGGCGGACGGTTTTCCGCCCACCCCCCAATGGACGGCCCCCATGCCGGGCCTGGCCTTGGCGTACCGCCCTGCGTGGGTACCCCACTACCGGGAGACTTTATCCCACCCGGCCCTGGTGGACCGCCTGGCAGGGTTACCCCACCACCGGACGGCGTTATCCCGCCTGGCCCTGACGGCAAACCACCGGGTGGTGTTGTCGGCCCCGGCCCTGACGGCAAACCACCGGGTGGTGTTGTCGGCCCCGGCCCTGGCGGCAAACCACTGGGCGGTGTTGTCAAACCCGGCCCTGACGGCAAACCACCGGGTGGTGTTGTCGCCCCCGGCCCTGACGGCAAACCACCGGGTGGTGTTGTCGCCCCCGGCCCTGGGAGACCGCCTGGAATACCACCACCGGGCGGCGATATCCCGCCTGGCCCTGGCAGACCGCCCGGCATACCACCACCGGGCGGCGATATCCCGCCCGGAGCGCCCAGACCGCTTGGCGCGGTAGACCCACTTCCTCTGTCTGTCGATGACGCATCTGGTTCGTTATACCTACTGGATGCCTTCTCCCGGTCTGGCCGCATTTTGGCAACGATCATTACCACCGCACCGATCAAGAACACTGCGACGACCCCACTCGCAATGATCCCGTATAAGGCCCACCGCCCCTTCCACTTCGGGGCGATGTCGCGTTCTCGTTCCACCGGGAGAGCATGCACAGACGGACGGCTTCGAGGCGCAGGGCTGTGCGGAATAGGCCGTGGCGGACGGGGTAGTGGTGGTCCCGAAACCCGAGGAACGAGATGGGTGGCAACGGGTCGATTCGTTGTCTCGGTCAGCGGATTCACAACATCGACGATCTCCAATGCCTCCATCTGGTCCACCACGACGTCACGCGGATCGGGTCCGGGTCGAACCTCGGGAGGCCGAACCGGGGCACCTGGGACCGCCACGACTCCCGAAGAAGGGGGTAGTCCACTGCGAAGTCGCTGCTCGACCTCCAACACGACTGCAAGGGCTGCCTTTGCACTCGCTGGCCGGTCTTCCGGGCGCTTGGCAAGCAGCCGATCGATCAATTCGGCCAGGTCGTCGGGAACCACTCCGAACGACGCTGCGGGTGGCGGTTCCTCGGTCACAATAGCGATGATCGTGGCGTTGTACGTGCTTTGTTGAAACGGACTTTGGCCGGCGATCATCCGATGCAGGACGACTCCGACGCTGAACAGGTCGGCCCGGGCATCCACGTGGAGCCCCCGGGCCTGTTCTGGGGCCATGTATGCCGCTGTCCCAAGCACCTGCCCGCTGTGGGTCAGTCCCTTGTCCGACCCATCCGCCTTGGCCAGCCCGAAATCGAGCAACTTGATCCGGCTTGTCTTGGCTTCGACCCACAGATTGGCCGGCTTGATGTCCCGGTGAATGAGTCCCTTCTCGTGGGCTGCCACCAGGCCCTTGAGCAGATCTTTCGCGACCCGGACGACGGCGCTCGCCTGGACCGGCCGATTCTTGGTCTTCTGCCAGTTCTTCAGCCACTGGTCAAGATTCTGGCCGTCGAGATATTGCATCGCCAGGAAGGGAACCCCATTTGCTTCTCCCACCTGATAGATGGTGATCACGTGATCCGACTGAATCGCTGCTGCCGCGCGGCCCTCTCGCAAGAATCGCTCCTTGGCTGTGGCCTCTGCCGCCACCTCCGGACGCATGACTTTCAGTGCGACTGGCCTCTGGAGTCCATCATCTTCGGCCCGGAAGACGAACCCCATTCCGCCTTCACCCAGCAGTCGGACGACCCGGTACGGGCCAAGCCGGCCGAGTTCTCCGATGTGTTCGGTTGGGGAGAGGAAGAGATATGAGCTCGCCGACTGACTCGCATCTGAGGTGCGGATGGGGCCAGCGATTGACCCAAATGGGAAATCACCATTGAGGACGTGCGGCGCTTCACCAGCCGGACGCTGGACTGTGCCCCTGTCCCCGCCCGTAGTGTCTGGCCGCGGGGTTGCGGGATCGGACTTTCCGGAGAGGTTGGTCGAGTCGAGGCCGGGAAGTTTTGGGCGGGGGTCCATACACGCACCGGGTTTGATGGCTGTCGTTGTCAGCGTGTCCCGTGGGGCACATGCTGTCCAAGATTGTGGGACCGCATCGGAGTCAACTTACCCAGGGATAGCTTTGCGGGACAGGGCAGGATCAGAAGTGCCGTGCGCGTGCGTAAGCCCCGGAACTGTCGCGAGGTATACCCGCCTACCACCCGGTTGCCCGGTGGGTGACGCATTCCGTGAGGACACGCGATGGAATACCGACAGTTGGGGCGGTCGGGGTTCAAGGTGCCCGTTTTGAGCCTCGGGACCGGCACGTTCGGCGGCGGGAATGAGTTTTTCCGCGCCTGGGGCAACACCGATGCGAGCGGGGCTGCCTGGCTCATCGACGTGTGCCTGGACGCCGGGCTCACGATGTTCGACTCGGCCGACATCTACTCGAACGGCCTCGCGGAAGACGTGCTCGGCCAGGCGATCAAGGGCCGGCGGGACAAGGTTCTCATCTCGACCAAAGCCACATTCCGGTTTGGGGACGGCCCCAATGACGTTGGATCTTCTCGGTTCCATCTGATTCGGTCGTGCGAGGCGGCCCTGAAACGGCTCGGGACGGACTACATCGACCTCTACCAGATGCACGGGTTCGACGCCACGACGCCGGTCGAGGAGACGCTCTCGGCACTCGACGATCTGGTGAAGGCCGGGAAGGTCCGGTACATCGGGTGCTCGAACTTCTCTGGCTGGCATTTGATGAAATCGCTCGACGTGTCGCAGAAGTACGGCTGGTCCCGCTACGTGGCTCACCAGGCTTACTACTCGCTTATTGGCCGCGATTACGAGTGGGAATTGATGCCGCTTGGCCTGGATCAGGGTGTCGGGGCCGTGGTGTGGAGCCCGCTGGGCTGGGGTCGGCTAACCGGAAAGGTCCGTCGGGGTCAGCCACTTCCGAAAACCAGCCGACTGAACAGCCAACTCAGCAACGAGATGGGGCCGCCGGTTGCCAACGAGTTCGTGTACAAGGTCGTGGATGCGATCGACGTCGTGGCAAAGGAGACTGGCAAGACCGTGCCGCAAATCGCGTTGAACTGGCTCCTTCAGCGGCCCACAGTCTCCTCCGTCATCATCGGGGCACGCGACGAGCAGCAACTCCGGGACAACCTCGCTGCGGTCGGTTGGAGCTTGACGCCCGCCCAGGTCGCCAGGTTGGACGAGGCCAGTGCGGTCACCCTTCCCTACCCCTACTGGCACCAGCGCGGGTTCAAGGAGCGGAACCCGTCGCCGGTCGGCTGATTGGGGGTGGTCGCCCTTCTCGGGCGGTGGTCATCGATTGGGCGGCAGGGCGGGTTGGTGCCAGGTCAAGCCTTGTGTTTGTGCGAAGCCGGGCCGCCACGGAGGGCGGCCCCTACATCGCGATTTGTAACGGTCGCCCTCCGTGGCGGCCCGGTTTGATCTGTAGGGGCCGCCCTCCGTGGCGGCCCGGCTTCGCAGCGCAATCCCGTTCCACGGGACCGGCTCAGGCATGGCCCACTCGACCATCACAGCTCCCTTCTCGTTCCCGGAGTGTCACGTGGAGTACGTCAATCTCGGTCGGACCGGCATCAAGGTTTCACGAATCTGTCTTGGCTGCATGACCTACGGGAGTAGCCAGTGGCGGGCGTGGGTTTTGAATGACGATGCCAGCCGACCGTTCTTCCGGCGTGCGTGGGAGGCGGGGATCAACTTCTTCGACACCGCCGACATGTACTCGAATGGGGCAAGCGAAGAGGTTCTCGGGCGAGCCCTCCGCGAATTGGCGATCCCGCGAGACCAGGTGGTGATCGCCACCAAGGTGTTCCACCCGACTGGAAAGACACCCAACGAGCGAGGACTCTGCGCCAAGCACATCCGACACAGTATCGATGCCAGCCTGAAGCGGCTCCAACTGGACTACGTGGACCTGTACCAGATTCACCGTTTCGACTCGACGACGCCAATCGAGGAGACACTCACAGCGCTCGACGCTGTGGTCCAGGCTGGGAAGGTGCTTCACCTTGGCGCATCGAGCATGTTCGCGTGGCAGTTGGCGAAGATGCTCTACACCTCGGACCGGCTCGGTCTGGCCCGGTTCGTGACCATGCAGAACCACTACAATCTCGTCTACCGCGAGGAGGAGCGAGAGGTGAATCCGCTCTGCCGGGATGAGGGGCTGGGACTACTCCCCTGGAGTCCACTGGCGCGCGGGTTCCTGACCGGCAACCGCCGTCCTGGCGACCACGGTGACACCAGCCGGGCGAAGACGGACGATTTCGCACATTCGCTCTACTACCAAGACGCTGATTTCGCTGTGGTGGATCGGGTCACGGAAGTGGCCAAGAAACGCGGCGTCCCGAACGCACAGGTTGCCCTCGCGTGGCTTCTGCACCAACCAGGCATGACTGCCCCAATCATCGGGGCGTCGAAGCCTCACCACCTCGACGATGCCATTTCAGCCGTCGGACTGAAATTGGAGCCGAGTGAACTCAAGTCGCTTGAAGAGCCGTATCGCCCACACCCCGTCCTCGGTCATGCGTGACCCGCTGCAACGAACGCAGAATGGCCCGCAGATGCCGCAGACTTCGACGCAGATAAAATCAGATAAGAAGATGACATGATGAAGAGTCTGTATCGAAGGCCGCGTTCATCCTGTCATGATCGCTGAATCTTGTTTTATCTGATTTCATCTGCGTCGAAGTCTGCGGCATCTGCGGGCCGTTTTCCCTCCGTCACGTCAGCTCTCCGATGACATCGCCATACGGTAGCAACGGCATTGGGCGGCCAGTGCCGTCCAGGAACGATGTCCGGTTGTAGTCGATATTGAGATGCTGAAACACTGTCGCCCACAAATCGTTCGGCGTTAACGGCCGGTCTTTCGGAACTTCAGCCCTGGCGGTGGTGCTCCCCACAACCTGACCGGTTTTGCATGCACCGCTGACCAGGATACTCATCGCCTGGGGCCAGTGATCACGCCCGGGACGGCCCGTCTTCTTGTCGTACTCGATTCGCGGTGTCCGGCCGAACTCACCCGTGACCACCAAAAGCACGCGGCGATTCAGGCCGCGGGAGTAGAGATCCTCAATCAGCGCGGAAATCGCCTGATCGAGAAACCCAAGCTTAAACTGGGTGTCCTCGAAGATGTGACAGTTGACCGCGTGCGAGTCCCAGTTGTAGGTGTGATTCGGTTTCATTGTGGCACCCGGCGGAGTGGCGTTCTCCATCACCATCGTCACCCAGTTTGCCCCGTGTTCGATCAACCGCCGCGCCATCAGCGCTCGCTGCCCGTAGCGGTGAATCCCATACCGTTCCCGAACCTTCACGGACTCCTTGGCGAGGTCGAAAGCCCCCCGTGCGGTGTCGGTCGTGAGGAGTCCGACCGCCCGCTGGCGGATGGCATCCATCCCCAGTCCCGAAGCCTCGGACCCAGCCAGTGGCCTGTCGAGGCGATTGAGAAGGGCGAGCCTGTCCGGGAGTTTCTCGGCGGTCCCAGCCACAGGCGACAGGTTTTTCACCTCGAAGGCCGCTTCGGAAGGGTCTCCGACCACCATGTACGGGTGGGTCTGTGGCCCAAGGTAGGCCGACCCAAAGCTGAAGACGTCGATCCCCTGCCGACCCCCGTCCACGCCGCAGATGTAATTGGGGACAGCCGCCCGTCGGTCCTTCAGAACCTCCGCCGCCATTGAGCCAACCATCGGAGTATCGTTCACGAAACCGGCAGGCTGAAGCGGATCGCGGCCAGTCAAGAATCGCTTGTGCCCCCCACCGTGATCGGCAAAAGTATGTGAGATGGAGCGGATGAGGGCGAATTTGTCGGCCACCCCGGCGAGTCGAGGCAGGTGTTCACAGATCTCGATCCCGGAGACATTCGTCTGGATCGGTTTGTACGCTCCGCGATACTCGGCTGGAGCATCCGGCTTCAGGTCGAACGTGTCCTGGTGCGGGGGGCCTCCAGGGAGCCAGACAAAAATGACCGCAGGGTCATTCGAGGTGTGCCCGGCCTCGGGAGTGGCGGCTCTGGCGCGAGAAAAGACACTCGATCCGAGTGCAGCAGAGGCAACCGCGACAGAACCGAAACGCAGAAGATCCCGGCGGTTAGGGCCGAGGCAAGGGGCCTGAGTAAGAGGCATTGAGAAGGGCTCCGGCGGTCGGCAGGCTGGCGGGGTAGGCAGATTTAGAGTACTCGCGGTCACGAGTGAAGTCAAACACACCGAGAAAAGGGTCGTGCGAGAGTGCTGCAGTGGGCTGGAAGATTGGGTAGGATCGCCGGAGGTTCACCGAGCTACTTGGAGGAACGAACATGATCCGACTGACGGCAGTTGCGTTGTTCGCGCTTGTGGCGTTTTCTGTGTCCGCCGCTCCGGTGCCGGAGGACAAGAAAGACCCTGCGAAAGAGGATCTGGCCAAACTCAATGGCACCTGGAAGGTGACCTCGTACAAGGTCGCCGGTGTCGAACTGATCGATGCGGATAATCCGGTGGAGAAGATTCTGACCTTCAAGAATGGTGGCTTTGAATGGGCCGGTGGGAAAAGCCTTCCTGGCAAAGTCACGGCAATCGATCCGACGAAGACTGCCAAGCGGATCACATATGAATACATCGGAGCTGAGGATGATAGACGTTTCCATAAAGCGATCTATAAGATAGACGGAGACACGTTCACCGATTGTTTCGGAGATTATGGCGACGATTGGCCGACTGAGTTCAAGTCGACTGCGGAGAACGGCCTGAAGATGCTCGTGTACAAGCGAGTGAAAAAAGTGGACTAGTACTGCGTCCAAGTGAGAATGACGGGTTGATGAGCCGCACCTTTCAGGGTGCGGCTACGGTCTGGATGTCGCCGCGCAAGCTCAGCGTAACGAATGGTCATTTCGAAATCGACGGCCTACAAGGTGAATCGGCGTTGCCACCCGCAAGAAATTCGGCCTCAAAGGGCCAGTGGTGTCTTGATCACTTCGACTTATACAGTTCGTTGAACTTCCGAGCTTCGAGGGGGTGGAGATCCGCGAGGGTCAGGCCGAGTTGCCGGGCCTTCTCCAACTGTGGCCCAGCCAATACCCGTTTATCCGGCGTGTTGTCATACGCCCATGCCAGGTGGAAGAGGTAGTCTGGCCTTTCGTGCTGGATCAGGGCAAGCTTCAGGTCGTTGGCCGCCTCCTCCGTCTTCCCACCTTTGATTAGGTAGGCGACGGCCCGGGTGTCGAGGAACGCTGGGAACGGGCCACGGATCCCAATCCGATCGGTCATCAGTTGGATTGCCCGATCGGCCTGGTTGGGCCGACGGAGAACCAGGAGCATGCACATGTTGTTGACGAGTGTGTAGTCGGCTCCAACACGGCGGACATCTGCCTCCGAGGCGGTTTTCACGCGTCGGATGGCCTCCTCGTAAACGGCAATCGCCTCGTCGTACTTGGCTTCGTCAAACTGCCCCATCGCGTCCAAAAGTTGTGCTTTGGAGCCGAGCAGTGAGATCTCTTCCCAGGCCTGGTGGGGCTTACGAAGCTCAGCGTCGAGCCAGGTGGCGACCTCACGAGCGGTCGCTCCGTTGGCCGGCTTCACCCGAACGGCACTGGTCAAAATCTGTCCTGTTGTCGCAGGCGATACCCCTGGTCGGGCCTCGAATTTCCGGGCCAGGGCAATCGCTTCCTCAGACCGCTTCTGGTTGATCAAGAAAGTCGCCAGGGGAAGGTGTGAGGCAGACTCTTTCGACTCATTCATGATCCGGGTGTAAAGTTTCTCGACCTCGGCTGGATACCCCAGTTCGCTCAGGAGTGGTCCGGTCCGGCTCCGAATAAAAGATTCCTCCTGACTCCCGGGGAACGTCAGGATCAGAGTCTTGGCCTGTTCGGTCAGCTTGTCGGCACGTTCCTTGTCGCCAGATTTCTCGGCGATGGCAGCTTCTCGTCGTAGAATCCGGGCCTCCTCACGGATCGGCTCCCAGGTGCGGGGAGCGAATGCTTTGAGGCGCTCGAGCGTGGATCGGGCCAGGTCGAGTTTGTTGATACCCAGGTAAATCTGGACCAGGCGGGAGAGGTGCTCAGAGGTCAGCCCCGCGCGGGTGCGGGCGGCCTTCTCATAATACTCGACCGAATCATACACCTTCCCCTGATCGAAATAGAGCCGCCCCAGCAGGAAGTATTCGTCTGGGGTCAACTCCCCCCACTTGGAGAAATCTCGGAGCGTCTTCTGCCCCTCCTCGCGGGTCACCGGATCGACCGTCAAGACGATCGCCCGGGCCTTGATGTCTTCCTGGTCCTTGGGGCCGCTGGCAAGGTTCTGATCGATCAAGCGGAGGGCGGTTGCACGCTGGGTGTAGGCATCCGAGAAGGCCGTCATGGTGATGGCGAGATGCCGACGAGCCCAGCGGGCCAGATCCTGGCCGGGGGAGTCGGCGAGAGCGCCCAACAGGCGGTCCGCCTCCATTTTCCTCCCTGACCGCTGGAGGAACAGGACGAGTTGCCGGTTGGGGTTCAGTTCCGCATGGCCGACACGGGCTGCCTCCCGGTATCGAGCCTCGGCTGTCTCGATGTCTCCGATCAACTCATAGGATGTGGCCTGGGCTAGGATCAACTCGGCCTTCGCTGCATCAGTCTGGTCAGGGTGCGTTTTGAGCCAGGCTTCAGCCTGGCTGACCGCTTTTTTGGCTCGATCGGTCTGGCCAATTCGCACCAGATGGGCGACCATTGCGCCCCATGTTTCCGCAACGTGAGGGCCAAACTCGACGGATTTCTCGAAGGCCTTCTGGGCATCCGCGTCTTCTTCGATCGCAGCGAGCAGAGCGCCGCGAAGGAGGAGTATTCGCCAGTCCCGAGAGTCCCCTGGTGCAACCCGCTCGATCGTTGGCCGCTCGCCCTTGGGGATGTCCCGGGAGAGGAGATCCTTGATGGCCCGGAACCTCTCCAGGTCTTCGGGCAAGGGAACCTCGGCGTGGAGGGAGTTCAGCAGCGCGGCGGCCTGGTCGTCTTGCTTGCGGTCTCGATGGAGTTCAACGGCCCGGCGAATGACGAACTCCTCCTTCTCGCCCTTGGCAATCGCCTCCAGGTAATTGGCCAGCGCAGCGTCATTGAGCCCCTCCAGTTCGTCCAGTCGGGCCAGGGCGACGTAGACCCGGCTCCACCCTGGCCGCCCTGCCTTGGCCACCCCTGCCAGATCCCGCAGTTCTCGAATCTCCGCGGCCCGGGTCGCTTTGTCCTCATTCTTCCGCACATCGGGAAGGCGGACGACGACCTGGCCGAGGGAACCGATTGGTCCCCGTGGACCTTCAACCTCGGCAATCCCTGCGAGGGCCGCATCGATCACATCCTTTCGTCCGGCCGACAGCCCGACATCGACCAGCACAGCGCGGGCGATCAGGTCGTTTCGGTCCAGTCCTGCAGCCATCTGGAAACACTCAATGGCCAGCCCCCACATCGGACCCGCATCGGCTGGTGGAACGGCGTGGGCTGCCCGTGAGGCGGTCTCACCGAGACCTCGCCAAAGCCGCCCTTGTTCTGCCTTGTCGAACTTCCCTGCACCACTCGCCAGCGCGCGGATCTCGTCGGGAGCCGGCTTCTTCGTGCGGCTCGCAAACATGAGCGCTCGGGCAAGCCGCAGGTCGACGGAATCCCCGGCCGATTTCTCGGCTTGATCGAGCCTGGAAAGTGCCAGATCCGGCCGCCCCTGCCCCTGCATCCGACCCAGGGCGACCCAGGCCGGGATGTTCTTGGGATCTTTCTGAACGACCTCGGCAAGAATGGCAGTGGCCTTCTCAGGTTGGCCGCGGCCGGCAAGCGATTCGGCGTGCATGATGTGGAGTTCGGCCGTCCGTCTCTCGGGAGGTCCGAGGCTCTCCTCGAAAGCCTCCCAATTCCGGCTGGGGGGTGGCTGGAGTAGGACCGCCCGGAGCTCCAGACGGGCCAATCTCGACCTGTATACCTCGAGCTTGTAGGCACTGACGATGATCTTGTAGCGTGGTAAGGCTTCTCGGACCCGGCCGAGGCGAAAGAGGGCCTCGGCCTCCCCGATCATCGCAGGGAGAAAACGCGAGTCGTCCTTGAGTGCAGCGACGGAGCATTCCAGTTGCTTGTCAGGATTCTGATAAACTTCATAGCAGTAACTGAGCCCAACCATCGCTTTCTTGTGGAACTCGGGTACCCGGGCCAGGAACGGGGCGACCTCATTCAGTAACACTTGGGCCTGATGCCAGTCGCTTTTGAGGAGAGCCATCCGACCGTTGAAGTATTTCACGATTCGGCCCTTGTCGACATCGGAGGCAGCGATGCGAGCGATCAAGGCGGCAGATAACTCCTGTTCGCCCATGTCGAGAAGCCGGTCGATCACCAGAGTGAACTGATCGTTCAGGTCGCCGAGTGCTTCGGCTGAGGTGCGAAGGATCGTGATTGCCTTGGTCCGATCGCCCAGGTCTCTGAGTACATCCGAGAGCAGCAACCCGACCCGCACATCGCGTGGGTGAGCTGCGAATGCTTTCTCCAGATGCCCTTGCATCTTTTTGAGCTGTGGTTCGTACGTCTCCGGTCCCTTGATCTCGACCCGCTCCAACTCGGCCGCAGCGATCAGGACATCGGCGCTGGTCGCCCCGCCAGGCATCAGGGTCAGCGCATCGGTGATATTCTTCCGCGCGTTCTTGATTTCCCCCCGCACGAGCATGAACCGCGCGGCCACAATTCGGGCTTCAACGTCCGATTTGTACGGCTCCTCGTCGAGAAGGATTTGGAGATACTTCGCCACCGTGTAACGTTCATCCGAAAACGACTTGTTACTGTTTAACATCCCCAGAATGCGTTCAAAGATACGGGGGGGGGCTTTCTTGGTCTCGATGGCCGTATTCAAATGCTCGATCGCTTTCGCGAACTCCCCGAGGCCCATTTCGCACGTTGCCGCTTTGTCATGCAGGTCGGGGTCGTTCTCGGCATTTGCATTCGGAGTACTGAAGAGCATGGAGATATGTTGCTTGGCCAACGCCAAATGGCCAAGCTTGATGTGGAGATCGACCAAGGCCCGCCGTTCCTGGGGGTGGCTCGGAAATTGTCGGAGGAACGCTTCCGTCGCCTTCACGGCGTCTTCGGTTTTCTTCGAGTCCTCCTTGGCCTGGCCCAAATGAAGTGCCGCATATCGGCTAAACGCTTCCTCGTCCGTTTTTTTGAACTTGAGATATTGCTCGTAGAGTGCGATCGCCTCCTCGACTCGCTGCGGATCCTTCTCCAACTGGGCCGCGCGATCTTTCAGGACTGCTGACTGACGCCGAATCTGGACCGTGTGGACCCCATAGGTCGCGGCGGAGATGGTGAGCAGAACCATGAGTACGATCGACAGCCGTTTCCAGCTCAGGACACGTCGCACGATGACCCCCTCTGTGACGCGGAGTCGAGGAAAACGAAAAACGGGGGCAGTTTGCCCCCGTTTACCCTAGCACAAGTTGGCCGGGAACAAAACGCTTCCCGGCGGCGATCACATCCCAACTCAGGCCACCGTTTTGCGGCGGAGGATTCGGCGAAGCCCGAAAACCGGGAGAGCGGCCAAGCCCAACAGCACGCTCGCGGGGGCTGGCACAACCGCAGCAGGGAGGACAGTCGAGCCAGCGGTGTCACCCAGCGTGGACCCGGCCGCAATCGTCTCACCATTCGTCGGCTGAGCCATGATGGTGATTGTCGATTCAATCGCGTACGTCCCCGGGATACCGGGGATGATGTTGTTGGTGATCCGGGTCGGCGGGCTTGTCGGGACCGGGAGAATATCGGTCGCGATCGGGGTCGCTGGCCCGAGGGCCGTACCTCCGATTGATGTGAATAACTGGGTCTGGTTCGTGACGATGTTGTTTCCGAGCGAGTTTCCCGATGAATCCTGGAAAGCCGTCGAGGCCCCGGCGCTGTTGGTCACGTTACCGGCACCGCCTGGAAATGGGTTTGTGAACCCGTCGCTCATCACGATGATCTGGAGCTGGTAATAATTGTCCCCGGAGAAGTTCGTAGCGGTTTGTGCTGTCACGCTGGTGGTCAGCGACCCGATTAAGGATGACGGGTTGACCGTCACCTGAACCACACTGAAGTCAGGGGTGGCAGTGGAGACCGACGTCAGGCCGTTGAAGATCTGCTGCGGGCCGACGGCAGTGCCGCTGGAGTTGAGTTCCTGAATCAGGATCTCGGTCCCCGCTTCAGAACGGGCTGGTGCGGCAATGAGAGCGATGACCGTCAGCAGGCCGGCTGACAACCATCGCAATTTTCGGAGGGCCATGACGGGAAAGCTCCTCGACTCGGTTTGGTAATGTTCGGTTATACACCCCGACCAGCCGTCAAGCCAGGCCTATTTGCCAGTCTCGACTTCAGGTCGCGAGCCGAAGACAGTTGGTCCCAGTGGACTTAGACCATCCACCTGGCCGAGTAAGGGGCTCGGTCAGGTCAGCTCGCGAAGTGGGGAGGCCCACAGGCTCCAGAGTTAGCAAAGCGAGTCAGCACTCCCTCTGTCAACTCGATTCCAGCGTGTTCCGAAAGCCTACTCAGCAAGGGAGGTGCCAAATCAGGATATGCGGGTCGCATGAATTTTCCTGACTCTAACCTCCACGAAAATAAGCTGTTGCGGACGACCTCTTGGTTCGGATCATCCGCCCTCCATGAACCGGTATGCCAGAGCATGAATCGACTACGTAACATCTCTGTTGTGAAAAGTTAACACGCACCCAGTCCTGAAACCAGGCCCAAGGGTGATTTTGTCCTACACTTCCCCCGAAGTAGGCCCGTC
This sequence comes from Gemmataceae bacterium, assembly GCA_003136315.1. GTDB lineage: Bacteria > Planctomycetota > Planctomycetia > Gemmatales > Gemmataceae > Urbifossiella. The sequence continues at coordinate 7,269 of PLDW01000301.1, read as the reverse complement.
TAACCGGCCCAGGATACGAGCACGTGGCGACACATATTCCATCGCGACCTGCGTCTTTTATCGTCAGTTTCGATGTCGAAGAACACCACCGGATCGAGGCGGCAGCGGGGTTGGATGTTCCCTCAAACGTGAAGGAGGAGTATGGCCGCCGGATGGAAGCGACGACGCACCGACTCCTCGAACAGCTGGCGACGGCAGGGGTGAGCGCAACGTTTTACGTTGTCGGCGAGATCGCACACACGCATCTCGCGCTTGTCCGGACGATCCACGATGCCGGGCACGAGATTGGTTCACACAGTTGGGATCACCGTCGCATCCATCGCTTCGATCCAACCGGATTTCGCGAAGACCTGGTCAAAAGCAAGGACGCCCTCGAACAGGCAATCGGAAGCCGTGTCTACGGGTTCCGTGCTCCCACATTTAGCTTGGTTCGGGTGACCGGCTGGGCGGTTGACGTGCTGGCCGAATGTGGTTTCGAGTATGATACTTCCGTCTTCCCCGTTCGGCACGACCGGTATGGGATTCCGGACGCTCCGCGAGGGCCTTTTCTGGCCATCGGTCGGGAGCGGGAGATTGTCGAACTCCCGCTTTTGACTTATCAGATTGGTGGGATGAATCTCCCGGTCGCTGGGGGTGGATACTTCCGCCTCTTCCCGCTGGCGATCATGCGCGCGGGGCTGCGGCAAACCTTCACTGCGGTGCCACCAGCAGTCGGGATGCTCTACTTCCACCCCTGGGAGTTTGACCCCGAGCAGGCGCGGCTCCCTCTGGGTCGACTCGCAGGGTTGCGGACCTATGTCGGGATCAGCAGAACCACGGCCCGGCTCTCTCAACTTCTTGCGGCCTATCCTTTCCGGCGGGCGATTGATGTGGTTCGCGAGATCCGAGGATCGGGAGTTCCACTCCCCAGGTTCTCGGTGGTCCAACCTGAATGAGCCCCACCAAACACCTCATGTACTCCCTTTCCTGTTATTCCGCTGCAGGGGCGGACGGCTTTCTCCGCCGTGCGGCCCATCCGGCTGCGGTCGCCAGTCCGGCCAGTCCCGCCACGAGGCTGGAAGGCTCCGGCACCATGTTCGGCGTATGACACTGCGTGGGGGGCGGGGAGTATATTGGCGGCGGAGACACTGGCGGGCTGAGAATCGGGGGGGGCGGTGGCACGAACGGCGGCGGCGGAACCGGCGGCACGACGATGACGGGCGGAGAGCTTGGCGGAGGCGAGACGACTGTGGGCGGTACAGTTACCGGCCAAATTGGTGGGAATAGCCCGTAGGCGGCCTGGCCCGTCATTGTGAAACTCACTGCCGTCAGAGTCGCTGCCGGCACCAACTTCTTCCATCTGCGACGGGTTGACATCGTGCCCTCCAGACCCGGTTTGCCCGGGTGAATGCGGATTCTGCATATCGTTTCGACTCCGCTGATCCCACAGCTTCAGCATTTCCTGCCGGTTCTCCGGATCGCCCATCTTTGCCTGGTAACCGGGTCGTGTGGAAAGCACCGGGTCTCAGGATGACGCCCGGAAGGCAGGGAACGCGGATGGGAGAGGCAGGCGAGGTAAAAACACCTCTCCAGGGTGGGCTGGGGGACGAGGTTAGGGTGCTGCTCAGGCCGAAAGTTAACTCAGACGTGACGTGTTGTGGCCGGCTACGGATGAATCGCGGCCGGCGGTCCGAGTGGGAGGATGCCCGCACGGATCCCAGACTGGTTCGATAGGCGGGTCAGGAGGACCAAACCATGCGCCGCATTCTGCTTTGCGGGCTGGGGATTGCGTTTGGGGTATTTGTACGCCCAGCAACAGCCCAGGATGCTCCTGGCTCGGCCATTCGCGCTTCGGAGCCACTTCCCCAGTCGGCACCCATCACTCGCGCTGCTCGCCTGGGTCGCCCCATCGCGTCACCCGACACCCCTAACTCTGGGGTCATCCAGACCTCAATCGTTGCTCGTGGTCAGGTCGGCAGCCCACCTGCTCCATTCAGTCTCCCGGTGGGTTCGGGTATTGGCCCGTACCCTGTGGGCTCCCAGGTACCGTCCGTCTCGCCATCGGTGACTCGTCCGGGACCAATGGGGACACCGCCTATGGTGGTGGGGACTCCGACTGTGACCATGATCCGGGATCCAGCGACGGGTGGATCTCCCACCCTGACCCCAGGGACTCCCGGAGCCGTGGTGGGTGCTCCGATCGTCACGCCAAACGTTCCGGTTCTCCCATCCGTTGGACCCGGGGACTGCGTGGGGGAGTGCCCGCAACCAGCCATCGTACCGCCGCTTGCGGGTGACTTGCCGTCGACTCTGCCACCGCGATTCCCCGCCATGAATCGGCTCCTCGGCTGTGGGTCGGATCGGGCGTGGGTTAGTGGCGAGTATCTCCTGTGGTGGACCAAAAGTACACAACTCCCTGTGCTGGCGGCGACTGGCCCGATCCCCGCCAGTGTCACCGATCCGGTGACCACACCGACCCCGATTCTGGCCGGATCATTTGGCCAGACCCTCCACAGTGGCGGCAGATTCGGTGGTGGTTGGTGGTTCTCCGACGACGAGCGACGAGGAATTGACGCTCGGGTGTTCTTCCTCGGTAGTAACGGGACCGAGTTCAACGCGAACTCCATCGAGTTCCCGGTTCTCGGTCGGCCATTTTTCAACGTCAACCAACCTGTCGGACCACTGACCGACGTGATTGGCGCTCCAGGGCGATCCTTCGGGTCGATCGCGGTGAACCTCCGGAACTCCCTGTGGGGAGGGGAAGTCAATTACCGTCGGTATCTCCTGGGGGATGGCTGTTTCCGTCTGGATGGGCTCGTCGGCTATCGGTTCATGGAATTCGATGAGAAACTCTCGATCACTGAGTCGGGAACCCTGGTCCCCTCTTCCCCGCTCATCGCTGCTGGGCGAGCGCCATTTGCAACGGCCACCGACCTGTTCAAGACAACGAACAACTTCCAGGGGGGTCAGCTCGGGCTCACTGGGGAGATTCGGGAGGGCCGATGGTTCCTCAACGCACGTGGGACAATCGCCTTTGGAACTGTGTTCGAAACGGCCCAAATCTCTGGCGGACAGGCCCAGACGTTCGCGAATGGTACGGTGGCGCAGTACCAGGGCGGGTTACTTGCCCTACCCGGAGCGAATATTGGCCATTACGATCAGAGTCGATTTGCAGTCATGCCGGAAATCGGGCTCAACATCGGCTATCACATCACGCCCCACCTACGTGTGTTTGCCGGGTACAATTTCCTGTACCTGAGCAACGTCCTGCGGCCAGCAAATGTGATTGATCCTTATGTTGATGCTTCGCGGATCCCGAACTTCCTCGCGAATCCTCCTGCGGTTCTGAGCGGTACTCCTCGTCCAGCCCCGCAGTTCAACACGACGGACTTCTGGGCGCAGGGAATCAACTTCGGACTTCAGTGGACGTTCTGATCCGGGGTACTGCCTGGGCGATCAGGTAGAGCGAATCGAGTGGGGAGGGTGAAGGCCGAGAAGAAATGGCCCGCAGATGACGCAAACTTCGACGCAGATAAAATCTAGATATAAGTAGATCTGTTTTAATCAAACTTTGATCTGCGTAGAAGTCTGTGCCATCTGCGGGCCATTGTGAATCACCACTGATTTGGCTCGTGGATGAAGTGGAAGAGGATCAAGAGTTTGCGGAGGAAGACAAGGGTGCCGACCAGAGCGGCCGTGAGGCTCGCGACCAAGACCGCCCCCGCAGCGATATCCAGGCAACCGTGGATACGCGATTTGCTCTCCGGGTCCAAGCCGTGGAAGAGGGTTTCGATGGCGCTGTTGAAGAGTTCGGAGGTGATCACTGCTCCAACGCATAGCAGAATCAGACACCACTCCGTCCAGCCTAGTCCGAGTACCAGAGCTGCAGCGACAACGAGTGCAGTGAAGAAGAAGTGGACACTGAAACTGGAATGACCACGGACACCAAGTTTAACACCCCTGAACGCCTCCTTGAATTTATCACGCCATCGTCGGGCCGATTTTTTTGGCGGTGGCCCGTCGTCCGCTTTTGGCTTCCACCAGTCAGGGGCCATGACGACCTCAGTTCAAACAGGATCACGAGGCACAGTCACAAGGGAACCTGAAAACCAACTCGTGTGTCGGGTCATTCATGGTCTGCAGATTATCACCGGCCCAGCATACCCGGTGTGATGCCGCCGAACTTACCGGGTGAGAGTGCCTGGATGATGTTCGGGATGATCAAGAACTGGAACCCGAAGTTGTTTACCAGTGCGTTGTAGGTGAAACCTATGGATACTGTCAAGTCGGAGCCGGTCCGGGTCAGAGTCAGTGAGTTACTCAGGGCGGATTGGATACCGAAGTCATAGCTTGATCCAATATTCATATAGTATCGTCGACTTAATTGATACCCGATCGAGGCCGTCACCTCTTTACTATTGAGCGGATCGGTCTGACGGTACCCGAGGTAGAAGCTCGTCCGGTCAGGGCGGTCGACAGATACCCCCAGGTTCCAGTAACTGGCTCCATACTGGAAGGGGTCGAACCAACCACTCGAAAGGACCGAAACGCGATCCCCGGGATTCCACTGTCCGTTATACTCGATGAATCCGAATGGCTTTCCATAATTGTCCCTGGCGGCATTCGGAAAGTACGAGGCGGACACGTCCAGGGTCAGGAGGTCTACGGTGTGTTCCATCCCTGGGTAGCCCCGCTTGGTCTGGAGCCGCTGGCGGATATCCCCCTGAATCACTTCGACATCGCCAAGAGTGTCAATCTCGTTGTCCACTAACCGGCGAATTGCGTACTGCTGGTAGTTGAACAGCGGTGACGTGGCCAGGGCGACACCGGCCGGGCCATTTACAAACTGAGTCTGATATGGGACAATATTATTATAAGTTCTATTGATATTATCGTCGTTTAGTTGATCGAGTTGCGGAAGCTGAGAATACTGAATATTTGTTCTAGCATAGTAATAATTTGCCCCGATCACAACCTTGTGGTACAGGTCGCTTACATTAAAAAGTTCGCTCGTGACCCCATCGTAAAGATGGGAGAGCGGGACACTACCCCGCAGCCCGCCGGCCCCATAGACCCGGGCTGCATTGGTGCCGTCGAAATCCGCAGTATAGTCGGTTAGATCGAGAACCCCGTAGGGGGACAATTTCACAGGCCCAAGCGCGAAGGGAACACTGAGCTCCTGTCGGAAGTCGAGCCGCCCTGTGTCCGCGTACTTTTCAGTCGGCAGGACTGCGCCAGGGTTGACTGTAGGCGGCCTGAGCTGCGCGTAGGAGATGTCCCCCCGAGCGTTGTAAAGGACGTAGTCACCCAGCGATTGGCCGACCACAGCCCCATCAACCTTGGGGAACCACTCGGTTTGGGTCTCCCAGTCTCGCCCGAGCTTGGGCATGACTAACCCACTCGCCCAGAGATTCTGTCTCTGGTAGGTCGCATACAGGAATGTCTCCTGGTTTGGGCCGGTATCCATCTCGTTCTTGTAATATTGCTCGAGGAAGTTCTTGTCGCTCAAGTAGGCAATCTGGCCCTGAAAGTACAACCCTTCCAGGATCTCTTGCTGATGCTGCCACTGGAACCGGCCCCGGTCTTCGGGGTGGTCCGGTTCCGGACCTCGATTGCCCCCGATTACATCTGGGCCGTGGTCGTCAATTCCGTATAAGCGAATGAACCCCTTTCCGTCGGGCGGGAGTACCGCGCTCGGGAAATCCGGCAGATTGTGGTTTGGGATGACGTAAGTGAAATCTGTCCCGGCCGCTGGTCCCCGGTAGGACAGGTAGTCCAGGTGGAGTCGCCACGTATCGCCTTGCGGGGGCGAGAGGGCCAGCAGCTTGTACATATCCCAGGTGGTGTAGAACTGAGACCCGAAGATCCGGTCTGTCCCACCCGAAAAGCCCTGGAGAGGGCCGAGTGGCTCGTTCGCGTCAGCGCGGTAGTACGGGGTGTAGAAAACCGGAACCCCGCCCAGCCAGGTGACACCGTTGCGGAGGGTCATGATACGGTCACCCGAATCGATCGTCTTGCCGTCGAACGTGTGATAAGGCAAGCCGAAGACGTTTCGCCGCGGACCCGGCACCTCCTGGAGACTGATCCGCGGCGAGTCGACGCTGAGACCGGGGTCGGCAGGTAATTTGCTTGAGTATGTCGACGCGCTGAGAATCTCCCAATCGAGCTCGCCCAACCGTCGGATCTCCTTTCCGCTGATGTAGACCCCGTCCGGAATCTTGCCAGAATTAATCTCCAAATTGGCCGACAGAGCGATCGCCCGATTTTTGGTCACATCGTAGTAGACCTGATCGGCCCGGAGTGTCTGTGTGGCCCCTTGGCCCGCGAGTGTGGAGGTCGTCCGGATGATCACATTTCCGGAGAGGAAGACCTCCACCTTGTCCTTTTGATCGTCACTCACCGCGACCGCACCTGGCGGATTGTTGTTAGCAGTGTTGTCAGGCGGGGTCTGCCAGATCACCGCGCTGTCGGCGGCAAACTCGGTCGCCGGTTGTTTCCCAGACCCCCCGACGAAGATGATCACTCCCCCAACATAGACGGCCCGCTTCGAGTCGTCGGGGAGTTTCTCGTTGATGGAGTTGCCCAGGCGACCGTACCGTGGCGCGACCGAAAAAGTCCGGCCGCCACCATTGCTGGGGAGTGGGATCACTGTTCCTTCGGGAAGAGTCAAATCGAGTGGGTTGGGCGGGTTGGGAGTACCCGTTGAGGGATCCATCGGCCGTTGATACGAGCTGCGCGGTGGAATCGCAGGAGGCGGATCCATGAGGCCATCGGTCGGGAGTGTGCGGCTGCGCTCGGCATCTGTCAACGGAAGGCCGGTCACCGGGGTGGCCGGCTGGGCGAAGGCCGACAATGGGCTCGCGACCAGGGCCGCAGCGCACGCCACCAGACGGATTGACAGCCTACGCCTGACCACGTCGCCTCCGACCTCGCGTGTCCCACCACCGCCCCGGTGGGCCACGGCGCAGGGTGTCTTCGGCCGATCGGCCTCGCTTGGGCCGCATGACCAGAAATCGTGGGTGCGAATAGAAAGCGGACTATAGGCTGAGATGTCGGGGAATCAAGACGGGATGAAGCGATCCCAGCGGCCGCATGGTTCAATGGCTGGGGCTGTTCATGTTTCCTATTGCCGATTCGAGTGGGGTTGGGTAATCGGTGGTGACATACTCGAGTTGTCTGGGCCTGGGGGGGTAGGTCAACCACTCCGACAAGGACCACACATGGTTGGTCTACCAAGCCGCCCTTGCCGCAGTCCGCTTCTGCCACCATCTGGACTCTGGCGAATTCTGG
>PLDW01000444.1 GCA_003136315.1 Gemmataceae bacterium | reverse complement strand
CCTTCACGGGCGGACAAGCCGCCCGTGGCACCCAATCCCACTTGTCGATTTTCTCTCACCAACTGCCTGATGCTCATGGACCGGGTGGACAGGGGAGCGAGGGGAAGTAGGGACTTGGTGCCCTTGTCGCATGGGGTTGCCAACCGGTAATCTTGCAGGTGTAGGGCTGGCGACACACTGGAGAGGGAGCCATGAAACTCTCGGAATCCGTCCGCGAAGTCATCCGCCTTGGCAATATGACCCGCGCGTACTGGGATCGAGAGTTACCAAAACGCCATCCGCATTACCCCCTGATTCTCGCCGGAGAAGATTCGGTGCCTCCACCTTCGGAGGAGGCACAGATTCAGTCGCTGTTGAAGAGCCTACCGGAAGATCAACTCTACACACTCATTCTCCTCGCGTATGTGGGTCGCGGCGATTTCAGTGCGGATCGCTTAGTGCCCGCATACCAGACCATGAAAGAAACTTTCCTCAGCACAGACCTGGCAATCGCGCAGATGACAGGGAATACGGCGATTGCGGAGGATCTGACGGACGCGTTGGAGGAAGTTCAGAAGCGTCACATTGACTTGGATCAGCTCAGTTTCGCGAGCAACGTAGCGGTGAGTTGATCAGGCGGCAGGGTGGCCGGGGTTGANNGTTTCGAAGCCTCAACCCCGGCCACCCTGCCGCCGCGGTGTCGCTGAGGCCTGGGCAAATCAGGTGGTAGGACGCAATTGCCGTCAACGCCAGTTGAAATTAGTGATAAACTATTATTTTGCAGGGAGCGATAGGCCATGAAGATTTCGGCGGTGGACTTATTCTGCGGGGTCGGCGGGCTCACGTACGGGATGCAGCGCGGTGGCATTCCAGTTGCAGCTGGCGTTGACGTAGACCGCTCCTGTCAATACCCGTATGAAGCGAATAATGACGCTGACTTCGTACTGCAAGACGTCACGACGCTAACGGCCAAATCGCTCCGCAAGCTCTTCGGAGGTGCCGATTACCGCGTTCTCGTGGGGTGTGCTCCCTGCCAACCATTTTCTTCGTACAGTCATGGTTTGAGCCAAAAACGCGACGCTCGTTGGTCACTTTTAGACGCATTTGGCAATTTGGTCTCGGAGGTCAAGCCTGACGTCGTTAGCATGGAGAATGTAATCGAGCTCGCGACGCAACCAATCTGTAGGAGGTTTCTGAAGACACTTCGTCGGGCTGGTTACAAAGTGAGTGTGCATAGGGTGCGATGCGCCGATTTCGGCGTCCCCCAGACTCGGCGTCGCTTGGTTGTTCTCGCTTCACTTCACGGCGAGGTCAAGCTGCAAAAGGGAACATCGGCGACGAAGACGGTTCGGGAGGCGATCGGCGGCTTGGAGCGAATAGAAGCAGGAGAAAGCTCAAAACGAGATCGGCTGCATTGTTCCGCCAGTTTGTCCTCAATCAACCTGGCAAGAATCCGCGCCTCAAAACCCGGCGGTACATGGCGAGACTGGGACGTTTCGATCGTGGCACGCTGCCATCTGAAGAAAACGGGGCGAAGTTTTAAGTCAGTTTATGGACGAATGAAGTGGACCGAACCAAGCCCAACAATTACGACTCAGTTTTTCAAATTCGGGACCGGCCGGTTTGGGCATCCTGAACAAGATCGAGCACTCTCGTTACGCGAAGGCGCCATCCTTCAAACCTTTCCCAAGCGATACCGATTTTCGCGTCGCGGAGACGTGATCGCTTTTCAGAACTTAGGGCGTTTGATCGGAAATGCTGTACCAGTGAAGTTGGGTGAGGCAATTGGACGATCGATACTCGCTCACCTCAAGAAAATTGACGAGACGGCGGGGGGCCGCTTATCGCCTAAGAAGGGCAAAAAACGTAGGTAGGCATATTTCTACTGTAGCCGATCCGATCGAACCCAGGCGTTTCCTGCCGGGCCACCCAAGGGCTTCCCTTGATTCCCTGGGGTTTTATGACTGCCATTTTGGCATCAACTACAGTAGAAATATCCCGCGGCAGAACTAACGTGGGATACCAGAGAATCGGATCTTCGGTGGGCTTCCAGTAGAGCAGAACGAGGGCCGGAACATTAGGCGAAGCCTGCCTAATGATCTCAATTTCAGGCCCTGACAGACGGCCACGAGTTCGCTCCTCGTCGGGCTCCAGCTCGAAAGCACGCACGTAGACGATTCCCTCTCCGTCGTATTCCTCCTCATGTACGTCGATCAAGCCCAGCACGGCCTCGGTTGACCAACGGCCTGCATCTTCTGGCCTAGCCTCCAATTGCTCTACAAGGGAGCGAATTACATCTATGTCCACGGTGGTCGCCCGCTGGTCTCGCTCTGCTGTGAGCGGCACGTTTGCAACCGCCAAGAGTCTGCTCACCTCGCGGACTCTGTCGGGATCGTTGATTATGAAGTGCGGTGAAACTTGGCCGATGCGCCCCTCGTATACCCTTTCGTTACCTTCCAAAGCGCCGGGGCGGGTGGCGCGAGATCGCCGCGCGATTTGAATGGGCACAACTTCACCCGACTGCCGTCGCTGGTAAATTCCCCGCAGCGTTTGCTCAGAGTCGTGGATATCTTTGAAAAGGATCGCGAGCTGCCGCGGGAGGTAAACGCGGGTGTACGGCATGAGCGCGTCGCGATAGCCATACATTCTGGCATGTTGTAACACCGTGTCCATTTGTGATACTTGCGCCTGACGCAAGTAATATGTCACCAGTAAGTCATCAATAGTGAGCCCGCGCCCAAGAATATTGCCGCCGACTAGAAAATTCACGCGGGGGCCATACGCAGGACTATCCGTTCCCGCATTAATCCTGAAAACTTGTGCTTGGCGGGCCGATGCCGTGATCATTTGCATCAACTCGGTGAGCGGCGGAGCGGCGGGTAACGATCGCTGAAGTTCTGCGTATGCACTGCCAAACCGCGCGTAGGCCGCAGTCGGGTCATCCCGCAACTCTGTCCGCAACATCCCGAGGTGACGCTCAATATGGTCCGCGATCAACTCATGCTGAGCTACTCTGGGGCTGGTGTGGGACAAATGCTTATACCCGCCCCTTGGCCAAGGTCGCGTTTGCGCTAGAGTTGCAGCTGCCACGAGCAAAAACTCGACCGAGGCGGCGAGCGCAGGTGGAACAGGTCGTCGATTCAACAATGTATACTCGCGGTCCGGAACCAACACCAATGGCGGCTGAAGTCCTTGTGCCGCGTCGGGATCGAACTGACCGAAAAAGCGGTCCCCGCCGCAGTATCCCGTTCCCGGGTCCAGCAGGCAGGTTGCTGTCGGGTGAAGAGGTGATGAGGATCGCTGCAGAAAGAGAACGTATGGTGTGGCCGTGACCTGAACATACATGCGATGGGTCAGTATCTCTTGCGCGGACTCACCTTCCTCACCGGGACGCGTGTTCTCGATTATGCGGCGATTTATCGTGCTCGCGTACGCAGGCGCGTTGGCCCTGCCGGACGTTCGTGCCTGCAGCGTAGTGTCCGGCGTCGCGGCGTCAGCCTCATCGTCAAATATAATGCTCGGATAGGCCGCTGCATTAATCCGCTGCAAGAATCTCAAGACTTGTGGAAGGCGAACGGCGTTCTTTGCACATACGAAAACGAGCCCACATCTAGCTACATCGTCAACGAGTTCGTCTTCCGCAGCGGCCCACTCGGTTAGTTCTCCGGTTGAAAGAACCCGGGGGCCATCGAGATCTCTGAAGCGATCGGAGGTTTGGCGGACGAGTTCAACGTTGTCGGCCGTAAGAACCATTACAATTCGAAAACCGTTGTCGAATGCAAGCGCCGCCGTAAGAACCATGGCGGCGGTTTTACCGCTTTGGACGCGCCCATATAGCAAGGACGTCGGAGATCGCGCCGCGAGGATTGGTTCCTCAGACGCTTTCCCCGTCCCTCCGATGCCGACCTCCCCCGCAGCAATCTCTCTCTCATACGAATCGGCAATCACTTCCGTGAATCGTCCGGCTTGAGCCAAGATCGAATCGACGGCGGACTCGGACATCGGCGCGGACCTAAGCCCGGCAATAAGATTGGCACGGGTTCCACTAGTCACCGGGCCGTCGTGTCGGATAGGCATAGTAGACCGCCAGGAAGAGCTCACAATACCTGAATAGTTTATTGATCTGTCGGCTCTTCATCAAGACATCGAGCGGGCCTTGCCGAGAAACGCATGGAGCCGCAACTGTTTGGCAGCTGAGGCTTTGCTAACAGGCTTTTCGAGGGTCCGAGTTTGTTGGGGGTAATTGTTTGAGCGGCTTCCCTTGAATGGTCGCGAGCCTCGAGCGATGTCAAGTCGGCTAAGAGCGAAACATCCGTACAAAATTTCGAATGTCCGTCAAAAGCGGCTTTCGCAACCGTTGGCGGGCTTTGCTGTTACAATTCAGTCGGGGCTGCAGGGTGGCCGGGGTTGAGTCCTCGAAACCCCGGTCAGCAGCGTCACACGTTCGATTCCCAGCAAGACCAGCCGCTGAGGAACCCTTGTACACGAGGCCTCTGTTAGGGTTTGGCAACTCCGCTTGTGAGGCCACCCCATCATCAATCAACCCAGTCACTCGAACCGTTTTCCGCAGCAAAGCAATCGACTCAGCGGGAGATTGATCCTGGCTATCGCAGAGCAGGGGGGTCACTTTGGGCCAGCTTACCAGGGTTTCGAGGACTCAACCCCGGCCACCCCGGTGGGTCGCACTCGGCTGAGTTTCCACTGGGATTTCCCGTATTCCCCGGTCGGGGCAAGGCGGTGGGAGTTGAACTCCCCTCTGTTCGGGCTATCCGACTACCCAAAAAGCCCTCAATATGCGCGCACCAGAGGGATCTCACCCGCCCTGGCGTCGGTGTTCGGGAGGCAGAGGTCGAGCCGACTGGCTAGAATGAAGGGGAACTCCGGGAGGGAGTCCCGCATCAACGAAAGGGGAGGTCCGATGCACTACAGCGTCGAAATGCTGGTTCATGGCCACGTTGAGGTCATCGACTACTATCGGCTGGCGGCCGAGCGCTGGCGAGAGATCTGGAGCAGGCCCGAGGCCAGCCGACTCGAGCAACTCGCCCGGATGCTCCAGCATGAGCAGATGTGGTTCGAGAAAAACTGTGGGGGGCGGTGGGCTGGCCAGGAGATCATGGTCGTCTCTGGGCTGGCCGGGCTCTACAACACCTTGACTGGCTTCGACGTTAACGAGAAACGCGCACGCCTTCTTTACGATGCCTTCCAGTCGAGCTTCTGCAGCGTCGAGGTCAAGAGCGTTGCCGAGCAGATGGCAAGATCTTACGACCTCCTCGATACCAGTCGGGTGTGACCCACCTGGGGGCCACGGAGGAAGGCAGGCCATGAAGCCAACCCCCTACAGCAGAGAAGAGTATCTCAGATGGCACGAGGCAGCCATCGCGGGAGACAGCTCTCTCCTGGACCGGCTGGAATGGCTTCGTGCCGACATGGCGGCGAGGGTCCGCCCCGATTTGGAGTTCCTGCACCAGTTGCTCACCTATATGTTCACGTACACGAGGAACGAGTACAAGCACTCGCGCGGCCAGGATGTCACCTACCAGACGCCCCTGTCGGAGGCACTCCGCACCGACCCGAGTGGGGCGCCCTCGCCCCGTTACGACGCCCTGTTCAAGTCCGTTCAGTCGATCGTGAACAAGATGTGGCGGAAGGCCGAGGACAGGGGGCCGACGGTCCACCTGGGGAATCTCTTGGAGTCGATTACCGACCTGATCCGAACAGACGTTCGCACGGAGACGCTGGACGGCGCCCAGTTCCTGGCCCGCCGCATGAACGACCTGCCGAGGTTGCTGTACGACGAGCAGGTGAGAGAGGAGTACGGCAAGCGCATCGAGGCGACCTCGTTTGAGCCTGAAATGAAGATGGCGTCGGGCTACTTCGCCTATCACGGGCTCTTCCGCTTCAGGTCCGGATATGCCGTGGAGGTCCAAGTCTACTCGGCTCTGATGAGCGAGTGGAGAAAGCTCTCCCACCTGCTTTACGAGCGTGTTCGCCTGGAGCCGATTGCCCAACACGAGTTCGGTTCGCCGGAGTCGAGGCTCATCTCGCTCGGCCATGCCCTCCACCTGGCCGAATGTGAGATCATGAGGTTGCGGCAGGAAATCGAGAAGAAATAGCTGCATGTGGGAGCACGTTAGCCAGAGCGGCGATTTCGGGCTAGAGATCCCCGATGTCCAGGCGGTTCCGTCAGCTTTGCGCGGGGTCCGACACACCGACACTTCGTCGAGCGAGATTAGATCGCGTCCTGCTTTCCCATCAGGAAGAAATATCGTTGATCTCAAGCTGATACTCGGTCTTCAATCGCTTGATCGCGTTGGCCGCCGCAGACTCGTGCTGTTTGGGGTAGGTCAGGGTCAGGTTCGGGCGATCGATCTCAGCGGGACACTGGCACTCCAGGAGCAAGCTGTGGAGCTTCTCTAGCAACCCCCGATCCGGACAAATCAGTTGCACTCGCGTAATGCGTGTCAACGTCGCGCGTGGTTTCGGCGTATTCGGCTTCTCCCGGCCAGCCGATCCTTTCGGAAAACGGGTCCGCGCGCTTTGCGGTAGGGCGACGAATGCTGCGTCGCCATGCTTGACCCTCACCGGTATGAGTTCGCGCCGTTCCAGTTCCTTGAACAGCTTGTCGGGGGAGCGGACCAGGCGGATACCCGCGGCAACCCGCTCGACCGTGAACGGATCGGCCGCCGGCTCGTCCTCGTCCGTTTCCAGCACGGAACAGTTCAGATGCAACGTGAATTTCTCACCGTGCTCCGACCAGGCGGAGAGTTCGTGGACAATGTTTGCGGGCAACTCGCCGCCGACCAGCGACCGCAACAAGCCGGTTGCGTCCAGGTTGGGTGAAACGGCCCGGGCCGCCGCGACCTTCTGTTTTGTCAGCTTCAAGACAATGGATGCGCCTTGCGACACCATTTCGCACAGCGGCGCAAGCTGGGCGAGGATGCCCGCCGGGTACATTTCTGCAATGACATGGACATCGAAGTTGGCTGTCACGGTGACCCGCGGTTCGGCGATGCGGCCCTCAAGAGCACGACGCAACCCATCCCTGACACAGAATGCCTTCAGAACGCCCCGTGAGGGATAAATGGCCTTCGAGGGGTTCGGCTCATACGCCACGTCCACATAGCGGAGCAGTAGCGGAATGCCCTCCAGGAACCGTTCGACATATCGGCCCTCGACCCGCTCGAACCCGTCAGGATCGCTCTCCTGGATGTCGATCTCGTACCCCCACCACTCCTTGCTCTCGTGGAAGTTGCCATAGCGGCCGTACCTGGCATCGTACTCGTCCTTGAACCGTGGTTTTGCGGGAATGAGAAAATAACGATGGTGTTTTTTGAGATGTTCGACCAGCGAAGCTGTACTCAGCCACTGGCCGCTGGGGCACTCGGCCAGCAGCCGCAGCAGGAAGTGGCGGACCGTGGGGAAATCAAGGGAGGGCATGACGCCGACCGCCGATCCCCGAATGCTGAATCCCTGCAAACGCCCCAGCACGCTCTGGCCATAGAACTCACTGTTCGAACCCTGTCCCTGGAGGGCCAGCAAATTCAGGAGCGTCGTTTCTTGCTTCGCGGCCTTCGCCGCGAGGAACTGCTCGTAGGGCTTCTCCTTGAACTTGATGTAATTGTCTGGAAACGAGGGCTCCTGGCTGCTGTATCCCGCGTAATGGCCCTTGGTATCGTAGTGGACAAAACCGAGCTTCAGGGCAACCTCATCGACGTAGTTGATCCAATCCGAAAAGCCATCTCTTTCCACTTCCTGCGCTGCTTCCGAGTCCGACATGAGCTTGACAAGTCGTTTCGCATCGGACTTGCTCAACAGGTTTCCCCGGTGCGAGCGTTTCACTTCTCGGGTGCGGACGTACTCGACAAAGACGTGAAGGTCTCGCCGCAGGTCCGGCAAATTCGTGGCAACGTCCAGAGGGGCAACGTCGATTGACTCAAGGTTCACGATGGGGGCACCTCCTTGATGACGTGTCCCATTTGGATCACGAGGCGTTTGACCTCGGCAACCGCCTCGGTAGGAAAAGCGACGAACTCTTCGCCCAGCGGCACGAGGCGGCTGCCCAGTGCCCTTTGCAGGGCCACTTTCAAGCTCAGGTCTCGGATTTGGGCGACAGACAGGTTCTCGTGCAAGATCGTCTTGCCGCGGCGTTGCCGTACCGTCTCGAAGGCCTGCTGAAACAACGGTGCGTTCTTCCGAAGCCAGTCCACCAGGGGAAGCTCTGCGGTCGTCTCCGCCGACCTGCCAATCTTGACCAGGTTCGGTGTCAGCAGCAAGAGCGGCAGCCGTCCGGGAACGGCCTGCTGGTCGGAGATCCGCACCAGCGTTTCCAGCGATTCAAGAGACACCAAATCCAGATCCACGGTCAGGCTCTCTTCATCCCGAACGGCCAGGTATCGATCCGGTGGAGTGTCAGCAGCAACCGGGGGCGGAGCACATCGATACCACTTGCGGCTGTCGACCTCCTGCATGGCCAGGAGGCCCCAGCGCCAGCCGCTCTCGCACACCGAACTGGCATCGATCCGGGAGCCGCAAAAGATCTCGAGTGGTACGGCCAGCGCGTCCGCCTCGCTCCAGAGATCGGTATCCAGGCCAGAGAGAATGCGAAACACCGCCTCCGCAGGTGGCGAGTGGTGCGGCTCGACCTCTTTGCGTCGCTTCGCCGGGTCTGTCTCCGCTTGCCAACTTTGGTTCTGCCATTGCACCACGCGGTCGGCTCGGAACGGCTGACCGCCCCAACACAGCTCGCCGTTGATGATCTCGACGCGGTCGTCTTGGGTTTCGGGGTCGGCCCCCTGGCCGACCGCCGTTTTGAGCTTCTCCCGAGCCACCTCACTGCGCCAGTCCCCCTCATCGCTCAGGCGTTTGGCAGACTCAATCAGCGGTGGCAGGTGGCGTGCGAACTGCGATGGGAGAGCAAACTGCCACCGTTCCATTTTCGTGCTCATCGACTCGGTTTCCGGTCCGAGTGAGAGGAGAAGGACACCCCCACGCACCATCCGTTCTTTCACCCTGGAGAACAGACCCTGAAATCGCTGCGTGAATGTGCCATAGGCTCGCTCCTTGCTTGGGGACGGGTCCATGCGGCTGAAGAAGGCAATGTTTACGGGCTTGTCATGACTCCTGAGCAGGTGCAGCAGAGCAATTTCGGTACGATCGAGCTGACTCATGGCGACCGCAACGCCTGCCTCGGAGAGAAACAGGCTTTCGAGAAGAGGACGTGAAGACGCCGCCTGGCTTGGCAGTCCCCGGTTCTTGCAAATGGCCTTGATGTCGGTTTCGGCTAGCACCTCATGACACATCTGGTGAAGCATTTTCGCTTGATTCACGACACAACTCCAGCGTACGCAAATTGTCCTTCACTCGTACTCAAATCTTGACCGCCAAAACTTCAGATCACCGCGTCCACGTTGTCCAGATGGCCCCTGACTTCACCACCGCACTTTTTATCAGGGGGTCGATCCGTTGACCAAGAACCCGTCAAGGTCGCCAACAGCATGCGGGATCGGAAGGTGCAGCGGGCGGTGATGCCGCTCTTCAAGCTGGAGAACGATTTCGGGACCCGTGAAACCTGGGTCAAGCCAACCTGCTTCCATTCATCACTCCAGACCGTAGGATCAACTACAGCCGCACACTCACCACTCCCCCCGCCTCTTGGAGATCCCACCATGCGTCGTCTCTGCCTACTCACGCACTTCACGATCCTGAGCCTCAGTTTGCTGGCCACGTCTTCACCCGCTGCCGATCCTTCGCCCACATTTCCCCTGAAGGATGGTGACATCTGGGTCATGGCCGGCGACAGCATCACGGCCCAGCACCTGCACTCGAATTACTTCGAAGCGTTCTGCTACGCCCGCTATCCGAAACTGAACTTCGCCTTTCGAAACTCCGGAGTCGGCGGACACACGATCCCAACCACACTGGCCCGGTTCGACTACGACATCGCGGCCTGGAAGCCGACCGTCGTCTCGGTTGAGCTCGGCATGAACGACAAGGGCGGCACACCGACCGATGCGTTCATCAAGAACATGGGCACGATGACGACCCGAATCCGCGGTATCAACGCCCGGCCTGTGATCCTGGCTCCCAGCCCGGTCAACAATGGCGAGACGATGGAGAAGTTGAACGGAAACAAACGCCTCAGCGAATACGCCACGGCCCTCAAGGGCTTCTGCGACAAGGAAGATGTCCCGTACGCCGATCAATTCCATGCCCTGGTCGATGTTTGGGGCAAGAACAAGCCGCGCGAGAACCTCGCCAACTCGATCAATACCATCCGCACGCTGGCGGCGGACGATGGGCTGCCGGGAGTCGAACACTTGAAGGCATTCCTCGCGGAGCAGCAGAAACACCCGACCCAGGCCGTTTCCATGCAGGGCGATGCGGTCCACCCCGGGCCGCCGGGCCAGTTGATGATGGCTGCGGCACTGCTCAAGAGGCTTGGTGCGGAAGGGTTTGTCAGCAGCGTCACGATCTCCAGTTCCGGAGAGGGCGTTTACAAAGGGTGTACGGTGTCGGACGTGAAAACAGGCGATGGCAAACTTGCCTTCACTCGGCTCGACGATTGTCTGCCTTTCCCGATCCCCAACGATGCTCGGGCCGTGCTGCCGCTGGCGCCGGAAGTACTCGATCTGAGCCAGTACACGCTCAAGGTCACGGGCCTGAAGGATGGCGATTACGTGCTCTCGATCGACGGTGTGCGCTGTGCCCGACTCACGGCGAAGGATCTGACCGAGGGTGTGAACCTGACGACGGTGACCGTCGATCCGCTGTCGAAGGCCGTGAACCCCATCGTGGCGCAAATGCAGGCGGTGCTGGCGGCCGTGTCGGCAAAGGAAGGCATTGTTGGCTCCTGGCGCGGCCTCTCGCAGAAGGCCCACGCCAAGGGGGCCGACCCGAAGCTCATGGACGACCTCGCCGCGCTCACGAAGAAAGTTGAGGCAGCGGATGGGAAAATCCGCGAGGCAGCGAAGCCGAAGAAACTGCATTTCGAAATCGAGCCTGCGAAGTAGCCGGTCTTTTCAGGGCCGCCACAGCGTAACGTCTGGCGGCCCCTCGCCCTGACCTCAGCGGTTGATCATACGTTGTGCGGCTTCCGAATACCGAGCCCCTTGAACAGTGATCTCTGAGGCAGCGTTCTCGATGTCGTGGAGGTCGTCCTCGGTGAGTTTGACAGTGGCGGCCGCGATGTTCTCCTGCAAGCGGTGCAGCTTGGTCGTTCCTGGAATCGGCACGATCCACGGCTTCTGGGCGAGGAGCCACGCGAGCGCGATCTGAGCGGGCGTCGCTTTCTTTCTGACTGCGACGCGGCCGACCAGTTCCACCAGCGCCAGGTTCGCCTTGCGGGCCTCCGGCGAGAACCGGGGCACAGTGTTGCGGAAGTCGGTGCTGTCGAAGGTGGTATTCTCATCAATCTTCCCGGTGAGGTAGCCCTTGCCCAGCGGACTGAAGGGAACGAAGCCAATCCCAAGTTCTTCAAGAGTCGGCATGATCTCCGCTTCAGGCTCCCTCCACCACAGCGAATACTCGCTCTGGAGTGCCGTGACGGGCTGGACGGCGTGTGCGCGGCGGATGGTCTGCACGCCCGCCTCCGAGAGGCCGAAGTGCCGTACCTTGCCCTCCCGGATCAACTCCTTCACCGCCCCTGCCACGTCCTCAATCGGCACGTTCGGATCGACGCGGTGCTGGTAGAACAAGTCAATTGCGTCGATGTTGAGCCGCTTGAGCGAGGCTTCCGCTACCTCCTTGATGTGCTCGGGACGGCTATTCAACCCCGCCTGCTTCCCATTGGCATCAAAGTGGAATCCGAACTTGGTGGCGATGACCACCTGTTCGCGGATGGGCGCGAGCGCCTTCCCGACGAGCACTTCGTTGGTGAACGGGCCGTAGACTTCGGCAGTGTCGAAGAACGTGACCCCGAGATCGACTGCCGCCCGGATCACGGAGATCATCTCCTGTTCTTCCTGGGCCGGGCCATAGCCGAAGCTCATACCCATGCAGCCGAGCCCGAGCGCCGAGACTTCCAGATTGCTGTTTCCGAGTTTGCGTTTTTGCATTGTTGGACTCCTCATTCCTTACGGGTTCATGTTCCTGAATTGGATGCGTGTTAGCTAGAAATTCCCGTCCGTGGACCTGGAAAGCTCCTCGTAGTCTTTGATCTCTTGCAGGCGGGCTTCCAGGGCTGGCCTGGCCACCGCGAGGGCATCGCTGCCTGCATGAAACTGTTTTGGCGGGTTCGTCATTCCAGCAATCTTGACCAGGGCCTCGCCGAGCTTCTCCGGATCGCCCTGTTGTGTGCCGTTATAGGCCGACCACACGTCTTTGGGTTTGCCTTCGGCTGCGTAGTCTTCGATGGCGTTGCCGGGCCACTTGACGTTCCGGTCGTCCAAAAGGTCGGTGCGGAAAAAGCCCGGCTCGACGAGAGTGACCTTGATGCCGAACGGCTCAACCTCGGC
Organism: Gemmataceae bacterium; assembly: GCA_003136315.1. GTDB lineage: Bacteria > Planctomycetota > Planctomycetia > Gemmatales > Gemmataceae > Urbifossiella. The sequence goes on along the minus strand of PLDW01000444.1, from coordinate 12,908 downwards.
CGCGACCGACAGCGATAGGCCCTCGACCGCGAACTTCGACGCAGCATAGGCAGAGCAGTGCTTGAACCCGACCACACCCGCAACGGAGCTGATGTTGAGGATGTGGCCCGACCGCTGCTTACGCATGGCCGGTAGCACCGCCCGCATCACGTACACCACGCCGTAGAAGTTCGTCGCGAGTTGATGTTCGAGTTCGGGGACGGTCATCTCTTCGAAGTGACCGAGCAAGCTGTAGCCGGCGTTGTTGACCGTGACATCGATCCGGCCGAACCGCTTCACCGCTTCCGCGACGGCTGCTTCCGCCTGTGCCTCGTCCGCAACGTCCAACTGGACGAACGCAATGTTGTCGCTCATGACATCGCGGAACGCCCCTCGCACCTTGTCGAGATTTCTTCCGGTCGCGACGACGCGGTCACCGGCTTTCAGCGCTGCCCTGGCGATCCCTGTGCCGATGCCGCTTCCGGCACCGGTGATGAACCACACCTTGCTCATGTTTGCCTCCTCTACTCCTTCGGTGAGCGGGGCGATCGCGCCCCGACGAGTTGCTCCACGATGGCCCGCACCGCTCGACGAAGGAATAGTAAGCCAGGTCACCGAGGGGCCGGTAACTCGATCGTCCCGACCTCTTGCCTAATCCTCCACGGGTCGTGAAAAAGCCCATGACCGCAACCGTCCGCCACGGATACACTGGTGAAAAGCGACGTGGGCCGACGGAAGGGGACGTGTATCCGTGGCTGCAAACGAGCTGGCAAAACTTGCATCCGCAGTCGAGCGGCAGACAGCCACTGACGGCGCGCACGATACGGCAGTGCCTGCACTCAGGCTGTACCGATTCTCAGCGATCTCGGATCTCGCTGCCGTCGTGTACGAGCCGTCCTTCTGCATCGTTGCGCAGGGTGCGAAGGAAATCCTTCTTGCGGACGAGACTTACCGCTACGATCCAGCGCACTCGCTCCTCGTGTCGGTCGATCTACCGGTTGCTGCTCGGGTGGTCGAGGCGTCGCCAAGCCGACCATGCCTCGTCGTTCGCATCTCGCTCAACCTGGCGACTGTCGGCGAACTCATGGCCGACGGCCTGAGCGTGCCGCCGTTGGGTTCGCCCGCGCGCGGGCTTGCCGTGAGTCCGGTCGAGCCGCTGCTCCTTGATGCCGTCGGTCGCCTCGTGGGCCTCCTTGACTCGCCCCAAGACATTGCGCCGCTCACGCCGCTCGTGCTCCGCGAGATCACGTACCGCGTACTCAGCGGCCCGCAGGGGTCGCGGCTGAGGCAAATCGCCGCGGCCGGTGCCCCGGCACAGCGGATCGCCCGCGCGATCCGCTGGCTCAAAGACCACTTCGCCGACCCGCTCCAAATCAAGTCGCTCGCGAAACATGTTCGCATGAGCCCGTCGGCGTTCCACCTCCACTTCAAGGGTGTGACGGCGATGAGCCCTCTCCAATACCAGAAGCAACTTCGCCTCCAGGAGGCTCGGCGGCTGATGTTGGGCGAAGGGTTCGACGCCGCCGAGGCCTCGTTCCGTGTCGGCTACGAGAGTCCATCCCAGTTTAGTCGCGAGTACCGGCGGATGTTCGGTGCCCCGCCGCGCCAGGACGTGGCTGCGCTCAAAGTTGAGGTCTAGCTGGAACCTGTCAAAGCGCTGCTACTGACCTCGACTTTTCAGGCTCCGCCAGTTACGTTCCCATCTTCCAAAATTCACCCAAAGCACTGAGGGAATCAATGGAGCATGTGCAAGGCATCGGTGGCGTATTTCTCAAAGCACGCGACCCAAAAGCGCTGGCGTCTTGGTATCGGGAAAATCTCGGGGTGCCCGTCGAGGCTGGGCAAACCCACGGCATGATGGCCTCGGCTTCTGCCGGTGAGATGACCGTCTGGTCCACTTTCCCTGCCGACACGGCGTACTTCGGCCCCGGTCCTGCGACGTTTATGGTCAACTATCGGGTGAAGAATCTCGACGCCATGCTGGCGCAGCTCCGCGCAGCGGGAGCGATGGTGGAAGACAAAATCGAGGATTACGACTACGGCCGCTTCGGTTGGGCGAGCGACCCTGAAGGGAACCGCTTCGAGCTATGGGAGCCGAAACAGCCTCCAATCGCGTAATCGGTCCTTACCTGCCACGACGCGGAGCGTGTATAGTGGCATTCCCACGCGGAAGCCAATCGTGCGGTCGAGGGGGACCACGACCACGCGGTCGCCAAGCCGGCCTGGGGCGAGAAGCGGGGCGAACGCTGAGCCCAGACGCTGAAGGTGAAGGGCTACCAGCCGGTGCAAAAGACTCAGAAGCGGTAGCTGGGAGGAAGGTAGCCATTCAGTGCCGCAACCGTAGCGAGCTGCGTATCGAAATACCGAAAGCCCCAGGGTCAAGTGAACCGACGTTCCTGCCCATACGCGGAACCCCTGAAGCAGTCGATGTGACCGACTCACCTCTCGCTCAAGTCTGGGGCATAGTGCGGTTCTTTCTGGATCACACATGTCAAGTCTGAAAACGCTCTCAGCGAAGATACGCTAGCACCAAATGGGTTTTGTAGTGCCGAATGTTAATCATGAGATGAGACGGCCTGGGCCGGCTCGTTGATGTGGTGTGAGGGAGAGTATCACTCTGCGTCCCTCGAACCAGGGGAGATGATGAGTACCGGCATTGAAGGCATCGATAGCCGGGATCAACGCCTCCTGGCCCGCGAACGGGTCGAATTGGACAATCAATGACGTCGGGGTTCCATACACCATCCCCGGTCGGTTCAGAAATGTCCGGCGGATCGGCCGGACATGGCTCCCCTCCCAGTCTTTGCCCAACCCGGCCGACAGCTCTGCCACCGCGTTGTACACCAACCCCACCAACCAACCCATCAACTGCAAGGCTCCTCGCTGGAACCTCGGCCGGCTCGGGTCCGGACTGTTCTTGTCGTAGCCACAGGGGACCGCGTCCAACCCCTCGTCATGGACACCGACCCGGTACGCTTGCTCGTGGTTCTCCCTGGCCCTAAACATTGTCAGCACGTCCAGCGGGGACACCGTTGTCGTCGTGAAAAGAGGGTTTGCCTCACCAGTGGAACCGACATGTCAATGAGCCCGTAGTCTCCCGGAGTGGCCCGCACCGCCAGGTAGCGTTGGCTGGTCAGGTCGTAGGTGTAAAAGAGCTTCTCGCAGTGCATGGATTTGTTGTGAGTGGTGACGTAGCCCTTGGGGATGTCGAATTTGTGGGTCCAACGGGGGATGGTGTGTTCGTCGTAGCTGACCAGGGCGACCTCCTTTCGGATCAGATGCCACGGGCTGGTCCGGCGGCAGAAGGCATCGACCGCCTGCCAGCTCAACTGACGCCGCCATCCCCCTACGGTGTGCCGGGACGGACAACGCTGTCCTCCGCTCAATAATGCAAACCCGTCTGGTGCTAGGGGCGTTTAGCCTTGTTCCAGGTCATTAATTTTTTCCCTGCCTCCCGCATGGTCACCCGCCAAACCCCAGCCACCGGTCCGCGTCGCCGTTACTGGGGTCGGTGTCAATACGATGCTCAGGCGATTCCGGGCCTCATCCGATCGGCTGCCAGTGCCGGTACTCTCCGAGGAGTTTGTGGGAGCAATCTGGCCCCTCGGAGCCGATTTCGTACGTTTGCGGGTCTGGGGCGTCTGCCTTCTCGGAGGCGGCGATGATCGGATCCATGATCTCCCATGCCCGCTCGATCTCGTCGCTGCGCAAAAACAACGAGGCGTCGCCCTGGATCGCATCCAGCAGCATCCGCTCATACGCTTCCGGCAGCGCCTTCCCCTCGTTCCCCTGGCGGTAGTCGAACGCCAGATCCTTGGGTCGCAGCCTGGTCCCTTCCACGTCCGGCACCTTCGTCTGGAAGTTCAGGGTAATGCCCTCGTTCGGCTGGAGGACGAGGGTCATCCGGTTGCACTGAAGGATCTCATCCTTGGGAAGCGGGAACATCAGGTGCGGAGGGCAGCGGAACTGGATCATCACTTCACTGTACCGCTTCTTCAGCCCTTTCCCGGAGCGGATAAAGAACGGGACATTCTTCCACCGCGAGTTCTCGATCGTCAGCCGAACTGCGGCAAAGGTCGGGGTCTTTGACAGCGGGTTGATGGCAGCGGCCTCCGCCCGCTTCTCGTCGGCCTTCTTGTGATCGCCCTTCGCGGCAAGAGCCTGGGCGTCTTTTTCGAGCTTCGCCTTCAAGGCCGCGAGTTCCGTTCGGTAGCCAGCGTACTGCCCGAGGGCGACATCCTTGCAAGCCTGATCCAGATTGGGCACCGGGATGCAGTCGAGCACCTTCAACTTCTCGTTTCGTAAGGTATCGGCGTTGTACTTGGAGGGGCTTTCCATTGCGACCAGGGCCATCACCTGGAGGAGGTGGCTCTGGATCATGTCGCGGATCACGCCGCTGGTGTCGTAGTACGCCAGGCGTTCCCCAACTGTCACTGTCTCAGCCACAGTAATCTGGACGTGATCGATGTACTGCTGGTTCCAGAGCGGTTCAAACAGGGTGTTGGCGAACCGGAATACCAGGATGTTCTGGACGGTGTCCTTGCCGAGGTAGTGGTCGATCCGGTAAATCTGGTCTTCCCGCCAGTGTTTGTGGAGGTCGGCATTCAGTGCTTTGCCCGTGGCCAGGTTGTGACCGAACGGTTTCTCCACTACCACCCGCCGGTAACCGCCGATTTCGGTGTTAAACCCCGTGGTTCCGAGCACCCGGCTCAGCTCCGGGTAGAGTTCCGGCTTGACCGACAGGTAGTACACGCGCTGGCCGCCCGCGGCCCCTTCGTGCTTGTCGAACCAGGCCTTGAGAGGGGCAGTCCCTTCGGCGTCGCCCACGTCCGCTGCGACATAGTAAAGCCGCGCGGCGAACGCCGCCCAGACGGCCTCATCGAACACGCCGCCATGCGTCTTCACTGCCTCTTTCATCCTGTCACGGTAGGCATCGTCAGTGAACGCCGTCCTTGCGACCCCGACAATCTTCGCCTCGGGCGGCAGCCGCTTCTTGCGGGCGAGATTGTAGAGAGCGGGGATGAGCTTCCGGGCGGTCAGATCCCCGGACGCGCCGAATATGACGACTGTGATCGGTGTTGGCATGGAACAGCCCCGGGCAATCGGTAGAACACTCGACCGCAGCCGACAGAGCCGCGGTCGGGCCACCGTGCGGGGTTCATCCTATGGTCGCGGGCTGGGGCCGCAAGAAAGCCGTCGGGTTTACGATGGTGTTTGCTGGGATCTGATGTGGCCGGAACCGAACCCCCCAACCCCCTTCTATGAAGTGGGAAGGGGGAGCCAGAATGAATCACGAAAACACGAAAGACGAAAGGGCGAAACCCAACCCCCTTATCCGGAGAGGGAAGGGGGAGCCGGAGGGCGGTTTTACTCCGTGGCTGGACCGTCGGCGACTGGGGTGATCGCCAGGGCGTCTCGGACGGCCGCGAGGAGGTCGTTGGGGCGGTAGGGCTTATTCAGAAGCCCGACTGCCCCCTCCACCGCAGTCATGTCGTCGGACGAGTAGCCCGTGGAAAACAGAACCCGGATGTCCGGGTCCTGTTGAGCAATGAGTTGATAGGCATCACGGCCGGACATTCGCGGCATGGTGACATCCATGATGATCAGACGGATCCGCTCTCGCTCCCGGGTAAACACTTCGACTGCCTCCATTCCGTCGTCGGCGGTCAGAACCCGGTACCCTGCCCGCTCCAGAATCAGTCGGGCGAGTTCGCGGATCATCGACTCGTCGTCTACCAGTAGGATCACGTCGTCAGCCGGGGGTCGGGAATCCGGGGCGTCACGCGGTTCGGGCCGGGTGAGTGGATGCGGAGGGGGGTCAGAGGGGGTAACGGCCTCGGTCGCAGTGAGGGTCGCTGCCTCGGGTAGGTACAGGTCGATCCGGGTTCCGGTCCCCAAGGTCGAGGTGCATTCGACCCACCCATGATGCTGGTCGACAATGCCGTGGACCATCGGAAGCCCAAGCCCGACCCCCTTCCCGACCTCCTTGGTCGAAAAGAACGGCTCGAAGATCCGGGCCTTCACCTCCTCCGTCATCCCGACCCCAGTGTCCGCGACGCTCAGGCGGATGAATGCTCGATGCGCCCGGCTGATGAGCGCGACCGGCTCAGCCGAGAGGGTGAGCACTCCGCCGCGCGGCATCGCATCCTGGGCATTTTCGCACAGATTCAAGAGGGCCAGGTGGAGCAACCGGGAATCCGCCAGAACGGACCCGCATCGCGGCGGGATGTGTACCTCGATAGAGATCTGCCGGCCAGATGATTGCTGAAGTGTACCGATCACCACAGCGAACACCTGCCGGGGGTCGACCGGGCTGGCTGCAAGCTGGCTCCGGCGGGCGTATCCCAGGAGCTTTCGGGTCAGGTCGGCGGCTCGGGTGGTGGCCTCCTCTGCTGCGGCCAGTAGCGGCCTGTTCGGATCGTCCTCGTGGAGCCGGACCATCGCCAGATTCCCGAGTACGGCGGTCAGGAGATTATTAAAGTCGTGGGCCACCCCTCCGGCCATTTGCCCAATTGCCTCCATCTTCTGCGTCTGCCGCATTTGATCCTCAAGACGCTTCCGATCCGTCACGTCGACCGTCACCCCGAGTCCGGATTCGTAACGCCCGTCCGGTCCCCGGATGGCTGCGAACGACAGCTCGGTCCAGACTTCACGCCCGCCCGGCCGAAGGTAGCGTTTGCGGAGATCGAATCGGTCTCGGAGCCCCAGCCGAGCTTCCTCCAAAAGCGGAACCTGGATGGACCAGTCATCTGGATGGGTGATCTCTGCCGAGGTCAGCCCGAGGGTTTCTTCAATTGATCGACCTATCAATCTTGCGAACGCGGGATTACAGGCAGTGAATCGACCCGTCAAGTCGGTCATGGTGACTCCAGCAGATGTCACCTCGAAGATCCCCCGGAACAGCCGTTCGCTGCGACGCAGGGCGGCTTCCGCCCGGAACCGCTCGGTCACATCAATCGCCAGAACGAGTTCGGCCGACCTGCCGTCCAGGGTGAGGGCGAAGGATGATACTTCGACATCGATCAGAGTTCCGTCTTTCTTGCGTTGTCGTCTGGGTAACGGGAGATCATACTCCCCACTGGGGGATGGAGGGGCGACGAGCGACTGTGAGGAGTCGGCCGGGTCGTAGAGGTCAGCGACGGTCATCTCAAGAAATTCTTCGCGGGAGAACCCGTAGACGTAAACCGCAGCGTCGTTGACCGCCAGGTACTTCAACGTTTCCTGATCGAACACCCACATCGAGTGGGGGTTACGATCGAAGAGGAGCCGATAGCGCCCCTCGCTTTTCCGCAGAGCTTCCTCAGCCCGCTTGCGATCCGTCACGTCCCGCTGGATCATCACCCAGTGGGCGATCCGCTTGCCCAGTTCCAGGACGGGAACCAAATTGAACTCGACCCAGTACGTAGATCCGTCCTTACGCTGGTTCTGCGACTCCGTCTGGACCGGTTGGCCAGCCTCTATCGCCTGGTAGATTCGAGACAGTGTGGTCGGGTCGGAGCCAGTTCCCTGGAGGAATTGGAGGGATTGGCCGAGAACCTCATTTGGCGAGTAGCCAGTCATTCGGCAGAATGCATCGTTGACGTACAGGATTCGGCGGTCGGACCCAGGGTGTGGGTGGGCGTCCAGGACGACCACGGCATCGTGGGCGTGGATCACAGCCGATCCCAGGAGCCGGCTCTCATCCCGTTGCCGGGCCATCTCGGCTGCCTGGGCTTTCAGTTTCTCGTTTGCGTCTCGAAGATCGGCGAGCAGCGCGGCCTGTCGCCGGGCTGCGTCTCGTCGTTCGCGAGCAGCGGCGAACACGACCAGTGAAACCGCCGCGAGGAGGATAATTGGCAGGGCAAAGGGGAGGGAGAGGGTGACCGTCCGCCCGAAGGTGAGTGGGTAGGTGGAGTGGAGCAACATTCCACCGACCACGGCCAGGGCCAAACCGACTCCGTCAGCCAGTCGGGCGATCAAGGTTCGCGCTCGCGGCGGCATGAATGCAGGCCTGGTTGGGAGAGGGCGAGGTGATTCCCCGATCGTCCTGTTCCTCGGGTTGTCTCAATGAATCTGATTCAACCATATCCCCCTCTCAGGGGAGTTCCAACCAGAAGGTGCGGAAAACTTTAGCAAAGGTCATCATACGACCGTAATTCTCGGTTCCACTCCGAATCGATTCCCTGGACCGTGGAATTTTGTCCGAATAGCCGACCCAATCTGGGGTGCCCAGTTGCGTCTGTGGCTCGTCCGCGGTTGCAAATCGAGAGAACCACCTGGTTCAGTCTCCTGCGATGTTGGAGACGCACTGGAAGGCATCAGGGAGCCGGCCAGAACTGACCGACCACGCTTGTGGGTGCCACGGGCGGCGTCCGCCCGTGAAGGCGTCACACCCTTGTGGGTGCCACGGGCGGACAAGCCGCCCGTGGCACACGAGCCCCTTGGGCTTTTCTCCCGCCCCGTGATTAACTCCTTGTAGACGCAGGCTTTAGCCTACGAGCCCTGGGCACCAACCGAGTTCGCAGGCTTGAGCCTGCGACTCCAGGCAATGACGTTGCAGTCCCTCGACTGGCTCGCGCTGGAGTATTCAGTACCGCGTTCATGCGGATATGCTGCAAAACCGAAGCCAGTCACCGTCTCGGTTGACGAATCGATCTCACGGAAATGGTCATGGGCTACAGGAATCTTCGCGAGTGTGTCGCCGATTTGGAGCGGACCGGTCAACTGGTCCGCGTCGAGCACGAGATCGACCCTTGCCTGGAGGCTGCCGAGATCCATCGCCGGGTCTACCGGGCCGGTGGCCCGGCTATCCTCTTCACGCGGGTCAAGGGGACGCACTTCCCGATGGTCTCGAACCTCTTCGGCACCCCGGATCGGGCGCGGTTCCTGTTTCGGGATGCGATCGGCCATGTTCGCAAATTGGTCGATCTCAAGGCCGATCCGCGGAACCTCCGAGTTCGGCCGTGGCGCTACTGGGATCTGCCGTTGATCCTCTGGCGACTCCGCCCAAAGTTCGTCCGCAGAGGCCCGATTCTGGCCCACCAGACCACCCTCTCGGCCCTCCCGCAGCTCAAATCTTGGCCCCTGGATGGAGGCGCGTTCGTCACACTCCCACAGGTTTATACGGAGCACCCGGACCAATCCGGGTGGCAAAAATCCAATCTCGGCATGTATCGCGTGCAACTGGGTGGGAATGACTATGACCGGGACCGGGAGGTCGGATTGCATTACCAGATCCACCGAGGGATCGGAACGCACCACGCGGCGGCCATCAAACGAGGGGAACGATTACGAGTGAATGTGGTGATCGGGGGGCCACCGGCCCTGGCTCTGGCTGCGGTCATGCCGCTACCGGAGGGGCTGCCGGAACTCGCCTTTGCCGGGGCCATCGGGGGAAGACGGTTGCGGATGGTGGTGCCGCAGACGGGGGTGGATCGAAGCCGGACGGGTCCAGACAGCATGGCACCACTCCCCATGCCCTCAGAGGCCGATTTCGTGATCTCGGGGTGGATCGATCCGACCCGGACCAAGCCCGAAGGCCCGTTCGGGGACCACCTTGGGTACTACAGCCTGACCCACCCGTTCCCGGTGATGACAGTCGATAGGGTGTATCACCGTCCGGGGGCCATCTGGCCGTTCACCGTCGTTGGCCGCCCTCCCCAGGAAGACACCTCATTCGGGGAACTGATTCACGACCTGACCGGGCCAGTGATCCCTTCCGTGGTTCCTGGGCTCCACGCCATCCACGCCGTTGACGCGGCCGGAGTCCACCCGCTCTTGCTGGCCGTCGGGAGTGAGCGATATGTCCCCTACGCCGGGCGGCGGTCCCCACAGGAACTTCTGACGACCGCCAGCGCGATTCTCGGGCAGGGGCAACTATCTCTCGCCAAGTACCTGCTCATCGTGGCGAAGGAAGATGACGCAAGTCTCGACCCCCACGACGTCCCGGCGTTCTTTCGGCACGTTCTGGAACGTGTTGACTGGGAGGTCGATCTCCACTTCCACACCCGGACGACGGCCGACACGCTCGACTACTCCGCCGGGATGGGGCTGAACGCGGGGAGCAAGTTGGTGATCGCTGCGGCGGGTCCGCGGCGGCGAGAACTCGGGACGAGTGTTCCGCCGGGCCTGGCGCTTCTGGACGGCTTCTCCGATCCCCGGCTGGTCCTGCCGGGTGTGCTGGCGATCCGAGGCCCGCGAGCCGTGATCCGGGCGGACACTTCGGATGGCGAGCCAGAAATCCTCCGGCTCTGCGATTCGCTTTCTTCACACTCCGCACCCCTCACCTCTTACCCCTTGTTGGTGGTGGTGGATGATACCGAGTTAGTCGCCCGAACGAGCGGCAATTTCCTGTGGGTGGTGTTCACACGGTCCGACCCGGCGAACGATGTTCATGGGGTCGGGGCGTTTGTCAACCGGAAACACTGGGGGTGCCGGGGATCACTCGTGATTGATGCCCGGTTGAAGCCGCACATGCCTCTGGCCCTTGAGGAAGATCCGGTCGTGACCCGGCGGGTGGATGCTCTGTTTGCCCGTGGCGGCCCGCTACACGGGATTGCAGGGTGATCCGCAGACGCCTGGGGTGGCATGCTTGTGATAAACTGACCATACCGTGTCGGGAGCAGTCCCAGCCGCCGGACCGATGCTGATGGAGACGACTCCATGAACACCATCACCCTCGAAGAAGCCCAAGCCCAGCTACCCGAACTCCTCGACCGACTTCAACCCGGCGAGGAGATCACCATTACCATCCAGGGCCAGCCGATTGCTCAGGTCAAGAAGACCGAGCGGACCTCATGGCCCTGTAAGGCCGGTTGCTGCAAGAGTCGGGTGATCTGGATGGCCCCGGAGTTCGACGCCCCGCTCGATGATGAGCCGCTTGCGCTGTTGGAAATCCCAGGGAAAATTATTGGCGTGTAATTTCGCCATAACCGCACAGGCCAAACTATGAGTTTCTAACCGTCAGCAAGGCCAGAGCTTACAACGAGGCGCAACGATTACCCTGAATCTTGGGAGCTTGGGGTAAAAATCCGAGTTCTGGGCTGAGACGAGCCCAAAACTGCACACAAACCTTGCAGAGTTGGGCTAAGAATTTTTGACGCATCGATTTGCCCCTGCATTTCCAAGGCTTCTGAGAGGCGAAATCGGCTCAGTAAAAGTAGTTCCTGTAGCACTTTGCCCCTATGTCAGTGATATAATTGATCTGTTGATTTTCTTTGGGCGGACGAACGTGTTTGGGCTTCAGGAGGTTCTCGATCACTTCCTTGGCTTTCGTTTCGACCTCGGTCTTGATCGAGGCGGATACGGCGGCTTTTTTCTTTCCTGGGCGGATATTCCACGGTTCTCTTGGTTGTGCCATCGTCGTCAGTCCTTTCGTCGTTGAAGCATCATCAGGAGAGGCCGTAAGCCCTCAACATCGCCTCCTACGGTTCCGAGTCGGCCAACCGGTGATCCGTGCTCACCTCGATCAGCGACCAAGGTGGCAAGGCGCTTTTCCTGACCAGTCCCTCGGAGTCGGCGAAGGGAATCACATGGTCGGTCTTTAGTGTGCAGGATTGCCGTGCTGGGTTCCACCGACCCGGCTGTGCTGTGCTTCTTCCAGGCCAGGCAAAGCAGGACGAGCTTCGCAGCACCACCCTGAAGTTCACGGAAACGGCTCTGTCTCCTGACAATCCCACTGTCTCAACCTCGGAATCCATCTCGGCACGTTCTGCTTGTAGGTCAAGTATTCGCCGCCGAACCGCTTGACCAGCCCGGGTTCCTCAGATAGTGGGATGTAGATTGCATTGATGAGGGCGGCGAGGACGAACCAAATCAGCAGTGGCAGGGATGCCGCCAGAACCGCCTCGCCAAGTAGGACGAAACAGACCCCGGAGATCATGGGGTTGCGGACATGGTGGTAAACGCCCTGGACCACAAGATGCGGCGGTGGGTTCCAGGGAGCGAGGGTGCCTTTTCCGACCGTCATGAACAGCCGGATCGTGGCAACCATCAGCACAAGGCCCAGACAAATCAAAGCGCCGCCAAGGACAGTTAGCACCACCCCGGCAGCCGGGTAGGATTCCCACAGAGCGAATGTGTCCGGTCCCTCCAGCAAGACAATCACGCCTGGGATCACAAGAGTGACGATTCCTGGAAGCAAGAGGATGGCCCGGAGATGTTCCCAAGTTTCCATCGCAATCCCTGCTGAAGTATTCAGCGGCATGTCGGAATCCTTCTTCGTCTGTCAGATGGTGGTTAAGGAGGTGTCCACCCATACCACCGCCTGCCCGGCAGACCTCCGGTGACGGCACCTGTAGTTTAGCTGGGGTGAGAAAACGCGACCTTCGGCGTCGGCAGTGAAAGCGGTGGGGGCGAAAGGGCACTGTCGCTTGGGAGCCGATCCTGGTGCGGGGTGCCATGAGTTTGCCCGCCGTGCCAGAACGGGCGGGACGATCGATGACCCGGATTTGAGAGGATGCGATCTTGGAGAGCATATCCGTCCTCGGCGACTCGTCGGCGGCCAGGCGTCACGTCTTCTTGGCCGGCCGGCTCCGAATCTTCTGCTTCTGCATCTTCTTCTGCAAGTGGGCGAACTTCGTGGCGGGCTTGCGAGCGGCTTGTTTGGGGTTCTTCGACACGATTTCACCCTCCCTTGGGTCACTTTTTGTCGAGTAGCAGGTCGACAACCCAGCAACCCCGGACATGCGGCCATTCAGATCGGCAGGGGCTCAAGATGTCCTGGATGTCCATTTCGTAAATCTCTGGGCAGTCGAGTTTGTGGCTGGCCAATTGGGCTGGCCTCGATAATCCTGGTTAGAAGTCGCCCGATTCCTAACCTGGCATGGAAGCAGATCATGCCCAAACCCTCAGCCCCAACCGTTGTACTCACTCCAGAATTGCGGCACAAACTCCAGGTGATCAGCCGGGCCTCCTCAACGCCTCAATGGGTAAGTGCCAATACATCCCGA
>PLDW01000020.1 GCA_003136315.1 Gemmataceae bacterium | reverse complement strand
TACTTTTTCGCCAGAGTGCAGAATGATCTCATCCCAAAAAACCTACTGCCCTGCCACCGCTTCAATCTGTGAGGTTTTCAGGGAAACTACTGCATAGGAGCTTGTGCTGCGATTTGGACACGGGCGGCGGGCTGTGTTCCAGCGACAATCCCCGGTCGTCGGCCGTGATCCGCGCCGTCGGATACGCTGCTCCGACCTGATGCAGTGTCTGGAGAAACCGTCGGCGGAAGTCGCGGATGCGGTCGTACCCTTGACCAAATTGTTCGTGCAGCGAATTCCAATCCACGAACTGCGGCTTCCCCGAGGGAACTCGGTGCAGCCGCTGGGCGAGCCAGACATAGACGTCGAGGGCCATCGATGATGACGCCAGTGCCGCGACCGCCCGCGCGTCAAGTGGCACGGCGTGTTGGCCGAGGCTCTGGAAATATTCCTCGCTCAGCCGCACTGTCGAGGGCCAGAGGATGCGCTGGTCCGCCTGCTTGGGGAACCACAGATCGAAGGCACTGACGAATTGGGTGTTGACTTGGACCGCCCTCCCCTGCTCGACCACCCCCATGCGGACGGTAGCTGCTGCCAGCCGGGCGAGCTGGTCCTTCAGGGCTCGGAGTTGCTGGCCGTTGGTTTCCAGCCCGAGTGACCGGGCGAAGGCGGTCATCGATTCTTCAACGTCCACCACCGGTGAGCCGGTCCGTACCGCCTCGGTGGCGAGGTGGATCAAGACCAGGCGCGGCTTCTCGCCGTAAGGCAGTCCCAACCGCACGTAATCCCCTGTTCGCGGGTCCATAGCAGAGCCGGCCTCAATGCGCAGCGAGGCGTTGCCCTGCTTGCGGTCCCACTCCATCACCCCGTCGCCGGGGTTCTTGTACGGGATGCCGCACTGGCACTGGATGGAATGCAGAAAATCGATGCGGTCGGGCGGGGATTGGCGGATTGACACGGACGCATTGAGCAGTCGCTTCTGGTTGGGCGTGAGGGTCAGGTGGGCGCTTTCCTCGGCCACGGGTTCGACCGGGTTATGTGACGTAGCCGTTGGCTCGCAGCCACGGCTCCAGGGCTTCTTCGAGAATGTCCTGAAGGGTATTCGGGAACTGGCCATTGAGCTGGCGTTCCAGTGACGCTCGCTTCAGAGCGGTGGAGTAGTCGGTTCGCACCCGCGTCGTGAAGGGAACGCGAGTGATGGAAGCCTGCCCCTTCCCTTCCCGCGCTTCGGCAGTCGGGTGGATTTCCTGGGGTTTGTTCCGCTGATCTGGCTTGGACTCATCGCTGCCATAGACGAACTTCTTGGCAAGGGCCGGGTCCACCTCGACCGGCGTTTTCAACCCTGCTACAAGCGATCTGCGTTGTTCAACCATAACCCCCCTCTCCTCTCGCCTCTACCCGGCGGCGTGTTTCGATGTGCGGCGTGCCGACTTTGATTTGCGGGCCTCGGGCAGCACTTCGCCAAACAGTGACTCCACTTCATCGGCCGCCTCGCGGCCACGCGACCCCATCTGCCATACCACTTTGTCCTGGCCCGGGGCATCGGCGTAAATCTGCCGCAGGGTCAGTGCTGTTTTGGCCAGAGGCAACTCCAGGGCTGCCGCCGCGTCCTTCATGTCGTGGGTCAGTCGGTAGGTCTTGCCGACCATGCTGAGGATGATCACAGCCCGCGGTTGCCCGTGGCGGATGTCCTGGGCCTGGCGTAGCACGTTGGTGGCCTGCGCAAGCGCCCGGACTTCGAGCATACTGGCTTTGCACGGCACCAAGGCCAGATCTGCCCATAGGAGCAATGCCCGGCTGGTTTCGGTGTTGCTGCCCGGCCCGTCGGCAACGACGTAATCCGTCTCCTGGCCGAGCATGGGCAAGCGGTCGAGGATCTCGTTCGGATCGGCGAGACGCACCGTCTTGACCCCGGGGACGGCTTCTTTCGCCCAGTCGGAGGAGGAATGCTGGGTGTCGCAATCGGCGAGTGTGACGGAATGCCCCTGATCGTGCAGCCAGGCGGCTAAGTGGACGGCAAGCGTCGATTTCCCGACGCCACCCTTGGAATTTGCAACAACGATTATCATGCGTCGGACAGTACAGCACGGATTTCATGATTGCAAGCAAGATGTGCATCTCGCTGACATGATGACACGCTGTCTGTCTTTCATGACGGCAAGTCATCATTCTGTCTTGTTGACATGCCGTCGTGCTTGCTGGTCAGCCTGTCGGCAGGATTGCAAGTAGACAAGATGGCATGAAAGCAACCATACAAGACAGCCTGCCGTCTTGCCGTGTTGTTGGCGTGCTGTCCTGCTTGCTGGCCGGATGGCTGGCAAGCTGGCTTGTAAGCATGTCGTCATGCTTTCCGGTCGGCTTTCTGACATGCTGGCAGGCAAACAAGACGGCAAGAAAGCCAGCAAGCCGGATGTCCAGCAAGCTGGCAAGCCAGTCAGTCGGCTGGCTGGCGGGACGGCTTGCACGGTGCAATTCCTCCTATGCGACGCATAGGGAAGATGCCTGCCCACTAAACTGCTCTTGGCTTCACGCGATTTTCGCAACACCCGGCGACCAGAAGGGGGCGACAGCCGGAAGCGGAAGGGGGCTCGATGCGCCTGCCGGAGGCGGACGAACCGAAGGGACAAGAGGCACTGGAGACAAGAAGTTCCTGAACGGTTCGTGGAGCGCGTTGGGGGGCGGAGAGTAACCTGCCCGCCCGCACAAGAACGGGCCGAGATGGGCCGCACCTGTCAGGCCTTGCTTGCACCAGGGGGACGCAAGGGGCGGAACGCCGTCGCGACCGAGCGGAAGCGGAGCCTGGAGTCACCCGGTCGCGGGATCGCGAGGTGCCATCACGCTTGCAAGGAAAAAACCAGTCGTGGTTTACAGAGGGTCGTCCTGGAAGAGGGAGGCAAGGTTTCTGGCCCCGTGCAGTACACGAACGATTTCAATGCCTTGATCCTCCGGACGGTACAGGATGACGAGCCGGTCGAACCCTTTGATGTGCCACCGGCGGATGTCTCGTTCGATGAGTCCGGAAAGGGCAACAACAGACCCGATTCGCGGGTTGTGGGCGAGGGCTCGGAATGCAGCTTCGGTGCTGGTGACGAACCGCAGTGCCACCGCGAGGCCGGCTTCCTGACGGAGACACTCGGCGATGTCTTCGATGTCGGCTTCGGCCAGGGGTGTCCGGACGATCCGGCTAGCCATCGGTTTCGGCCTGATCGCGCTCGGTGAGCCGACCACGGAGCCCTTCCCAAAATACGTCGGTCATCGGCGTGGCCGGTCCGCTGTCGAGGCCCTTCTGGATTTCGACCCGTAGCCACTCCATCTTGACGAGACGTTCCTGTTCCCGTTCTTCCAGGAGACGCAGGGCGGTCCGGACAAGTTCGCTTGCGGACTGGAAGCGGCCGGAAGCCACGGTCTGGTGGATGAACTCTTCGAGGTGAGGGGTCAGGGACACGTTCAAGGTCATGGGCCGATCCTAGCGCACTTGCTCTGTCATGTCAACTTTTGACATTCGAGGCTGCTCAAGTGGCCCTGGCCGGAGGCGGCTGCCCCTTGGCCGCAGATGCCCGTGATGGGTTCCGGATCGGGCACCCCGGCGTTGGTCCTCGGCTCGGGGTTATTCGGAGTCATCTGCCATGCGACTGCGGATCGTCTTCGCCGTCGCCATCGGAGTGTTTCGTCGCGGGGGTTACCCGTCGTCAGACGCCCCCCGCGACGAAACGCGGAGAGGGCAGAGGCGGGCCGGCTGGTCTTCCCCCCTTCGCTTGAGCCGGAGGAGGCTTCCGAGCGGGCGGCGGCTACCGGCTTTGGGCCATTCTGGTCACGGGCTCCCGGCCATTGGCTTGCCGGATTTCGTTGACGATGTTCTCGAACAATTCCTGGGCCTAGCGATGCGTTTCGGCCGGACGCTCACCGAGCTGCTTGGTCCATGCGCCTTCGGCCGGACGCCATGTCCAGCCGTCCTCGCGGAGCTTTTGCCGGATTTCGTCTTCCGGCTTTGCGTCGAACTGTATGGCCATCTGCCAGAAACGCTGATTGCGGTAGAGCCGTGCCTTTGGCCCATCGTTATCGTCGCACAGTGCGATCGTCCTTTCGCCGAACGGATCGGGGCGGGTGATCCGCGCTGCGAATTCGGTCGCTGGCGGTTCCTGCGTCGGTGTCGGCTC
>PLDW01000292.1 GCA_003136315.1 Gemmataceae bacterium | reverse complement strand
TCTTTTTTGCCGGGTTAATACCACGTACGAGTCCTGGTCACGCGGAGTCTGCCTCAATTTCGACGGGAAGTGGACTGCACACAGCAACACCTCGACCCGCCCCGGTAATGCCAGTCGACGGAAGGAGAAATCCTCTCCCTTGATGGCTGCGAGTCCTGTCGTCACGGGTAGTACAAACTGGTCATCGAACCGGGTGTACAGTTGGATCTTGCGGCAGTCGCTCTGGGCGTAATAGTACTCCACCGTTGGCTGATTCAGTGCCGGGAGCATCGTCCCCCACGGAATCGGGCATTCCGCCAGGATCAACACATCCACTTTGTGCTGACGGACCAGACTGGCAAGAACACGCGGATTCTTGCTTTTGAAGTTCCAGAAGAGGAAGGTCAGCATCGACAATGACCTTGACGGTGCCAACCGGCTCTTGCCCGTTCCCAGGGCAACATACGTTCATGTTATCCGCCTGCTCCCCAAGCTGCAACACCCTATTGTCAACCGCCCTCACGGCAGCAGCTTGCGGACGACGTGTCCGTGAACGTCGGTGAGGCGGAAGTCACGGCCCTGGAGACGGAATGTCAGTTTCTCGTGGTCGAACCCGAGCAGGTGGAGGATCGTGGCGTTCAGGTCGTGGACGTGGACCTTGTCCTCCGTCGCGTTGAAGCCCAGTTCGTCCGACTCTCCCATCACCAGACCCGGCTTCACCCCGCCACCTGCCATCCAGACCGTGTAACAATTCGGGTGGTGGTCGCGACCGTCGTCCCCACCTTGCACCATTGGCGTCCGACCGAACTCGCCGCCCCAGATCACCAGCGTGTCCTTCAGGAGCCCCCGTTGCTTCAGATCCTTCACCAGAGCAGCACACGCCCGGTCCGTCTTGCCGCATTCGGTCTTCAGGCCACCCACCAGGCCGCCGTGGTGGTCCCATGCCTCGTGGAACAATTGCACGAATCGCACACCCCGCTCCACCAGCCGACGCGCCAGCAGGCAGTTGTTCGCGAAACTCGGTTTGCCTGGTTCAGCTCCGTACATCGCAAGCGTCTCTTTCGTCTCCTTCGACAGGTCCATCAGTTCCGGCGCGCTCGCCTGCATCCGACCGGCCATCTCGTAAGCCGAGATCCGGGCCGAGATTTCCGGGTCGCCGACCACCCCCAGCCGCTTCTCGTTGAGCGCTTTGATCGCATCCAGCGAGTCCTTCTGCATGGCTGCGTCGACCCCGGCTGGATTGCCGAGGAACAACACCGGGTCGCCTGCCGTGCGGAACAGGGTGCCCGCGTGAGCGGTCGGCAGGAACCCCGACCCCCAGCATGAGTTCCCGCCGCTTGGTCCCTTACTGCCGGACGAGAACGCCACGAACCCGGGCAAGTTCTTGGATTCGCTCCCAAGCCCGTAAGTCACCCAGGCCCCGACGCTCGGCCGGCCAAACTGCTGGCTCCCCGTGAGGGCAAAGAGTTGGGCCGGAGCGTGGTTGAATGCATCCGTCACCATCGATTTGACGATGGCGATATCATCCACGACCCCGGCCAGGTGCGGGAGGAGTACAGAGAGTTCCGCCCCGTTCTTCCCGACCTTGTTAAACTTGAACTTCGGCCCGAGCAGTTTCGAGTTCGGGTCGATGAACGCAGCCCGGTAACCCTTGAGTAGTTCCGGGGGTGGGAGGGTGCCGTTGAACTTCGCCAGTTGGGGCTTGTAATCGAACAGTTCGAGATGGCTCGGCGCTCCGCCCATGAACAGGTAGATCACCCGCTTGGCCGTCGGGGCGAAGTGCGGCGATTTCGCTGCGCCATCAGCGGCCGGGGCGTTCTCACGCCCTTCGGCAAGCATGGTGTTGAGGGCGATCGTTCCGAGCCCAACCCCGCAATCCCGGAAAAACCACCGGCGGGTGAGGTAGCGATGATGCTCGGCGAGAAGATCGGAGAGGGGCATGGTGGGGAACCTCACTTATGGGTCGTTGGACAGGCGATCATGCCAGTGTCGCGGCTTCTTGCTGACGTGAGCGACGGACAACACGGTCACGTCATCTCCGAGAATGACGAAAACGATTCGATATCGAAACCCGCGGAGCAGGTATTCGCGGGCTTCGACCCCGGCCGGACCGTCGTCTGCTGGGGAATGCATGCGTGGCTGTAGCTCAATCGCGGTATACGCCCGCTCGACTGCCGCGACGAACTCTTCACCGCGGCCTGCGGTTCTGGATTCGATGTATTCCGCAATTTCCGCCACGTCCTCGCGGGCACCAGGGCCGACGAGGAAGTTCATTGTGGCTTCCTCTGCCTCAGTCGCTCGCGGGCGTAAGCAATCGCCTCCGCGGGTGTATAGGTCGGAGCCGCCCCGCTACGGATCAACTCCCATCGGCGGGTCAACTCAGCACGCATCGCCTCTTTCACTGCAACCGGGTCGTCGTCGGGACCGTCGAGGTGTTCGAGGGCAAGACCGATGAGTCGGCCGAGACTTTCCCGCGAGAGTTTCATCACGCGGTCGATCAGTTCCGGGGTCAGGTCTGCCTCCGGTGTTTCGGTAGTGGGCATGTCACTTCTCCTTCTTCCAATTGACGAACACGTTCATGATCTCCAGTCCTGGGGTCGGGCGGAACGAGACCGGTCCGAAGAACTGTCCGGGCATCGGAGTTTTACTGCCTTTGACTATGACCCGGTTCCAGGAACCGGGTTTCGCCCCCTTCGGAAGGCTTGCCCGGAACCCCAGTGGGGGGTGGAACGAGCCAGTCACCTCGGTTGCTCCGTCAGCCGGGGTCTTCCAATCGAAAATCAGATCGGTCTCTTCCATGTACTGCTTTTTCGTTGTTAGGTCCGCCTTTCCCGTTGCCACGAGACGCCCGTCCTTCACTTTCCAGGCACCGTCTTCAGTTTCCCAACCGGCCAGGTCCAGGCCGTTGAAGAGGCTTGTGTGTCCCTCCGCTACCTTGGCGATTTCCTCCGGCTTCGGGTTGGTGCTTGGCAGTTCCTTGATCTTGAGGTTCTTGAAATGGCACTCGGCGTCCTCGCTCTCCAGCGCGAGATAGCCCTTTCGTGGGTTGCATTTGCTCACCCCGGACACCTCCTTGCCGTTCACGTGCAGTTTGATGACCCCATCGTTGGCGATCACCTTGTAGTGGTTCCATTCGCCGCCGCCCTTGGCCCGGTTCTCGCTCGGCAGACACCGCTGCGCCCCGGTCGGATGCGGTCGATCCGGAACGCATCGTGCCCCCCAGATGCTGAACAGGTCGCCGTGACTGGTGGCGGTGATAGCGTTTGTCTTTTTGTCGCGGTACTCCAGGTTCACGAGCACTTGCACCTCAATCCCACGGGTGTATCCGGTCCCGACCGCCGGGAGCGGGTCGCCCCAGACGAAGAGCCCGGAGTTCCCGACCTCCTTCGTGTTGATGTGCATCCAGTCCATTTCCAGCTCGAAGTTCTCGTACTGCTTCTCGGTGCGGAGAAACCCGGTTGGTTTCCCGGTGGTGATGATCTTGCTGTCCTTCACGAAGAACGTGCCGGGGGCACAGTTGACGTTCACCCATCCGGACAGATCCTTCCCGTTGAACATCGGGACATACCCGTCGGTGGGTTTCGCATCGTCGGCCCCGACAGGGAGCGAGACCAACATCGCGGCGACCGCGAGCAAGAGGAGAGCGGGACGCATGATCGACTCCGATAGAGGGCCTGTGTCAGGATTCGAGGAATTGGGCTTCCAGGAGGAGCAAGATCCAGGCGAGGGCCAACAAGCCAAGAGCTTCGAGGGTTTTGCGTCTGAGTGGATTCTTGCAGGGAATCCGGCGGGAAATCAGCAGCGGGAGGTCCACGACGGCACCGATGGTTCCGGCGATCAGTACGAGCTGAACGAGTACGTAGGAGGCATTACTCTTGAGAAAACCGATCATGGCGGCACCAACAACAAGGGGAAACAACGCCCCCAACGAAGCGCCCAACCAATGGACGAAAGGGAATGGTTTCACCACTCGTTTCATCATCATGTCCCCCACAACGGCGAACCCGATGATGAAGATGACCAAAAATAAGCCAACCGGTAAATTCACAATCTGTTCGCCTTCATGACAGGTGAAGATCCCGGAACACGACTGGTGCGGCCATTCGTAACCAAGAGTGCCAACTCGATCAATTCCTTGATAATCGCATCATCAAGATCTGAATCTTTCTCTTCAAGTTGATTTTTCTTTTCTCTGTGCCCTCTGTGTCTCTGTGGTGAAAATTTGCTTGAAAAGCATGTTAACTCCAGCGCCATGAGAATACACAGAACAATCCAAAAATCCGATCACTCCTTGGTAATTGTTTCGTCCAAGTTCAGCAGCACCCGGCCGACGAGGGTGTAGGCTGCCCAGTCGTTCAGATTGAGCCTGGCGGGCAATGTCTCCTTGATCCTCTTCTCGCCGGTGGCCACCTCGGCTGCGTTCGCTTCGCCCGCAGCAAACCGCTTCCGGTGCTTCTCCAACAACCCGCTCAGAACGGCGAGTTCGTCGGCGGTCGGGACCCGCCCCGCACAGAGCCGGAAGGCGTAGGTCAACCGACTGGCTACCGTTTCGCCGCCTTCCAGGATCGTCCGCTTCCCGATGCCCCGCGCGGCCTCCACGAACACTGTCTCGTTGAGCCCGGTCAGCGCCTGGAGGGGGGTGTTGGTGCGAGTCCGCTTGACGCAAGATGCCTCTCCGATGGGGGCATCAAAAACGGTCAGCGCCGGATACGGAGTGGACCTGCGTCGGAACGTATACAGCCCGCGGCG
This sequence comes from Gemmataceae bacterium, assembly GCA_003136315.1. Lineage (GTDB taxonomy): Bacteria > Planctomycetota > Planctomycetia > Gemmatales > Gemmataceae > Urbifossiella. The sequence continues at coordinate 10,705 of PLDW01000292.1, read as the reverse complement.
ATAACGCTCCGGGCCGGTTGCTTCGGGCCACTCGAACGGACCGTAACTGGTCGGTGGCTTGAAGAGAAACTGCGGGGCCGGGGTGAAGACACTCGGCCCTCCGATCGCTGGGTTCAACAGCCCACTCGCGCTCAGGGCAATGTCCCGAACGATCTCGCCGTCGACCCGCAACCGTGGGCCACGGGCGAGGAGTCGGTTGGAGGGATCTTTTGCCAGCAGGTCCGGAGTCACCCGCGAGGATTGCCGGTATGTCGCGGACGACACGATCAGTCGATGCAGGTGCTTCACCGACCAGTCGTGTACGGTCGTCGGCTTCGGTCCGGACCCCGGCGGTTGGGTGGGGGTCATGAATTCGCACGCCAGCCAGTCGAGCAATTCCGGGTGGCTGGGCTTCTCCCCCTGAGTGCCGAACTCTTCAGAGGTCGCCACCAGACCCGTCCCGAAATACGCCTGCCAGATTCGGTTGACGAATGCCCGAGCAGTGGTCGGCGACTGTTTGTCGGCCACCCAGCGTGCGAACGTCAGGCGGTCTGGCCTGGCACCGGCCGGGAGTGAGTGAAGGACAGCCGGTACCCCGGCGGACACCTCGTCGCCTGGCTTCAGGAAGTTCCCCCGCTTGAGCAAGTGGGTGCTCCGTGGCTCCTCACGGGCCTGCACCACCAGGCTTGTCGAGCCCGTCGGCCATTGCAACCACAGTTTCTCGATCGCGTCGTTCGCGGCCCGGAACTCCGGCACCGTGGTTCGCCAGTGGCTGAACACCGTCTCAACCTGGGCCGGTGATCGCTTCCCGGCTGGTATCGCGAGGATGTCCCGTACCCGCGATGGAACAGGGTCGGCCGCCAGTTCCCCTGTCGCGCTGGTCACCCCGAGCCGAAATCGGCCGAGGTTGTTGTTCATGTGGTCGTCGCTGTTCCATCCGCCGTGGTTCTGCTTCAGGTTGAAGTGCAGCGTCCCACCGTCGGGCAACGCAACCGGCTTTTCCGGAACGAACACAGCCGTCCGCGGGACATTCCGCCGACCGGGGCCGGCATCGATCCCCCAGGCGGTGTCGTCCTTGCCATCGATCGCGAACGCGACCGGCCCGGTCACTCGTTTTTTCCCGCTCTTGTCGTCGTAATTCTTCTCCAGCTCGCGCTCCGGGTTGGCGTAGTCCGCGGTTGCCTTCACGAACTTCACTTTCTGCCGTTTCCCGGGTGTCTTTGCCGATTCGAGCTCGACCACAAACTCGGTCAGCGCGCAGGTCCCCATGAACGACCGGCCGGGGCCGTTGCAGGGGAGGTTCGGGTCGGTGAGGAGTTCGAGACGGAAGGCGGTGATCGTCTTGAGCGGGCTTGGACCCTGCATCAAGGTACTGAATTTCGTCGGGGCGTACCCCTGGGCCAGGATCGATCCGTCTTTCTGCGGGATGTACCGTTGCGAGCCATCCCCGGCGTTCTCGACCGAGACGGTTTCCCAGGTGGGCTGGCCCTTCGTGACGGTCGCTTCCCATTCGGCCAGTCGCCTGGGCCAGTCGTGGTGTTTGTGCTTCAGGTCGTCCTCGATTTCCCGCATCTGGCGCACGAGTCCTGCCAGTTTCATTTGCTCAATGGGAGTGTAGACCACCCTCTGGGCTTCGTGGTCATTGTTGAGGAAGGCGAACACCCGGTAATATTCGTCCTGGGTGAACGGATCGAATTTGTGGTCGTGGCACTGGCAGCAGGCCAGGCTCAGCCCGAGGAATGCCTTCCCGACGGCATCGATCCGATCGAACATCGCATCCATCCGGAACTGCTCAGGATCGACCCCGCCCTCCTCGTTGAGCATCGACATCCGCAGGAACCCGGTTGCGACTTGCTGGTCCTGCGTCGAATTCGGGAGCAAGTCACCTGCAAGTTGCTCGATCACGAAGCGGTCGTAGGGCATGTCTTCGTTAAGGGCGTGGATCACCCAGTCCCGGTACATCCACACTTGCCGCGATTTGTCCTTCTCGTAACCGTCGCTATCGGCGTACCGCGCGGCATCCAGCCACGGCCTGGCCCAACGCTCGCCGTAGTGCGGCGACGCGAGCAATGTTTCAACCAGCTTCGTGTACGCTTCCGGCGACTGGTCGGCCACGAAGGCATCGAGCTCCTTCGGTGTGGGGGGTAATCCGATCAGATCGAGGTAGAGTCGGCGGCAAAGGGTGACGCGCTCGGCCTCGGGAGACAGGCCCAACCCCTCTCGCTGGAGCCGGGCGAGGATAAAGGCATCAATGGGATTGCGAATCGGCACGGACGGATTTCGGATAGCCGGAACAGTTGGCCGCGTGGGAGCCTGGAACGCCCAGTGGTTCGCTGGGGCTGGCGCGGTCGACCCGTCGGCCCCAACAAACGGGAGACTCAAGACGGCGACGAGGATGGCGATGGGGATGTATCGGAGCATGGGAGGGCTCGGTGGCGAGCGGGGCAGGCGCCCCGATTTCGGCTGGGTGCTTGTCGGAGCGAGTCGGTTGGGGCACAATGGCCCGGACCGGATTGGGGACTAACGACATTCTACCGAATCCCGGGTCCGGAATTCACGCTCGAAATTGCCGCCCACCGAGGCAAGCCAACCCGGCCGCTCGCCAGAACCTGTGAGATCCCCCATGCTGCGACCACTCTCCCTGCTCGTGTTCACACTCGCACTCTCGCTCCCACTCTCGGCCGCCGAGCCGGCCGCGGTGATCAAGCTGTGGCCCGGGAAGGCACCCGGCGAGACCAAGGACGTTGGCCCGGAGAAACTCACCGAACCCAAGCCCGGGCAGAACGATGTCAAGCGACTGACAAACGTGGCGGACCCCACGATCAGCATCTACCCCGCGCCGAAGGAGAAGGCGACCGGAGCGGCAGTGGTGGTCAACCCGGGCGGCGGGTATTCGATCCTGGCCATCGAGCACGAGGGGACGGAGGTCTGCACCTGGCTGAACTCCATCGGGGTCACGGCAGTGTTGCTCAAGTATCGGGTACCGCAACGGGAGAAGCAGACCCCGCCGAACCTGGCGGCGGTGCAGGATGCCCAGCGGGCAGTGAGCCTGGTGCGATCACGGGCGGCCGAGTGGGGGATCGACCCCAACCGCATCGGGATGCTCGGGTTCTCGGCCGGGGGGAACCTGGCCGCGTGGTCGATCTGTCACGACAAGCGAGAATACGAGCCGGTGGACAAGGCGGACGAAGTGTCGTTCAAGCCCAACTTCGCGGTTCTGGTTTACCCGGGCGATCTGCTCGACAAGGGTGGCGCGCTCAAGCCGGAGTTCCAGGTGACGAAGGACACGCCACCAACGTGCTTCGTCCACGCATCGGACGACAACAGTGAGCAAAGCGTGGGGCTGTACGTGGCGCTGAAGAAAGCCGGGGTGCCAGCGGAAATGCACCTGTACGCAACCGGCGGCCACGGATTCGGGATGAGAAAATCGCCGCACCCGTGCGCCACCTGGCCAGACCGCGTCGGCGACTGGATGAACACCCGCGGCCTGCTCACCCCGAAGAAGTAGGAGCGAACGACCGAACGCGATGGGAAGCAGCCCGTTATCCCGATGAGTCTGGGAAATGCGTGAAAGCTCGCAGGGCGCTGCCCATGCCACCCAGGGCGTTGCCCTGGGCTAAAAGCTCTTACCCTTTCAGGGTGAAGACCGACCAGCCAACACCCCAGCCTGAAAGGCTGGCAGCTTTTAGCCCAGGGCAACGCCCTGGGTGGCATGGGCGACGCGCGCAACCGGGGCCAACACCCTGGTGATAGGCGCAACGCCCTGGGTCATTCCCACACGTATCGTTCATCCCATTCGACACCATTTCGGCGGAGCAAGGCTCGGAACTCATTCTGGAAAGTCCGCATCCGGTGGTGTTCCTCCTGATTGGCGATGTACGCTTTGACCTGTGGAACATTCGATGGACTGATCGAGAACGCCCCGTACCCGTTCTGCCAGGAGAACTGTGGCGACACGACCCCCTTCGCCCACTTTGACGACTCCTTCTTCACCTCCTCGACGACCTTGCAGACCGGGAGTGTCCGGGCCAGACCGAAGAGAAGGTGAACGTGGTCGGCCAACCCGCCGATGGTGATTGCCGGGCAGTCGAGAGCGTTCAGCGTACCACCGAGGTAATCGAAAACTCGACCTCGCAACTCAGCTCCGAGGAAAGGTTCGCGGTTCTTCGTGCTGAACACAAGATGGACTAAAATGCGGGATAGTGATTGTGCCATGACGATGGCCTCTGCGGTCCTGGTTTGCCCAAACTCCAGTGCCCCCTTCGGTCCGAAGCATTGCCCCCACCCAGGGCGTTAGCCCTGTACGCAGGGCGTAGCCCATACGATACAGGCGTTGGCCCCGGAACCCAGGGCGTTGCCCTGGGCTAAATGCTCTCACCCTTTCAGGGTGAATACGCTACCGGCTGTTTTCCAGCCTGAAAGGCTGGCAGCTTTTAGCCCAGGGCAACGCCCTGNNCGCCCTGGGTGTGAGGGCAACGCGCGCGACCGGAAGCGAACGCATGGGATGATGGTGCCAACGCCCCTTCTGTCACTTCACCACCGTCCTGGCCGGGCGAAACCCGAACGAATTGTCGTCGGTCGCCGGGCGGGCGGAGAACCGGTTCGCACACCGCACATTCACCGCAAAGACGAAGAACGAGCCACCTCGCAAAAAGCGTAATGATTGATCTTTTAATCTTAATTGCAATGGATTTTTTTTATCATTGAATTGATCTCCGTAATCATCGGATCTAGGATCTTCGACCCATTCCCAAACATTGCCAAGAGTATCAAAGAGGCCCAGGTCGTTCGGACGCAAGCGGCCCACCGGCCACGCCCGCTCCTCCCCATTCGTGTGATACCACCCATACCGAGCCAGCAATTCCTCGGACCGACCGTAAAAATACGACACCACCGAGCCCGACCGGCAAGCGTATTCCCACTCTGCCTCCGTCGGTAACCGATACCCTCGCAACTTCAAATGATCCGTCTTGATCTGCATCCCTTCGGCATACAATCCCTTCTCGTTCGGCTCGTAACACCACTGCTCCCGCGGTATTCCCTCCCGCTCACTCAACCAGTTGCAATATTCCGCCGCATCGTACCATGTCACCCTGACCGCGGGAGAGTCCCGATCCGGGCTAATATGTGTCGTCCACTGATGCCCCGGCCGAAAGCGCAGGAACTGTTCGACAGTCACTTCTTTCGTTGCAATCGCGAACGAATGCCCAATCCGCTCCCGATGGGCCATTTCATCTGCGTACCGCCCTGATTCCGTCGCGGGCGAGCCGAATGTGAACTCCTTCGGACCATGCACCACGGCATAGGTTTGACCCTCCCCGTTCACATACCAGTCGCGCCCGTGGCCACCGTGAGCGGGGGGGATGCCACTGGCCGCCGCACCCGCCAGCCACGGCAACACACTTGCCCGCGCCTGGGCCTTCATCGCTGCGTCGATCCCCTCCAACTCCTCCGCCTTTCCCCACCGCTGGCGCAGCAACCAGTCGATCGCACCGTGCAAGCCCGGGTCTGGGTGTTCGCGGTACAGCCTCAGCAGTTCTTTCGCCAGCTCTTCTCGCCCGTCGACCCAGACCGGTGACACCGGGAAGTCACCCAGCGCCATCAGCAACGCCCGTTTCGCCGAGAGTTCGGTCTCGTCACGGAATCGGCGGATCACTGTCAACGGATCGGTACCAATCCCCGCCAACCGCTCGATCAGGTAACTTCGGGACGATTGGTCACCATCCGCCGGAAACCGGAACACTGGCCAGGCCGGTTCCGATTCCCCCAACGCCAGTAGAACCGCCGCCGCATTCGCCTTCCGCTTGGCCAGGGCATCGAACACCGGGTCGGGGTTGAGGGCCGACACCGACACAGGAGCGCCGACGACTGACCCCAATCCTGACCCCACCAACCCAGCCGGGAACGCAATTTTGTCCAGTTCCCCCTTCAGCACCGGCACTACCCTCGCCCGATTCTTCGAGATCGCCTCGGCGAACAACCCGTGGTGTCGGGCGTCCACGATCATCGCCAGTTCCGCTAACTCAGCGGGTCGGTCGGTCGTGTAGCGGGCGAGGAGATTCGCCGTCAGGTCGAACCCCGACGCCTCCGCCACCAGTTCCGATTCGTTCAACTTCCTTGACCGGATTCGCCCCCGTGACTCCGAATACCGCCTCACCAACGCTGGCAAGAGTGGACCACGGACTGGTTCGAGGGCAGCCGACCAGGCCACGAACTCCACCGGGTTTGCCTGCACGGCCGCCTCGACAATGCCCGGGGCTACGGCTGACCATCGTGGATCATCCGGGGCCAGTCCCGCCAACGCAGACGCCGCACGCACCCGCTTCCCAGGCTCCGATTTCGCATCCGTCAGCACCCCCCACAGCCCTGTCGCGACCGCCGCGGTATGGGGCGTGAGCAACGACCGGATCGGCAATAATTCCTCTGGCTTGCACTCCGGCAGATACTTCGCTAATTCCCCCACCCGCCCCGGTTCCTCCGACAAGAGGGCCATCCGGGCGTGCAGACCCGACTTGGTCGTTGTGGGCTGCTTGGCAAGTTCCCGGAGCTGGGGGCCAGCCAGGTCGCGAAACTCCGCCAGATCCTCGATCAGTCGCGGCACACCGACCGTGTCTGCCGACGCCAGTGCCTGCACCAAAGACGCGGCCCGGGTCTCCCGCTGTTTCCGCTTCGCCTCGTCGTCTGCGGCCTTCAGGTCGGCCGCCCGCTGGGCCTGAAACTGGCTCCAGGTGATCACCAACCCAACCGCAAGCAGCGCCCCAGCCACCACCCCCACGGCCTGCCCCGGGTGCCGCTTCGTCCACTTCCACGCCCGCTCGATATTCCCCACCGGACGAGCCGTGATCGGCCGACCATCCAGGAACGCCCGCAGGTCCGCTGCCAGTTCCGCCGCCGTCCCGTATCGCCTCTTCGAGTCCTTCTCCAGACACTTCAAACAGATCGTCTCCAGATCCCGGGGAATCGCCGGATCGATCCCCCGCGGTCGGTCCGGATCCCGGGTCAACACATACTGGATGGTCGCCATCGCTGTGTCGCCCAGAAACGGCGGGCGACCAGACAGCAACTCGAACAGGATTGCCCCCAGTGCGTACACATCCGTCGCCGTCCCCACTTCCCGCACCCGACCGGCCGCCTGTTCGGGGCTCATGTAGCTCGGCGTGCCCATCACCGACCCCGTTGCCGTCATGTCCGATTGACCGACCTTCGCCAGCCCGAAATCCGCTACCTTTGGCTCGCCCACTTCCGTCAACAGGATGTTGGCTGGCTTCAGGTCGCGGTGAACAATCCCCTTGGCATGGGCCGTTGCGATCCCATCGGCCAGCTTCACAACCATCTCCGCTGCCGCGCGCGCGGCGAACCGCCCGTCCCGAGCCAGTTTCCCAGCTAGCGTCCCCCCACCGACGTGCTCCAGAACGAAGTACGGCAAGTTCTCATGGGTGCCGAACTCGTACACCCCGACGACGTGCGGGTGGTCGAGTTGTGCCACCGCCTCCGCTTCGATCAGGAACCGAATCCGGGCGGCCGGGTCGTGATACTTCCCTCCGAGAATCATCTTGATCGCCACCGTCCGGTTCAGTCGCAGATGGCGGGCTTTGAACACTAGCCCCATCCCGCCCCGGGCGATCTCTGACTCCACCGTATACCCGGGGATGTCCGGCAACACGCCGGAAGCGGCCGGCGTGATTGGTCCGGAACCGGTCAAGCCAACCCCAGCAGGCGATCCCGTGCCCGTCGCGGGAGCGCCGGTCGGGGAGTCAGCTCCATCATAAATGCGAGTGACGGGACCGGGATCAGGCGGCAACCCGATGGTGTCGAGGTTCGGGTCTGCCGCCTGATCCGCTCCCGATGTGTGGTCGATGGTCCGGGAAGGGTTGTGCGCAATAGGGAAGTGGGCCACATCCGGGGCGTGGGGTGTGGAAACGGGATCGGCCAGAGCCCCGGGATGGGTGAGGTTGTCCGCCTGGGACGGCGTGAGGTCGGCCGTCGGGTGTGAGTCGTCGGTGTTCATCAGGCGATCCCGGGTCGCAATGGGGAGACAGAACCTGATGATACCCCGCCGCGAGCAACGGGGCGATGCATCACGACTCCTGGCACGCTCGGCCAATGGATGTGTGGGTCGGCACCGATGTTCTGAGCCGTTTGGAGTTGTCCAGAATCAAAACCGTGAAATCGCTGGCAGGGGCTTCCAGTCCGTATTGGCCTAGCATGGAACGATGACGGGTGGCCGGNNTTCGAAGACTCAACCCCGGCCACACCACTGGCGTGTTGGCCCAGGATGGCCAGGCCACGGTGAAAATGCCCGTTGTTCTCCTGTTCGTTTGATCGGCGAAATACACGGTTTTGATCTTGGACAAGTTCCTAGCTGCAAGCTGTTAGCTGCAAGCTGTCAGCCATTAATCGACATACGGGTCGGCCCCAATGTCCTGGAGCATCTCCTGTCGGTGTTTGTCGTAGTTCATCAGGTCCAGTCGCTGACGGTAGTGCTTTCGCTCGATTCGCTGCTGTGCGACCCGGAAGAGCGGAGCGTACTCGTTCCAGTCGCGGTTCCCGCCGGTTCGGCCGAGCGCCGCCAGTTCGGCCTGCTTGGCCGAACCCAACCCTTCGAGCAGTTGGTCCTCCAGGGACAGGACGAACTGGGCGCTGCCTGGGTCGCCCTGCCGCCCGGCCCGACCCTGAAGCTGCCGGTCGATCCGCTCGGCCTCGTGTCGTTCGGTTCCGATCACGTGCAACCCACCAGCCTCGGCCACTCCCACCCCGAGCTTGATATCCGTTCCTCGCCCGGCCATGTTCGTCGCGACTGTAACCGTTCGCGGTTGCCCGGCCTGGGCAATGATTTCCGCCTCACCCTCGTTCTGTTCGGCGTTCAGCACCCGGTGGACGATCCCCACCGCAGTCAACTTCGCGCTGAGTTTCTTGGACGCCTCCACGGTCCGGGTGCCGATCAGCACCGGTCGGTTGGTCGCGACCATCTTCTGGGTGGTCTTCACGACGGCATCGAACTTCGCGTCTTCGGTCGGGAACACCTGGTCGGGGAACACTGTCCGTCGAGTTGGCTTATTCGTGGGGACTTTGCTAGTCCAGCGACGGTACACTTTGCGCAGCTCCCAGAAGTTCGGTATCAGCGTCCCGCTCATACCCGCGAGCTTGGCGTACAGCCGGTAGAAATTCTGGAACGTGATCTGCGCAGCGTGGTCGCTGGGCATGTTGATCTGCACCTTCTCCTTGGCCTCGACTGCCTGGTGGAGTCCGTCTCGCCAGTGCCGGTCGGGCATCGGTCGGCCGGTCCCTTCGTCGATGATAATGATCTTCCCTTCCTTGTTGATCATGTAGTGCTGGTCCCGGGAAAACCGGTAGTAGGCGTGCAAGGCTCGCTCAACCGACTCCAGCAATTTGTCCATCGCCTTCGCGTTTTTGCCTGTCGGGGGGTTCGAGTATCGGACCATGTGGCGGCCGATGTCGGTGATCTCGATCTTGTCTTTCTTCAGGTTCAGGGTGAAATGCTCGTCTCGTCGCATCTCCCGGGCGATCTGGTCGGCCCACTGGAAAACGACCTGCTCCTCGGGCTCGGCCGCGCGGGTGGGGTTGGCGATGATGAGCGGAGTCTTGGCCTCGTCGATAAAGATGCTGTCGGCCTCGTCGACGATTGCGTAGTGGAGTTCCCGCTGGACCCGGGGATCCATCTTCGCCGGCGCAGCGCCGGCCAAGAAGGGTGCCCAGAACGGAGCGGTCTGAGCCTGTCCACCGCGGAGTTTGAGCCGATCACGGAGGAAGTCGAACCCGAACTCGGATGCTGTCCCGTAGGTCACATCGGCCTTGTACGCAGCCACCCGGGCGGAGTCTTCCATCTTTTGTTGCAAAACCCCGACGGTGAGCCCGAGTTTCTCGTAGACCGGCCCGATCCACTCGGCGTCCCGCTTGGCCAGGTAGTCGTTCACGGTCGTGACGTGGACGCCCTTGCCGACCAGGGCGTTGAGGAAAGCGGGGCAAGATGCCGTGACGGTCTTCCCTTCCCCGGTGGCGAGTTCGACCAGCCCGCCGTAGTGCATCGCTGCGCCGCCCGCGAGTTGGACGTCGAAGGGGCGGATGTTCAGGGTCCGCTGGATCGCGACTGAACACAGCCCGTACGCCTGCGGGAGAAGTTTGTCGAGACTGTACTTGCCGCGGGCCTTGCCCCGCAGATCCTGGCTGACACTCAGCAACTCGGCGTCAGTGGACGTCAGGTAGTGCTTCTCCCAGTGCCGGATGCGATGGATCAGGAGCGCAGCCCTGGACAGCCGTCGCTGCCACGGGAGCCCGGTGACAGCAAGAATCTGGTTGACCGGTCTCGGCCCCAGCCGTCCGGGGACATTGGCGATGGAAAGGGGCGGGTGCTCGACCCGCTCCGCGGGTGGTTCAACGACCGCACTGCTCATCGGTTGGCACCTCCGTGGGGGTTGCACTTAGAATAAAGCGCAGGCCGCCCGGGATGAATGCCAAACCGTACGATCCACCGAGGTCCGGGCCAGCCAACACCCCGGCGGGGCTCCCATCTTCGCCAGATTCCCGGCAAAGCCTTACTCTTGGGCGTGCGGGGTGTGGAAATCTCACCTTGCCCTAGGGTTGCGCCTTGCAGCCGGAAAGCCGGCTCGACCCTGGCTTGGGCGATGGGCAGGAGAAAGGAGACCCGATTAGGGGGAGCGGCGCGGCGTAAGCCCGCCGGTGCTTGACCTAAAGCGTCTGCGACCCT
>PLDW01000169.1 GCA_003136315.1 Gemmataceae bacterium | reverse complement strand
ATCTTTTTTGCCGGGTTAATATAACCTCTTCGAGGGACAAACACCCGACTTCCGCCAGAGATGACACCGCAAGAGCGATCACGTTGCCCACCAAATTGACAAGGAGTTTCCGCATGAATCCGCTTTCCAGAACCGCTTCTCTGATACTCGCGATGTGCCTGACCTCGTGGGCTTCCCCCACGGCACGGGCGCAAGAAACGAAGTGGGCTCCCGAGAAGACCAAGGAGTCGGAATTCACCGGGCGCAAACTGGACACCTACCAGCATGGGGTCAAGAAAGAATGGGGCTACGCCCAGCCGCAACGGGACACGTTCCTGGTCCTCCACCCGAAGGAGCCGAAGGCCCATGCTCCGCTCTACGTCGTCCTGCATTCCGCCGGGCACGATGTTCACTCCTGTCTCGCCTGCACGACCAAGGTCGGCAACCACGACATCTACCACGCTCCCCAAGACTTCTACGCGCTCTACCTCGATTGCCGCGCGAACAAGGGGGACTGGTGGTGGGGGAGTGAGAAGTACAAAGGCCCCGAGGTCGGCCCCACAGAAAAACGGGTGATCGACACGGTGAAATGGGTGATCAAGGAGTACGGACTCGACGAGAACCGCGTCTATCTGTGCGGGAATTCCATGGGCGGGAGCGGTACACTTGGGATCGGCATTCGTCACGGCGATGTCTTCGCCGCGGTCAAGGCGAACGTGCCCGCGAAGGTCGAACACGTGTCCAGTCGGATGTACTTCGGCGCGAAGACGGTGCCGGCAGACATTGTCCTGCCCGACCCCCCGATCGTGGTGGACTACTCCGCCCAGAACGACACGTGGTCAAAAGGCCACGAGACCTTCATCAAGGCCATGAACGATCGGAAGTACCCGCTGATCATGTACTGGGGGCCGTTCGGACACGCGAACAACCACGAGGCCATCCTGAAGGTCAACGACCTCATCAACTCCTTCGACTGGCTGAGCGTCAAGAAGAACGAGTCGTATCCCGTGTTCACCAACGCCTCGACCAACGACCCCTTGCCCTGGCCGGATCATCTTGCCGATAAAAAGTCGGGTCAGATCAATGCGTTCTTCCGCTGGAAGAATGTGAGCGACACGGCGGACGCGATTGAAACGAAACTGTTTCTGGCCAAGGCAGCGGACCTCAAGACGTCTTTCACCGTCCCGACGGAAGCGACCGCGGACGTCAGCTTGCGCCGCGTGCAGAAGCTGCACATCGCCCCCGGAGCAACCGTGTTCTGGACGTTCGGCATGGCAAAAGGCGATGTCAAGGCCGACGCTCAGGGGTGCGTCACGATCCCCGGGTTAAAGATCACAGCGGAACCGACCATGCTGAGCGTCAAAACCGCGAAGTAAACACCAGTCCGGCTTCCTGATACAGGAACCCGCTGAAGTTGTCACATTCCAGGAGTCAGCATCGGTCTAACGGGAGGGCGAGGCTCAATCGGTCTAACGGGAGGGCGAGGCTCCTGCCGAGCGTGAAGTCCAGCTCGGCAGGAGCCTCGCCCTCCCGTATATACGTCCAATCATCATTCTGTAGATGCAACTGTCTCAGGGGGTTCCGGTATTAGAGGTCCTGCGCTGGCCGACCAGTCATGGCCTGGTATTCTGCTTCCAGCCGGGCCATGACCACTACTTGTGCGGACGGATCGTGGTCCAGCATTCGTCGAGCCTTCGTCAGGGTATACAGAGCGAGCCGTTCCCGGTGGGTGGAGGGGCGAAAGGTGACGCGAAGCGATTCCTCGAATCCGACCCGCTCACGGTTGATGTATTCGATCTCGTCCACAGCCTCGGAGAACGAGAGCCGTCCTTCGATCAGTTCAGTGGTAATATGATCTGATAAGCTAATTTGATAACTTAGCGTCTCCTCGATTTTCATCTCGTCTTGCAGTCGGCTTTTATCGTCTCTGTACTGCGCTTCCATGTCAGTGTAATTCCACACGTCGAGACCGGTGGATCGGGACCATTCGGGGGCGATCACGTGGGTCAGCCCGACTGCCAGAGCGAGCCCGGACAGAGTGGCGACCGAAACGATCCCGGTGCGGCGGTGAAGAACGACCATCAGAATCCCTCATACATAGACTGACAGGCGACGAAACTCCGGCTCCGGATCGTCGGGGTTCAGCGACACCCCGGGACCAAGCCGGCTGGCAGAACCGCCAGTCGGGACTGGCGGCTGGGGGAGTGGAGAGGAGGTTGGGAACCTGTCCGCGACAGCCACGGACAGGGAAGGACCGGGGCTGGGCTCAGTGGGAGAGCGCCGGTCCGAAGGTAACCGGTCAGCGACCGGTCAGCGAGGCGGGTTCACACATCCGGGCGCGTTCATCATCAAGCCTTAACATTACTTTAGCCAGGTGATTTTTATCAGGTATACGCATTTCTATATAGGTCATGACGTTTTTGATCAGTTTTTCCTGGTCTGTCTTGCCGGGGAGAATCGACCGGATTGAAGGTGAGGACGCCGGCCGGTCCTGGTCCAGTTGGAGGAACGCCGTTGTGACATCAGCCAGCGTCATGTTGCCTGCGATCAGTTGATCGATCAGAGCCTCTTTCACCACAATCCGCTGTCGCACCGTCGCATCCTCCTCGTCCAGCCGCCGGCCAAGTTCGGCTACCTCCTCCATCGAATACTGGAGTTCACAGGAACTCCAGAAATCCGCCACGGCGGATCGGGCCAATGACGAACTGGCGATCAGGATCACCGGGATTGACAGTAACGTCGCAACTCGGGCCAGGGCGCGGCGGGTCGATACAGAACGACTCAACACGGTCCACATCCTCGAATCAGGGTGAATCCAACACAATCCGACACGCCCCCAACGGGTAGGGGAGGCATGTTGAGGTGTGTGGTGGGCGTAACACCGGCACGACCGACGCCCTCGCAGCATCAGGCAAGTCGAGCCAGAAGGAATATATCCGGCAGCGAAGTCGTTCAGATGGTCTGCAAATGAAGATTCCGGGTGCATTTCCCGGCCATCAGCGACCAATCTTATCCCACGGCAGGCTTACGTTCGCAGGGCGGCCGGCCGGGGTGTACTCGCTGCTACGGGAGAGACCGCCCAGACAACAGGTTCGGGGGAGACCCCGGTTTCTTCGTCGGGTGGTAGGGGGTAGGCAATTCGCTAATCTCGTTCTCCGAATCCGTGTGGTATTGGCAAGATGACTCAACAGGGTCGAGGTCGCTCACGCAGATCACACGAACTATAGACTTGCAACCCCGGTGCCGGGTTCCAAGTTCCGCAAGATTCGCCATAACTCCTGGAATTTGCAAGAGTTTTCCGTGGCATGAAGGATCGATGAAGCCCGTAAGTTGTATCGTTCTGCAACATGATCGGGCGTTCCATGCCGGAATTGCTCACACACCGGACGGTTAGGAGTTGTCCAGAAACAAGACCGTGAAATCTGGTGGCACGGGCATCTTGCCCGTGTTGGCCCAGCATGGCCAGGATGGCCATGCCACGTCGAGTGCGGCCGTTTTGCTCCTATTCGCACGCCCGGCGAACCACACGGTTTTGATCTTGGACACGTTCTTAGCGGAGAGATGGCCTCCCGGGTGTCCGGGCGGTAGCATGGGCAAACCATTCGGCCTTCACGAGAATTGTCAATGTCCGCACCACCCGACCAACTGCACCCACCCCAACCCCGCTGGCGCGACCCGACAACAGTCCAAACGGCCGCCCTCGTCGTGCTGGCTGCTGCTGCCGGGTGGTTCCTCCTCCACGAATTGGCCTCGCTCCTTCGCCCGCTCTTGATCGCCACGTTCCTGGCCTACATCGTGCTGCCCTACCACATCCTTCTGAGGCAGCGTGTGACCGGACCGGTGTCGATCGTGCTGCTGGCGGGATTTACAGCCGCTGTATTGGTGGTCGTGGCCCTGACCGTGTACGCCAATGTGCTGCTGTTGAATGAAGAATTGCCCGGACTTCAGCAGCGAGCGGTCGCACTGGCGTATGGGGCCGAAGAGTGGGTGGCCGCGAACGCACCGGGGTTGCTCCGCGCGTCGGGGGATGGAAGCCGGGTCGACACCCGGTTGGCCGAACGCGCGACCCAGGCCGCGCGGCCAATCCTGAACGCGATCGCGGAAGCCCTCCTGGAAGCGTGCGTGGTCGCGCTTTACCTGCTCTTTCTGCTCCTGGAAGCATCTCAATTTCCAGACCGGGTTCGACGAGCGTATCCCGCGGATCGGGCACGTGAAATCCTGCACCTGGCGGGACAGGTGAACTCCGCGATCATCAGCTACCTCAAGGCGAAGGTCAAATCGAGCTTGATTCTGGCAGTGCCAGTCGGAGTGGTGCTCGCTGCGTTCGGAGTGCGATTTGCCCTGCTGTGGGCCGTGCTGACGTTCCTGTGCAACTTCATCCCCTACGTCGGAAGCGTGGTCGCGTATACCTTGCCAATCGGGTTCGCGTTCCTGCAACTCCCACTCGACTGGGTTCCCATCGTGCTAGCTGGGATCGTCCTACTGTGCCACCTGGGGTCGGCCTCGGTGATCGAGCCAATGGTGCTCGGCAGGGCGGTCGGGCTGAGTCCGCTCGTGATTCTTGGGTCGCTCGCCTTCTGGGGCCTGCTGTGGGGCATCCCGGGGATGTTCCTGGCCGTCCCCTTGACAGTGGTGAGCGTCATCGTGATGGGTTACTTCTCGTTCACCCAGCCGCTGGCGAAATTGCTGGGTGGGGAATGATCGCTTGCGACCGACGGCGGAAGGGGGCCGGGCTGTTACGCCCCCGCAGCGCACTCCGACTCCATCCCGCGCAGCCATCGCCCCAATGTCGTGAACGTCTCGCACGCGACCTTGATGATCGTCTCGTCACCGCTGTTGGCCCAGGTGGACAGGAACTCCCCGAATGCCCGCCACATCGGCCCGACCTCGTCGCCGTAGCTGGAGAAAAACGAGAACCCGGCACCGCCTGCCAACCCCGGTATCCCACTCAGATGCCGGGCAACCACCCGCCCGCCGAGGGTGGCCCCCTCGAGAACGTACAAGCAGCCAAGGGCTTGTGGTAGCCCCTCGACGTCCGGTAGGTCGGCACACCGGGGCAAGCCAGCCACCACGTCCGGGGCATCGCCCACCGACAACAGATCGCGTTGGAGCAGCGGAGTCTTCCGGCGGCGGGGCCAATCGAAGCCCAGTTCTGACCAGTCCGCCGCAGCCTCGATCCGGCCCTCGAGCGGGTCGTAATACCCAAGGAACCGCCGGAGCAGTGCTCGGTACCGGTCCGCTGACCAGGGCCGCTCAGGGAGGCCGAGTTGCAGCTCCACCGCCTCGTGGTAGGGGCGGGTCCGATCCCGGAGGCGTGCGAGTAGATTCATCCGATCCTCCACGCCCGTGTACCCGTCCTGATGCTGTGTTATTTCGGGGAGAGTCTAAACCGCCCACCCGCACGGTCGATGCACGCGCGGCATGCCCATTTACGATGATTGGGCGATAGCGGTGAGATGGCCAGAAAACCCAGCCATCTGTTTATCCAGGCATTCCGGACAGACCCCGTGAGTAAACCGTACGTCCACCAGATCGCGGATGAACTCCTCCACCCCTCGCCAGTAACCCGGTTCGTCGCGCACCTTCTTGCACCAGGCACAGATCGGCAAAAATGCCTCGAGTTGGATCGCCGACCGCGAGGCGGCCTCCACCAGTAGATCCTTGACTCTTTTGGCGTTTTCCACCTCTGCTTGCAGCCACGGTAAGGACCGACCCCGGACTGTCTCCTTCCAGAGCGCGAACGATCGTCGCGGAGAGAGGCGGCCATTGATGTCGGGCGTGCTGTCCGGCTTCCCTCCCCAGTTGACCGATTGCAGCACCTCCGGTCGGAACCAGAGGAGGTACTCCTCGGTGTTCCGTGACACCTCCAAAGCCAGCAGGCCGCTGGCCTCACCAGTGAACAGCTTCGCCGGAGGATACAACTGGCCCAACCGGTCGGTGACGACGAGCGGGGCAGCGCCTCCCTTGATCCATCTGACCAATTCTGGGAGTGCCCTGGCCGGCGGCGTCTGACCAATCGGCATCCCACGGCCGGACCGCCAGACGACCGCCCCGCCTGCTCCTACGAGGGCGAGCAGATCCGCGGGGTCTTTCGCCAGGGCCGCGATGGGCGGTGTGGTCGTCCCCACCCGCTTCCCTGTCCTGCCGAGTACTGCTGCGAGACTTGTCAGATACTCACGATCCTCGGCCTGAGCGAGGATGGCAAGGTGGGCAGAGGCAATCTGGGCCAGCAGGTCACACGCCTCGCGCTCGGCAGGGCCGGGACGTCTTGGTGTCAAGTGATGGCAAGCGATCAGCCCCCAGAGTTGCCCACCGATCACCAACGAAGCGGTCAACGAGGCCCTCACCCCCATGTTGTGCAGGTATTCCCGATGAACTGACGCGACACTGCGCAACAGGCAGCGACTCAGATCCAGCGGCGACCCCGTGAGACTGTCGCGGTCGGGAACCACCGGGATCGGCTCGTAGGTTGCATCGGGGATCACCCGGATCCGGTTGACCTGGAACAAAGCTCGGGCCAGGGCAGGTATGTCAGAATGAGGATAGTGAAGCCCCAGGAATGGCTCCAGGTCCGCACGCCGCTCCTCGGCGACCACCTCGCCGTTCCATTCGGCGTCGAACCGATAGACCATCACCCGGTCGTAGCCGGTCAGAGACCTGACTTCACGAGCGAGCGTGCCACAGAAGTCCGAGATCGTAGCGGCGGCCGCCAGCCGTCCGGCCGACATCCGAACGGTGGCGAGCAGGGCAACGGGCGAGCTCGCCGCCTCATCGGCTGGCTCCAATTCGACGAACACCATGCCACCCTGGCTATGGGCCACTCCGTGCCACCGACTCACGTCACTGCCGGGGACCGAGATAGGAATCGGACGATGGTCGATCAGTCCGTCCTTGACCAGTGCGTATCGCAGGGCGGTCTCCGCCGCGGGACCGAGTCGTTCAGCCGCTTGCAAGCCGAGCGGGCTCACCGCTTCAAAGCCGAACACGTTCCGGTTGTTTTCGCTCGCATGTTGCACCGTCAGGGTGTTCGGATCGAGCGCCAGGAGGACGCCGAAAGGCTGAATCGCACCGGGGGCGTGGATCGGCTCGTTTTCACAAGTGGCGAGGTCAGCGGTAGGTTTGGCTTCGCTCATGGGTGACAGCCTTCTGGACTAGAAGATCGCCGAGCCGTTGCGATGTGGCGGTGCCGCGAATGCGCTCGTCCAGACATTGTAGTCGCTACGGTCTCAGGTGCCGCGCCTTCACCTGGTGAGGTCGGCCGCAACCGCCAGGACATGCCGCCCAGCCTTGTGCGTTTCCTTCCACTTGACCCCGTCCGCCGAGAGGGAAAGCCGACCCTTCCACGCTGCACCGATGAACACACCTGCCCCGTAGGCGGCCACCTGCGGCGCATTCTCATTCGGGAGTCGATCCCACTTCTGGCCATCCGCGGACGTGTAAGTCGCGCCGACTCCCACTGCCACGAACCGGTCCTTGGCGAACACCACACTGTTGAGATGCTCGCCCTCGTCGCCACGAACCGGGGGCGTCCAGGAGAGCCCATCCCGACTAGTCATCCGCAGCCCGTGTAATCCGACCCCAACAAACACCCCGTTGCCAAACGCGACGTCAACGAGGGTGTCGATTGCCTTCCCTTCTGCCGCGTCCTTCCATTCCTTCCCATCGGTCGAACTCGCTCGCCGGCCGCGATCCCCGACGGCCACAAACCGACCCGCCCCCCAGACTGCCCGGCGGAGGATGTGTTTTCCGGGAATGTCGTGTGGCCCATCCCAGGCCAGCCCCTCCTTCGAGAGCATCACGAACGGCCGGGAACTGCCAACCGACCCCGGGTCGCCGCCGAGTCCCAGGAAGAGACCGTTCCCGAAGGCCAGGCCGCGGAGGTAGCGGACGTATTTCGCCTCGTGCTTGCCGGTCTTCCATGTTGACCCGTCGGCCGTCGCAGTGAGGATGTTATCCCCACCGAAGCTCCCAACGGCCACAAACAGCCCATTCCCGGCCGCGACTGCACGGTACGACTCGCCTTCCTTGCCGAGTTGCTGGTCGGACCAGGTCAACCCATCGGCGGAGGTGATGCGGAGCCCGTCCTGGCCGACGGCGGTGAACACTGGCTGAGGCATGGTGGGTGATGGGTGAAGAACCCGGCGACCCCAGGGCGTTGCCCTGGGCTGAATACTCTCACCCTTTCAGGGTGAAAACCAAATAACCAGTTCCCCAGCCTGAAGGGCTGGCAGCTTTTAGCCCAGGGCAACGCCCTGGGTGAGCGACTACACCAGATCGGGCAACCGACCATCGTATTGCCGGTGCGGGCTTGTCAGGTTCTCGCCGAACTTGGCCGTTTTCACGCCCATTCGGTTGAGGATCTCGACATACAGGTTCGCGACGGGGGTTTTCGGCTTGTACGCCACGTGCCGACCGCTCTTGAGTGTGCCGCCAGCCTTGCCCACAAGGGCGACAGGATAATCGTGTGTCCCGTGGCCGCCATCGGCCATGTAGGAGGTGTAAAGCAAAAGCGTGTTGTCGAGGAGCGAGCTTCCGCCCTCATCCACCGCCTTCATCGCCCGGACCATCTCGGCGAACAGCCGGGTGTACCAGACGTGAATCTGCCGGAGTGCCTCCCGGGAGATGGGGTCAGCGTCCTCGACCCGTCCGGCGTTGCCCTGGTGTTCGAGTGTGTGGCAGTGCGTCTCGTAACCGACCGTGACAACCCCCGGGAAATGGGATTCATCGCTTCCGCAGGCGAACGTACAGACCCGAGTGGTGTCGGTCTGGAACGCGAGGACCATCAGGTCGGCCATGAGCCGGATGTAGTCTTCGTGCCTCTCGGGATCGCGGTACACGGGGTTCGTCACCTGCCACACTGGGATTCCTTCCTTCGGCAAGTTGGTCGGGAGCACGAGCCTGGAGGGTCCGGGGTGACGGACATCGGCCGCCTCGATCCGCTGTCGGGTTTCCATAAAGTCGATCCGCCGCTCGATCGCCCGGACGGCGTCCAGGTACTGGTCGAGCCGGTGCCTGTCGGCCGCCCCAAGACCGCGGCGAAGATCATCCGCCTCCTCGCGGACAAGGTCGACCACGCCACGGTCGAGAGTGTCACGCTTCGCCCCGGTCGTCGGGGCGGGAGGTGTGGCCGCTCGGGCCTTCCAGTTCGGGACAACGGGGGTCCGGCCGCGGAACATGCGGTTGAAGACAAGCCGGGGATTGGCCTCGAAGGGAACCGGCACGTCAGAGGCCCGGAACGAGTATTTGTTCTCGTGACCGGCAAGCCCGATCTCCAGCGATGGGAGGAATGTCTGGTCACCGACTTGCCTGGCAGCGACTTGATCGACCGACGGGGCAGCGATCAGCTTCCCGTCGACTTTCTTCACGCTCTCGGCACCGGTCAGGTGCATGAGCGAGCAGTGCTCGTGACCGTTGAGCCCCTCGCTTCGACCGTGGTTGGCAAGCCCGGAGAGGACGAGCACCTCATCCTTGGCGAATTCCAGCGGACGGAGAATCGACGGGAGCGCTGCCAGTGGCCCGACACCGGTCGGCTTCCACGATTCAATGACCGTCCCCCCGGTGACCGTCCAGATCCCCAGTCGCAGCGGCGGTTTGGCAGACCCACCGGGACTCGCGGGGGCCAGTTGTTCCAGGAACGGGAGGCCGACGACCGCTCCGGCGGTTCCCAGGAACGCCCGGCGGGTCCACGGATGGCGGCGAACGGTTGGCATTCGTACACTCCGGAGTGTCGCCACCGAGATCAGCACCGCGGTCGGTTCTGAGCAATCCGCGGGATTGCATCGTGGTCAATCTGCTGGCGACTTCGTCGGGGAGCAGGCAGAGAGCAGGCGGCGGGTCGTATGTGCAGTTTACCTCAGCCGGGCCGAAAAAGCCAGAACGGGAAAGGGGATTGGAGAGGGGAATTGATGCGAGAACGCACTTTGCCGGAGCAAGTGCTTTGCGGATTTTTCGACGCCCTCATTCCTGCGGGTGTGATCACTGGCTCAGGCGATGCGGCTACGGTCGGGAACAGGAGGGACTGTTCGCAGTGGAGATTTGCAAGACCGGCAGGTCACGAACGAGGAACGGAAGGAATTCGTGGCGGTGATCCCGGACAGGCACAGGACGATTGAACCGCCGATCCAAGAGGCCCAGTTGGGGGCGATGCGAACACGATTCGGCCGAAAATCACGAAGGTCCGCAAGAACCACGAAGGCGTGCTGGAGGCCCTGATCACATATGCCCAGAAAAAGCAGTGGAAGGAAATGCTTGGCAAGCCGATGGGCCTGGGTGATTGATTCCAGGTGCAGGGTGCCTAAGAAAATTTAATGTGTTCGACGTTGTGTTGCCCTATACGTTCACCTTTTCTATCTGGCATTTTCAGTCTCCGAGGCCCCCTTTTCGTTTCAGCAGGTCCCGAAATTCTTTGAGCCCACTGGCCAAGGGAGTTCTCACACCTAACCCCTCATCCAGCAGCGCGTCGACAACTTGGCAAGTGCATTCATAGAAAGAAGGGTCCGAATTTCGTTTGTCTAGCTTCGTGAGCGTTTCTTTTTGCTTTTCTCGTTGTTCTTCTCTTTGCTCTTCAAGAATTTTGAGATCTTTGATCGCATCCTCGGCAGGTTGATTACAAAGGAAGCGTACTAGTGCAAGGTCTGCCAGAGCCCAACTGTCATCTCGACCTGCGTAGACCTGTGCTTCGATTTCCTTCCTGGCCTCGTCGAGTGCCTGTAGAACGTTGACACCTTCGACGAGAGCCGGATACTCCCCCGAAATCGATTCAGGAGCAAACAGTATTCGTACAATAATTCGTTGGAGAAGATTGTATGAATCTTTGTGCTTGCACTGCGTCTTTCTGTCTAATTCTATACGATATCCTTCGTCGTAATAATGGATCGCTTTCAAAAACTGCCCGGCGTCTCGCCAAGTACCTCCCAAAGAGCCGATCGTATGCGATTGCGTTTCCAGCAGCGTGCAGATATCGTCGTCGCGATTTATGCCCTTAGCAATCTGCCAACGGCAGTTGCTTATCTCATCAGCCAGAAGTCCGACAGCCAGTTCGAGTTTGCTCGCGGCCTTTTTAAACAGTTCGTCAGCCTCGGCAGGAAGCGGGAGTGGCATTTTCCCCCGCTTCAATCTTGCATCCTTACGAGCTATATTGGATTCTAAGCGTAACTCGCCTACTTTACTCATCGGTTCTTCCATTTTATTTTGCATGGGGTTGCATCCTCGCTGATTGTGTCATTCTAGCGATCAAGTCATCAAAGGCACGCAATCTACGCCGCAGTGACTGCACCGGTATCTGAACTGCCGGACCTCCAATTGAGCACAATCGTTTCTCAAGCTGCTTAAGATCTTTTGTACCTTGGTTGATTCTTTTTACATCGTCCGCCCCGATCTCCACAGATTCCAAGAGCCTCTGATGCAACTTGTTTAACTCCTCCCACTTGTCGAGAAGCGCGTCAAATAATTTTAGGTCTTTCATTTTTGGATTGCGTGATTCAATTTCAGCGAGCAGGCGGACATCTCGCTCCGCCTGTCTGTTTCCAAGCCTGATGCTCAATCGTGTGCCCAAGTCCCGGTATTAACCCGGCAAGAAAGAA
>PLDW01000060.1 GCA_003136315.1 Gemmataceae bacterium | reverse complement strand
CCGCCGTCCCGTTGGGACGGAAGCCCATTGGATTGAGGCGCCAGAGAGGAGATCGGAAAATCGCCCCAGAGTCATCCCCTGGGCGATTATCCGCCACACATCTGGGGCGAACAACAGCGGGATTTCGGCCCCAACGGGGCCGCGGATAATAGCCCAGGGTGACAACCCTGGGACGTGAGGCTATTATCCGCCGTCCCGTCGGGACGGAAGGCCATTGGATTGAGGCGCCAGAGGGGACATCGGAGAATCGCCCCAGAGCTATTATCCGCTGCTCCGTGAGTGCAAAAAACAGCGTGTTTCGGCCCCAAAGGGGTCGCGGATAATAGCCCAGGGTGACAACCCTGGGACACTGGGGCGATTATCCGCCACACATCTGGGGCGAACAACAGCGGGATTTCGGCCCCAACGGGGCCGCGGATAATAGCCCAGGGTGACAACCCTGGGACGTGAGGCCATGACCCACCGCCCCCATCAAGACGGATGGCAGTTGATTGACGTCACAAGGGAGTATCGGATCATAGTCAGCGTCCCAGGGTAACAACCCCAGGACCGGTCGGTCCCGAGTACCCCGAGGCCCATCATGCCCCAATCACTCATTAACCTTCACGTCCACATCATCTTCAGTACTCGCGGCCGGGAACCGCTCATCGACCAGGAACTCGCCTCGCAGTTGTACGGATACATGGGCGGCGTTGCACGGAGGGTTGGCTCAGTGTTGCTGGCGATTGGCGGGATGCCCGATCACGTCCATCTCCTGGCAACGCTCGGGCGCGAGTTGTGGGTCGCCAAACTGGTCCGGGAGGTGAAGGCGAGGTCGTCCCGGTGGGTCCACGAGACGTTCCCCGATCGAGCCCCGTTCGGGTGGCAGGCCGAGTACGGGGCCTTCACCGTGAGCGCGTCCCTGGTGGAGCGGGTCAAGGACTACATCGCAAGGCAGGAGGAACACCACCGAACCCGAACCTTTCAGGACGAATACCTGGCGTTCCTGCGTCGGCACGGGCTCACGTGGGACGATCGATACGTCTGGGATTGATGGGATACCCGCTGCCTCTACCATGCCAATGATTTTCCGCACCAACGGTGCGGCGGATCATCGCCCAGGGTGACAACCCAGGGGCTGGGGACTACTTCGAGTGGATATCATCCGGGTGTGGTGGACGGGCGGCTGCGGCGTGCTCCGCAGCGAGAGACTTGGGGACGCAACCTCGCGCTGTCCAGGTGACCGTCTCGCCGACACCGTTGCCGATGGCGTCGACCTCGAAGGTGAATCGGTCGGCCCGCTGGTCGGTGATCTTGACCACGGCCTTGCGGCCGTCGCTATACGCGACCTCAAGATTCGGCGGGGACAGGAACGGAACGCTGTAATAGACGGTGTTATTCGTCAGCGAGTGGATGGGTGCTTTCCCTTCCTGCACCAGGACACCAGGATCCATGAAGTGCGCGTAGTGCAGAGAGCTGCAACCCATTGTGAGCGCAGCGAGCAACAGAGCGCTGGATCGCACTTTCATCCCCATCCTCGGCGGCGGGCGAAACAGAGAAAACCTATTCGATGCCAGCCCATAGCGAGCGGCGGGTGTTTGGGTCAACCCCACCTCGCCAGTCAGCCGAGTGGGGAACAGTTGTTGGACAGGTGTGGTGGGAGTCAGGGAAATGAGCAAGAGGAGTTCAGATTTCCCAGGGAGAGCTATTCCGCCCGTATCGCGGCCCAGGTCCAGTGCCGGTCGGAGGTCATTGTCACGGTGTCCGGAGTGTACCCCAGCCGGCCGACCAAATTGTGAACCTCATCGAGTGTGAGGGCGGCCCGGAGCGAGTCGGAAAAGAGTCGCCGCTGGTGGTCGTTGCACCCGGCTGTGTATGTTTCGACGAGTCGAGCGAGTGTTTGCTCATCCGGTGGGCGAACGAGGTCACGGACGAAGAGCACGCCGCCCACCGCACACACCCGGTGCATTTCCGCGAAGCAGAGGGAGGGGTCTGGGATGTGATGGATGATACTGTTCGACATGACCGCCCGGAATGCTCCCGGCGGGTACGCGAAAGCCTTCCCGTCAGCCTTCTCAGCACGGATTCGCTCAGTCAACCCGGCCCGGTCGATGTTCCGCCGGGCCAGAGCGAGCATGTGGTCGGCCAGGTCGATCGCGACAATCGTGAGATCGGGGTTCCGGCGGCACACCTCGATTGGGATTTGTGCGGTCCCCGTCCCGACATCCAAGACCACACCCGAACCGCCGAACGTGGCGAGGAAGTCGGCCGCGAACACCCGGTTCACGGCCGTGTGGTCCATCGTGTCGTAGTCGTGGGCGTCTTCCGGGGTGTCCATCACCTCCGGTTCGAGTACGCGAGCGAGCGTCATAGGAGTCAAATAACGGGGGATCGGGCGTGGTGAATTCGACGGTTGCGATCCGACGAGAATGGAATCGCCGAACCCGAAGTTCCCTTCTCGTCATCGGTTGGGATGCCGGACCGACAGTCGGCCTCCTCCAGACATGCTTCCAGGAGCACGGTTCGCAGCTCGAAGTCGCCCACTCCGGCCCGGTCCCAGGCCAGGATCACAGCCGAGGTGGCCGGGTTCAACTTTGCCACCCGGCACAACCACATCACCCCGGCCTCATGCTGGAGATGCGCGGTGGCACAATGGTTCCACCCGATATGGGAGGCCAGGCACCCCATCGGCATGGCTCGCGTGAAGGTTCCGTGGATCAGTAAGGGACTCGCCTTTTCCAACAGTTCCACCAGTCGCGCCAGCCCATCATCCGAGATGTGAGGCAGCCAGGCGGTCCGGAATTCGGTCACAGGGTCGGTGGAGGGCACAGGGACACCCCTTTCAGCGCGGCCGAGAGAAGCGGCAGGCGGACGGCGACCCAAATGGGGACGGCGGCCGGTAGACTCATACGGGATGAGGAGACCGATCTCGACACGAAAGGCAAAAACGCAACCTGACCTGGGCGGGTTGAGGAAGAACCGCCGTGATTGGGGGCAGCGGTCCAGGTCAGACGCGGGCATCTTAGGGAGGGGGTTCGGGGGCTGTCAAGCGGTCGGCAGTCCCCCCGACGGGGTGTCAGTCGGGATGCGCGAACAGGTCGTCCCCCACCCCTCACCCCGGCAAGTAGTTATGCCAGCGGCGTTGACGGAAGGGAATTCTCGAAAAATAGTTTTCTCTGAACTCGCCGAGAGAATTGCCGACTAAAATGACAAAATTAATCATGTTGACAATCAAGAATGTATACTTATTGTCACCGAAGAAGAGGGATGGCCAGGAAAGGTGGGTCGAGAGTGCTGGGTGTGAGGGCGGACAGAAATGCTACGAGTGACAATGGGCTGTCATTGACCTTTTTGGGGGGAGGCGGAGAGGGGCCGCCTCATTCCTGGAACAATCGTCTATATAACCGAATGACGAGGCTCCCGGCGAGTATGAGGCTGACGCCGCACGAGCTTTGCCCTCCCGTGTGTGCGTCTAATCCGGCCTGGTTCAAAGGGAGGTAGCGACCCAACTCACCTGCCGCCGACGCATAAGACCACAATGCGAGACGTGCAGCGAGCGGAAAAGTACAGACTCGCGGCGGTCAGGTGCAGCGCCAGTTGCGGCTATTATGGCCAAGGGCGCTTGCGCTGGTAAAGCCAGGTGAGCCCCATTTTCATTTTCAGCGGCCGCATATCGGGGTCACTTTTCCTGTTTATGTCCGCGATTGATTGCTTCCTGCGTTTCCGGGTGCTCGGCTTTTCGTAATAGCCAACACGCGACTTGTACCAGGAACGAGAAAACTTGCCGCCGACCTGCCGTCTTAACCTCTCGAGTGCAGACCGGATCGTTTCACCTTCGCGTACCTCGATCTTATTGCCCATTTGCGCGCGTCTTGTACGGCTGACGCGATGCCGGTGGAAACGTGGATGCCGAACGAACACAGCGGATCTTCGGCTCGGGGCTTCAACGCCGAACAACAGGCGAACCGGCGACGTCAGTCGCCGGGTACGTAACAACAGGGAAGCCCAGGCTGAAATCCTGATCGCCATGTCTGGCGACCGGCGACGTCAGTCGCCGGGTACGTAACAACAGGCGAAGTCGCCGGGTAGGGATCAGCTCA
>PLDW01000515.1 GCA_003136315.1 Gemmataceae bacterium | reverse complement strand
GAGTACCTCGCCGCCATCGCTCTCGACCCCAAACTCGCCGCACCACACAACGGCCTGGGCACCCTCTACCAGGACTACCTGTGTCGGTACGCGGATGCCGAGCGGGAGTACCTCGCTGCTATTCCACTTAACCCCAAATCTGGGAGTGGGCAGCGGGGGCTCACCTGGTTGTGCCTGATCCACACCGGGGACATGGCCCGGGCTCGGCGACACGCCGAGGAGGCGATGGCCGTGGAGCCGACCCACCCCGGTAGCCCGCTTGCGATCATCGCCGTGACGACGTGGGACACCCACTGGTCCGCCTCCCGGACACAGATGCCAGAGTGGCTTGCGAAGTGCCCGAGTTGGCTTGTCGCGATCAGTCGAGTTCGCCTTGCTGCACTCGTTCGGAAGATCCGCGAGCAGGGGGAGTTGCCGGACCTGGCGGAGATGCTGCGGGCGGTCGAGGACCGGCCGCACTGGAAGCCCTGGAGCGAGGTGGTGTCCGCGGTGACCTCCGGGACCGTGCCGGCGGCCTGGGGGAGCCCCGAAGCCGAACGCATCCACGCCGCGCTCGTGTAGACCACACCCTACCGACCGTGGGAAATCGTGCAGTCACGTCCGCCAGGGCAGGGATGGCACCAGCATGTCGGCCCGATGGCAAGGTCGGCGGGGGCCGTAGAAGCTCATCGAGCCGGAAGGGGGGACGTCGCTACTCGCCCGAGAGCAGGATCGGTGCCAGGGCGCTGTACCAGCCGGACACCTCTGCGACGATGGTATCCATTGATCGCCGGTTGATGGTGGTCCAGTCCAGACGCTTCGGCCTTTCGAGCCGGGGAGAGCCATACGCTCGGCAGGAGATTTTCCCTCCCGTTAGAGCGATGCTTGCTCCTGGGATGTGACAGCCTTGGCGGGTTCCAGTATCACCTGACCTGAAGCCGTAAATCACGGGTTCCAGGGGGCACTCGGTTTCGGTTCCGCCACTCCAACTGGTCGATGACGCGGAAGTTCCGATTTGAAATCGCCGAGGCTATTCCACCAGAGTCGGTGATCCAGATCCACCTCTGCGACGGCAACTGTTCCCCAGGTATCGGCCTTCGCCAGCGGTTTCCCATCATGGTCGTACACCGCCGAGATCATCCAGTTCCGGGAGACGTCCTCATAGGTGCTGCTCACCAGATACACGTGATTCTCGCAGGCACGGGCCGACGCCAGATCGGGATTACACCCCCACACCGGCCAGGCGATCACTTCGGCCCCGCGGTTCGACAATTCCCGGGCCACTTCGGGGAAAAACCCGTCATAACAGACCATCATTCCAACCGTCCCAAACCGGGTGCGGAACACGGGGTAGTCGTGTCCGGGAGCACAACCGCGTTCGATCTCCCCACGGGGCAGGCACACTTTCCGGTATTTCCCCGCGACTTCCCCATCCGGAGCCAGGAGCACAGCCACGTTGTAGAACAGGTGCCGATCCCGCTCCAACAGTCCCACAACGATGTAGAGATTGTGCTTCTTCGCGAGTTCGCCGAAATACCGCGTCGATGGCCCCGGAATCGGCTCGGCGCAGTCCACATAAGACTTCCCAGTCCCGTAATAGGTCACCGTCTCACCCAACACAATCAGGTCGGCTTTCTGGCTTGCCGCGGAGGCAATGAGGGGGGCGTAGTCCTCGCAGTTCCCCCGCAGTGTTTTTGATGTCGGTCGGAAGTGGGCTGTCGCCAGCCGGACTTTCCGACCCACTGGAGTAGACGTTTCGGCAAACGCCACGTCGGCCCACTCCACCGACCCTCCGGGAGCCCAGAGCAAGTGTAACTCGACCACGGCTCGGGTGGCCTTCGTGGGAGCCCGATACGTGTCGGACACCTCGGTCCAGCCTCGGGCATCGGTGGTCTTGTCCGTGGGATGCTCAGCCTCGGCTCGATCGGTGAACCCCACCAGATAGCCCTTGGCTGGTGGCTCGCTGAGTGGAACCAACTTCCCGGCGTCATCCTGCCACACGATCCGCGCGACCACGCTGCGCCGTGGGACCACCACCCCCTTCGCCTTGCGGACTGCGGAGAAGCGGTAGTGCTTTCCGCCAGTCACCGGGAACGCTTTTTGAAACCAGCCATGCAGTCCTTCCCGTTCGTCGGCAGTAATGATGAACGACCCGTCCGCTTTCGGTCCACCGGTGGGATCGAACGAGAAAGCCGGGCGGATTTCCTCACGTGGGGAGGCCATTTCCCACCCAGGTGGAAGGGCGGTCTTGGCCGCCGGGGCAGTCGAGGGCGGGGCGACCCTGCCAGTCGAGCCCGTCGCGGCCAGTAGGCCAGAACACAGGACGATGGATGTCCATCGGACGGGTCGGAGTCGCATGGCAAGCTCCTGGTGGATCGAGAAAGGCGCCTGGGATGGTATGCGGCCATGTGGTGCCCCCACCCACCATCCTACCTGGAGACGGAGGCGGTGCCAAACCCTTCCCAGACTCGCCGTGCGATCGATCTTTGCGTCATGAACGGGCCGGGTTATCGCGGGGTGGTCCGCAGTCGATCAACCAATTTCTGGAGGTCAGCGGGAAGAGGCATGGCCCAGTGTAAAGGTGCTTCGGAACTCGGGTGAGTGAATCCGAGTTCGGTCGCGTGGAGGGCGAGTCTGGATGTGCCGCTGCGGTCGTCGAAGACCTCTCCGTTCGGCTTCTTGATGTACACCTTATCCCCGCACACCGGATGTCCGGCCTCCGACAGATGGATGCGGATCTGGTGTGTTCGGCCTGTCTCCAGTCGGCACGACAGGAGAGTGTACCCCGGGAACCGTTCTTCGACAGTCACATGCGTCGTGGCGGACTTGCCGACATCCGGAAGTGGCGTACTCCCCCGCCTGCCGTCCCCTCGGTCTGGGACCAGGTTCGAGGTGATCGTTCGGGGGGGCAAATACCCCGGGACGATGGCCAGATATCGTCGTGTAACCGTGTGCTTGCGGAACTGGAGTCCGAGTTCTCGCTCCGCAAGGGCCGACCGGGCAAAGACAACGAGCCCGCTGGTCTCCTTGTCGAGGCGATGCACGATCCGCAGACGTGGGAGATCGTTGGCCGGGCGGCGTAACTGGTGGGCGACAGCCCACTGGGTCAGGTCTTGCAGCGTCGGATCGAGTTGCCGCCGCTGTTCCGACCACTCCAGTTCGGCCGGGTGGCGGACCGTGTTGACCCCGGCGGGCTTCTCGACAACCACCACATGGTCGTCCAGATGCCGGAGGACCAATCGCTCCGGGTGAGCGGTTCGGGGGAGGGGCTTCGGCTGAGCGAACAGGACGACGACCTCATTCTCCTTCAGGCGCCGAGCCTCATCCGAGCAGACCGCGTCTCCGACCTGTACTCGCCGCGCAGCAATGAGCTTGCGAACATCGGCCCACGACGGCCCATTGAGCCGGGACCGCAGCACCTTGGCAAGCGTATGCCCCGCTTCCTGGGGGGTGACGTTGAAAGGGGGCAGTGCGGAGGACATGGGGGCTACTTCTTCAGGAACAGGACAATGAGTTGGATGCCAAGCGTGAGCAATGAGCCGAAGAACAGGATCGTCCCCTGCCACAGCCGACGGCTGGATTCTTCCTCACGCTTTTTCAGCTCTTGCAACTGTGTCTCAACGACAGCGATTCGCTCGCGGAGGCGGTCGGCCTCCCGCCAAAATCGCTCCAGTTCTGCGACGCGGTGTTCGAGGAGAGTGAATCGAGTGGTTTCAACTTCCTCCTCTTCCTCAAACTGCCGGATGAGTTCCCGAGTGCGAGCCGAGTGAGCCCACCCCCGCTGACTGAGAAGGTCCACCCACACGTCGAGAACGTGCTTCTCCCGGCTTGGCGGATCTTGCACCCACCACGATGCCTTGACCGCTCGCCGAACGAAGAGGCCGTCTGAACTGTCTGCCAGGGCCAGTTCGATCTGTGCCCGGTCCGGGCCTACGAGTCGCCACTCGACAACCTGCGGGGGGGGAACCTCGACAGCGCGGCTTTCGAGGAAGGCTGTCGCCTCGGACACCAGCCGCAGAAGGTCGGGTTGTTCGCGGATTCGGTCGTCGATCTCTACTCGCGGCACCACTGTCGAGGTCATCATTTCCCCTCCTCTTCGGATGGTTTGTCGTCTGTCACTTCATCTTCGGCCGAGAAGTCGACCCCGTCCCAGTTTTCGTCTGGATCGGGGATATCCATGTAGCCGCCACAGTGCGGGCAGTCCTGGGTGGTCCCCATTTCGGCGGCCGGCCAGTCGGAGGACTTTCCACATTCCTCGCAGACAGCCGTGGTTGTGCCTGTCCGAGCTGCCCGGATCTGTTCACGAGTTCGGGCGGCTTCGAGGATCTCTTTCTGTTCCGTGAACGCCAGACGGGCTGGCTCGACGTGTTCCGGCTTCAGCACCCGAACTTCCACACCGGGAAAGGTTTCGGCTGACAGACCGAGTGAATCGCCGGGGGACGCGACTGCTGCCGGGGGCACCGCCTCGGCTGGAAACCCCTTCCCGGTCAGCCATTCCGCCAGTGCTCGGGCTGCGGCAAATGTCGGTACGACCACGACACACTGTGGGTGACGCTCCTCGGACATCGCGATCCCTCCGTTGACTCAATGCCTGGCTCCGACAGCAGGGAGACGGCTGGAACTGACCGAGTACGGTTGTGGGTGTCACGGGCGGCTGGTCCGCCCGTGAAGNNGGGCGGACCAGCCGCCCGTGGCAACCGAACCCGCGGGTGATCTTCTCCCGCTGCCTGCCTGATACAGGAACCCGCAGAGGCTGTCACATTCCAGGAGCAAGCATCGGTCTAACGGGAGGGCGAGGCTCCTGCGGAGCGTGAGGGTGATGCTCGGCAGGAGCTTCGCCCTCCCATTTATACGTCCAATCGTCTTTCCTTGGATGCGACACCCTCAACGGGTTTCTGCCTGAGGCCGGTCCAATCGTTCGCTTCGTTCATTAAAATATAAACATCATAAAAGCAAAGTATAAAACAGACAAACAATAAATAGTAACTCAGTCCAGGCGGAAACAGACGCGGCACCCGAAGTAGCCGTCACGGCCGCTAGGCTCGAACCCGCCGCGACACGCCGCACGGCAGTGGCCTGGTGGGTAGCACCCGCCACCACCACGCTGGATGCGTTTATTTTCGTTTGTTTGTATTTGTGGATCGATTTGATCGCTTCCCTCATAAGCTCCATATCCATCCTGGCACCATTCCCAGACATTCCCGTGCATGTCGTGGAGCCCCCAGGCATTCGCGGCCAATTCCCCGACGGGGTGCGTCTGGCTTTCGGAGTTGCCCTCATACCATCCCGCCTTCTTCAACGCAGCCGCGCCGTCTCCCGTGCAATACTTGGTGGTGGTCCCGGCCCGACAGGCGTATTCCCACTCGGCTTCCGACGGTAACCCAACCGTCCCCCGCCCCTCCAGGTGCGCTGTGAGCGTCTTGCAAAACTCCTGGCAGTCATCCCACGACACTTGCTCAACTGGCCGATTGTCACCCGGGAAATGGGAAGGGTTTGAGCCAGTCACGGCCTTCCACTGGGTCTGGGTGACCGGGTGGATTCCCAGGAAAAACCCCTTCGTCAAGGTCACACGATGCACGGGTTTCTCGTCGGCATTTGCCCTCTTGTGGTCGCTCCCCATCAGGAATGTCCCGGGTGGGATGAACGAGAATGTCATCTCGGCACCGCCTGGCAACACAAGCGTTTCTTGGGGTACGCACGGTCGTACGCCCTCCGCAATCAGGGCGACGATCCGGGTCTGCCACACACTCCGCTGCGGATGCTGCTTGGGCTCGCAACAGGTGCTGAGCAATCGGCGATGCAAACGCAGGAGTTCGGCGCGACGGGGGTCGTCGAACTCCTCCAGCCAGTCGGCCAGTACCAACCACCGGGTCTCCTCTTGCGGATCAGAGACGATCCCCGCCAGCAAGCCCTCCAGAACGGTCATTTTCTCGTCCTCACCATCCCGCGCTGGGCCTCCCCAGGGCTTCTGCCCTGCGCTCAGAACAGCCGCCGCACTGCGGCTCAAAACCCTGAACTTTGCGGCCATATGCCGCTCGTCTTTCTAACGGGAGGGCGAGGCTCCTGCCGAGCCGTGTGGGCTGTGCGCTCGGCAGGAGCCTTGCCCTCCCGTTTGTGCGAATCCCTCGCTGGCTTCCTGTCTCACACACTCAACTCGGCCTTCATCCCCATCTTACCCGCATATCGCAGCCGGATCGGCTCGATCTGGTCGGTGAGGAACTCGGCAACCTGCTCCGGCGCGCGGCCCACGAATGCTCGGGGGGATTCGGACGCGAACGCCGCGAAATCGACCCTTCCGAATGTCGGTTCCGCCTTCAACAATGTGAGTAACTCGGCGGATGAACCGGTTCCGTCCTTGATCCGGTTGGTCACCGCGTGACTGTGCCGTCTCACTACTTCGTGGACCTCCTGCCGATCCTCGCCAGCCTGCACCGCTGCCATCATGAGGTTCTCGGTGATCATGTAGGGGAGATACTCACGGACATTCTTGGCGATCACCGGGCAGTTGACGACCAGCCCACCGGCGATGTTCAGCGCGATCCGGAGCACGGCATCCGCAGCGAGGAATGCTTGTGGGATGTACAACCGTCGGGCCGCGGAGTCGTCAAGTGTGCGCTCGAACCACTGCGTGGCGGCGGTGTTCGCAGCCATCGCTGGTAGACCCAACAGAAACCGCGACAGCGAGCACATCCTCTCTGCTCGCATCGGGTTACGCTTATATGCCATCGCGCTGGAACCCACCTGCTCGGCCTCGAAGGGCTCATCAACCTCCTGGCGGTGGGCCAATAACCGCAGGTCGGAGCCCCACTTGTGGGCCGACTGCCCCAGCCCACACAGAGCGTCCACCACCTGGGTATCGACCTTCCGGGAGTATGTCTGTCCCGTCACCGGGAACACCTGATCGAACCCCATTTTCTTGGCAACCAGTTGGTCGAGTTGCTTCACTTTCTCGTGATTGCCGTGGAACAGGGCGAGGAAACTCGCCTGCGTTCCCGTTGTTCCTTTCGCCCCACGGAACGGAAGTTCGTCCCGGCGTCGTTCGAGTTCCTGGAGGTCGAGGACGAAATCATATATCCACAGAGTCGCTCGCTTGCCCACAGTCGTGAGCTGGGCGGGCTGGAAGTGGGTGAAGCCAAGCGTCGGCTCGTCTTTCCACGTCTGGGCGAATGTCGCCAGGGCCTCAATGACCGCAGCGAGCGTCCGGCACATCTGATCGAGCCCTTCCCGCATCAGGATGAGGTCGGCGTTATCGGTGACGTAGCAGGAAGTGGCCCCGAGGTGGACGATCTCGCGGCACCCGGGGGCGACATCCCCAAGGGCGTGGATGTGAGCCATCACATCGTGCCGAAGTCGCTTCTCGTGCTGGGCGGCCCGGTTGAGGTCAATGTCATCGAGGTGTGTACGGAGTTCGGCGAGCTGGTCGGGCCGGATTCGGGGCGAGCGGCCATCGTCTGCGAGGAGCCCAAGTTCGGCCTCGGCTTCGGCAAGCGCCAGCCACAGCCGCCGCCACGCACGGAACTTGCGCAGCGGACCCCACCGTTCCGCCATCTCGGCGGAAGCGTATCGGCCGATCAGGGGGTTGTCGTAGACATCGTGTGAAGTGGTCATGTCTTGAAGAAAAACGCCGAACTCCGGCGCTGAACCCGGATCGAGAGGCGCACCCACTGGCTCATGCCGGTCGTCCGCCACAGGCGACACAGGACTCAATGTGTTTTACGATTTCGCTTCTGGGATGGCTGTCCGTGGCCGCGAGAGGGAGATTCTGTGGTGTAAGCTTACTCGCGACAGGAAGTCCGCCCGGGGCTCCCCGGGGCTGTCGGAAGGAGAACGACATATGTTTCGAACATGGTTCCCGAGGGCCGCTGGAGCGGTCCTCGCGGTCGTGCTGGCGGTGGGTTTTGAATCGACCGCAAACGCTGCGGATCCGCCCCTGCCGCAGATGTATTATTACCCCTACTACTACTTCCCTGCCAGTTACTGGCCGACGAACAGCCCACAGTGGCCCGAGCCGAAGGGAAGCCCGTACATGCGCCCGCCGGCCTACATGGCCTACCCGGCCTTCAAGGAGCCGGGCTGGCGGTACGAGCTGTGGAACCCGATGAAGTACTATCGGGGCAACCACTTCTGGCTCGACCAGTTCTGATCCACCAGCGGACCCGGGGTTATCCTCGGGTCCGTTTTTTTCGGACTCCTCCAGGAACCCGTTGAGACTGTCGCATCTATGGAAAGACGATTGGACGTATAAACGGGAGGGCGAGGCCATCCCTTTGCACAGCCTAAATCGACGTAAGTCCTTTGGGGACGGATCTTGCGTGTCGCTTTGCAAGGGATTTTGCAACCCGTGGTCTACGGCCCGAACTAGCTCGCTCTCGCCCGGTTTGGTCGACCGCCTGACTTTTCCAGGCGTTCGCGCGCTCCAAGTAACTGTGCAAAGGGGAG
>PLDW01000173.1 GCA_003136315.1 Gemmataceae bacterium | reverse complement strand
ATCCGCAGCCTTTTGATCCGCAGAAACCTGCTCCCGCGCGCCCCGATTCCGGATTGTCACGCCAACAACGATAACGATCACCAGAACGATTACGGCTGCGATTCCAGAAATCAGCACAATCCGATTCTGATCGAACGCTTTTTTCCGCTTGCCACGCCCCTTCGGCTTGCTGCTCTTCGATGGTGTCTTGACCTCCTCCTGGCGGTTGGAGAGGATCCGCACATCGGCAGCCACCTGGGAAATGATTGGGATCTTCCTGTCTTCGTCGAGGAGCGCCCGACGTTGGCTCGGGTTTTTGGGAGACAGCCTCGATGATTCCTCGAAAAAGAACTCCTGCAACTGCCGCTGGTGTTCGTATCGAGACGAAGATGTCACGGCGAGCCAGTGATTCAGGGCTCGGTTGTTCGACTGGAAGTCGGTTTCCGACGGTGGAAAGAGCGATCCGAACACATCAGCGAACCGGTCGAAGGCTTTTGGGTTGGTCGCGGGAGTCGTATCTTTGCAGGTCCGGTTGAAGATTTCCTGGAGTCCCATCGGATCGATCAGGTCAAATACCTGAAATGCGGCCCGGATTTGATCCGGACTGAATCTCTCTTGATGCCCCTTTTCGTCGGTGAGGGCGAGGAGTATCCGCCCCGCAAGTCGTCGCCTGGCAAGCGATCTCGGCACGACTGTCGCTGGGTCCGCGCCGTCGTTTGAAATCAACACCTCCGCTTTGTCCAGCTCCGCCCAGACCGTGCGTCCCCAGCTTCTTTCATCGAGGATGCTCAGATCGATCCGATCGAGTACCCAGTCCCAGGCGGGTTTCCCGACTGGATCTGCCCCGACGGCCCGGAGGAACTTTGCCAGCCTCAACTTGGTGGTCAGTATCTCCAACCAGTTATCACCCTCAAACAGCTTGATCCGGTGGTTGGCCGCCCACATCCACCGAGCGGGCTTGACAAACTCGCTGCCTGTGTTCAGTAATTTGTCGAACTGCGGGGCAGTCCCATCAGCAGCAAGGTCGAACAATTCCTCCGCCAGGACCGGGTGGGTATCGATGTGGTCTTCGATCTGGCGAGCGTATTCTCCGAGAACCCCCTGGTCAGCCTTCGTCAGGTAGTTGCGGACCCGCACGAGCATGGAGGGGTCGTTACTGAGACGGGCGATCATGACCGCGTAGGCAGCCCCCCACGACGGTAAGTTCTGATCAATCAGGAGGTTATCCAGTTCGGCTACAGTGCGTGGGCTGAGCAGTGGGGCGATTGCATCGGGGCTCATCCCGGAGACTGCCCCGAGCCCGGCACGCAGAACTCGTCGCGCGTCGGGTGAGAGCCCCTTGATGCTGGCGTTCTGGCGGGTGAGCAACCGATCCAGGGCGGACCCCAACTGGGCCGGATTGGGCAGGACCGCCTTGAGGACCCGCCAACGCGACTCCCATCCAGCGACTTTTCCCTGTAGCAAGGCGGCGAACCCCGCGGAGGTCAACTGGTCCACACGGTCGCCCTGCGTGAACCAAGGTTTAAACGCCTCGCGGATATCACTGCGGTCTTGATCCACAGCCAGATCACGAACCAGCGGCCAGAGCGTGGCCTCCCGGGCAGCGACCGCGTTCCGTCCCAGTGGATCCCTCTGCAATGCGACAAGATCCTCGGGCGTGGGCACGCTCTCGTCGAGTCGCTCGATCGCCCCTGACAGCGTGACAGCACGACCAAGGTCGGCCAGCGAGACATGACCCGTCCCGCACAACGCATGGATCGCTTTGAGCGAGTTCCGCTTCCTGGCAGCCGTCAGATCCAGCAAGGCGGCCACTCCCAAGGGGAGTTCACCTTGCAATTCGGGCGATCCTCGTGCCGGGTTCAGTGCATCGACCGCATACCCGCGGGCTGTGACCAGTTCGGGCTCAAGACCCTTGGCTGGATTTGCGAGATAGGTGCCGACGACAAGCGTTCGCTTGAATTCTCGCAGCCCTCGATGAGCGGGTTCAAAGGTGGTGAAGGTCAGGTCAGCGACCTTCACATCCGGGAGGAGACGGGCGGCGGCGTAGACCAGCAAGGCGACCAGTCCAGGCTCGGCGTGGATGAAGAGGCGACCCCGAGGGCCGCCCCGAGAAGCCTCGTCGGACGCCAGCCAGAGCCCGTGAAGCACCTGTCCGACAAGCTTCCAGCGGGCCGCCGGGTCGGCTCTGAGCCGTTCGGGCCAGACCGTTTCCGCCAGACACGTACTCTTCCCGAGATCCTTGACGGTCAGGAATTGCTCCAGGGCCGTGTCTGAGACGTCTGACCCGCGAGACATCTTATCCCCGGGTGCAGCGAGCTTCTGAACCATTCCCGA
Organism: Gemmataceae bacterium; assembly: GCA_003136315.1. Taxonomy (GTDB): domain Bacteria; phylum Planctomycetota; class Planctomycetia; order Gemmatales; family Gemmataceae; genus Urbifossiella. The sequence goes on along the minus strand of PLDW01000173.1, from coordinate 37,221 downwards.
GGCGTAGTCCGTCACCCAACCTTCGGAGTTCCACGACTTGAGGACATCGGCTGGGCTGAGATCCGGCAGCAGAACGACGTGAGTAAAATAGCTCCGGTCCCGGTTCATCGTGTCCTTTTCCAGGTAACTGGTATGGACCACCATCACCCCCCCGGCGACCCGGACCCGTGCCAGTCGGCGGGGCGCATCGGCCCGCCCGGGTTTCTTCGACCACATATCCATCGGCAACTCATACGCGGGGTACTCCATTGCAGTCTTGAGCAGAGCAGGCTCGGTTGACGAAGCGGCCCGGACACTGAACCCGACGGTGTTCAGTACGCTGTCGGTGCGGGCACAGTGGGTAACATAAAACTGCTGCGGCCCCGTTGCGCCAACCGTCCCCGTACTCATGCTCTTCCCCTCCTGTATCATCTTCCACCTCGGATCGGGCCGATGTGAACGGGTGGACCAGAGAGTGTTGCCCAGCCCAAATCCAGTACCGGCCAGATGGTGACGGTGACTGACGCCCCCGCGCCAAGTACCACCAACTTCCCCCCACCCTCTCGCGCATGGTCCGCCGGGCGACACCGACTGATTCGGTCGCGGGATGCAGCAGAAGGGTCTGTTAATGGCCCGGGTGCAGTTGCCACATCAAACCAAGACACCAAATCGGGTCCATTCCAGGTCCACCGCACCTTGGCCATTGGTAGCGGCCCGGGGGTGATTTGCGGCGGGGCGGCTGCGGGTGTGACCTTGATGGCGGGCCAGAGCCGCGTCCGCAACAGTTGCATCACCGCTTCACGGGTCGCTGGCTCCAGCTTTGCTCCGTGACGTTTGAGGTTTTCCAGATCCTCGGAAGTGAGCAGCAATCCGGTAGCCTGGCTGGCATTCTCCAGCTTCACCCGAAGGTCATCCAGCCAGGTGGCCAGACGGATCAAATCCTCGATCTGCGGCCGGGCCAGGGCGACCGGAGGGTACTGGGCGAACTTGGGCAGATCAGGTGGCGAATAGGCCGCACGGATGTTGGCGAGATCTTGAGTCCGGACCGCCTTGTCCAACGCCTCCCAGGCTCTCGTCCTTGTGAGGGCCAGTTTGATACGGTCGCTGAGGCGGGCGACATCAGTCGAGCCTTTCATTTCCGCTCGACCAGCGGCCCAGACGGTCAGGAGAATCCTGTCCTGTTCGTAGGCATTCGTCGTACCATTGATGGCCTCGTCGAGATCCCGGAGAGTTTTCCGTCGACGGACGGCCCGTTCGCAGATGGCTCGCCGCGCCGGGTCAAGGAGAGCAGCGTGCTTGGGGTGCTTCCGCTGGACTTTCTCCCACTCGCCCGCGATCGCGACATCAGACGGGGTCGGGCCGTTCAGGATGTTCTTGAGGCCGGCGAGTTGTTCCTCACCTTCCCGGGCCAGGGCAACCCGATTGCGAAGGTCGTAGGTATAAGTAGCCGGAAGCGAGGCAGCCGCTGCGACCACGGCGGTTTCAGGCCCGGTCCCGGCGTCCGCCAGACGGACTGCGTCAGTGACCTTCGCCACGGCCGCCAGTCGTGCCCTGGCAGCAGCGACCCGTGCGGGAAATGCGGCCGCCTCCTGACACCCTCTAAACAAGGCTTCGTCCCATAGCCTGATCAACTGCCGGTCGTCTTGTTCGGTCGGCGGAGCCGGTGGGCCGGGGAGTGTTCGGAGTTCAACCAGCCGGGGCGCTCGGGCCGCCGCCTTCACCCCGCGTTCCTTGTGGGTGGCGGTGAGGGACGGGTGGGGTTGGCCGACGGCAGTGACCTTGTTCCATGCGTCAGCCAGTACGGATTCGGTCTGAGAGGGAACAGCGAAGGCAGCCAGGAATTCATCGGCAGCCTCGATTCGCGATCGCCACCCCTCGGCTTGCTCGCCGTACTCTTGAGCAAGCGGACAGTCGGCCAGTTCGTCTTTGGTTCGGTCCCAGAGGGTCAGCAGCAACCGCCCATCAGTCGAAGTCCGGGCAGCGGTCTCCAGGTCGGTGAGAGACTTCCCCCGTGCGATCACGCGGGTTGCCTGTTTCACCAACCCCTCGTGTTTGGGCCAATCGGCGTAGATGCTCGGGTTAAAGAAGGCGACAACTGGCCGCGGGTCGCCGGTGTCTCGCGCGGTCTTGAGGGCTGTTTGAAGGGCTGTTCGAGAGGCGACCTTCTTGCGGGCTGTCGCCACCTTGGAGTGGAGGGACGAAGCCAACGTCGCGGGGAGTACCTTCCCTCCGCTCGTTATCCGGTCAGCCTCGACCTGAATCGCCTCCCAGTTGGGCTCGGGGGCAGCACAAAGCTCGACGAGGGTGGAAAAGGGATCCGTTTGAAACGGCGGGATGAGGGCAAATGGACGGTCGAGGCTCGCCCGTAGCTCAGCCGCCCATGTCCGCACTTCCGAGTCCGGACACTTGAGCAACTCGGGCCACAATTTCGACGTGGCTGGATTGGCCATGTCCGGAGGGGAGAACAACATGTTCTCGTTCTCCGGTTCGTCCACAAACCGGCGGAACAAACTCGGGTCAGCGGCGGACGCTCGGAGGGCAATGAGGATGACCCATGCCGGAAAGTGGTCGAGGTTTGGTCCGAGTCCCTCGGATTCCCGAGCGGGATGGACGTATCCCTTCAACCCGAACTCGAAGCACGGCCGCGGGGGGTCATCGACCAAGCCGGGAACGCACATTCCGTCGTAGTCGACGAGGACTGGCGTGTTGTCTTCCCGGACCATCACGTTTCCGTGCTGAAGGTCACCGTGAGCGATTTGCACAGATCGCAGGCCAAGCACCAACTTCTGCCAGTGGGTCGCCATCGTCTTGATGGCGGGTACGTCCTTCGCCCGCATTCGGGCTTGATACCAGTTCCCAAGGGTGATCCCCTTCACCCAGTCCATTGTCTGGATCGGGTAAACATCTCCCTTGATCCGAATCCCTTGCGCTTCATAACGATAATCCACCAGGAAGTTCGGACGTTTCGCCCCAAGCCCACTCAAGTGTGAGGCGATCTGAATCAATCGCTCCTCTTTCTCGGGATCGAGTCGCTGTGGGGCAAAAACTCGAACGGCCGTTGCTCGCCCTGAGGGGTGTTCCAGCTTGAACACGCCAGCGAATGCACCGCTGCGAACCCAGGGCGTCCTTGCAGGGCCTTTTCGTTCGACCTCGCATTCTCGGAGGTGGGGGTCGAGAAAGCAGGCCTTGGGGTTTTGGATGGCGTCGCAAAAATCGCCCAAACTTGGCCACATGGGGGTGGGACTCCCCGACTGCGACCCGGCTGTCCCGGCCGAATGGTGGGAAGTCGTGTCAGTCATGTTGGCCCCCTTTGGGGCACGGTTTGCCACAGCCATTGCCTTTCCTACCCGCTTATTGCTTGTCGAGTACGCAGTATCCGTGCATGTGCATGAGCCAGAGGATCGGTTCTACGACTCCATACGGGGCCGGGTTCCGGCTGGACGTATCAATTCTCCCGAACTCGTCGGCGTTCAAATTCACTGACGACATGGGGAAGAAAAGCATCTGGGTTCCGAAATACTCCCGGACCAGACGCCCGAGGTCGATACCTGGGAACATCAACGGGAGCATCTGCTCGACGAGATCGGACCTGGCCTTCAGGATCGCCAGGGTAGCGGGTTGTTTGGGTTCGGGTTTGAGCGGACCGTCCAGTTGCTGGATGAACTGCAAGCACTGCCCGCCAATGGGGTTCTGGCTCTCGAGCAAATCGAACTTGGTGATGCAGATCGCCACCGGGTTCGGGATCATCGTCCCGGGCGGGAGCCCACGGGCCTCAGCCATTTGCTGATAGAAATTGGCCAGGGCGCGGATTTGATCTTCGAGTGTGACACCGCTTTCTCCGTAGATCTGGGTCGGGTCGAAGATCATCATGAAGCCATCCATGAGCATTGCCCGTGGACGGAGTTCCTGCGACAGCGGAGTCTCTTCGACTAATTCGCCCGAGTAATCGAATAGGTTGACCAAGACACCATTCGGCCCCCACCGATCGGTGTCTCGGGCATGAATCAGGAGGGGTTCGAGGAACCCCGTGTCGTGGACCGTCGCGCCCGTTTCGCCACGATGGCGGAGAACCAGCTCAATGTATTGCCGGAACCTCTCATCCATGACCGACGGGGCGGTCTGGACGGCTGCGGGCGAGGGGGTCATCCGGTTCTGGATTGCGGCATAGGCAGTCGTCAACATGTGGGTCTTGCCACCCGCCCGGATGCCGACGGTTGGGAAACAGAGTCGAGCGACATGCTGATGGCTGCGGGCGATCCGATACGTGCAAGCCTTGCATTCCAGGTAGGTGGATTCGGTGTATTCCCCACTGGTCCGAGATACCTTTTGCACACTGAGCTTACCGACTGCCAGGCACCGTGGACAAGTCTGGGAATCGGCCTTGCGTTCAGCCGCGACCCGGCGGCGGGCGAGCCTGTAGGGTGCCATCGCAAGGAGTCCGAGGATCACTGCTCCTGCCACCTTCACGGCCGCGAACGCCATGAGCCACCACTCGGCCGCGTGGGTCATTTCGATCAACTTTGTCTGTTCCTCAGCCAACCCGGCGACTTTTGCGATTCTCTGCGCAAACAGATCCTCCAGGACTGCCTCTTCGGCGGAGCTACGGACACGTTCAAGCAGATCGGAGTCCAGTTTTTGGAGAGTCTCCAGTTTGGTTCCGTCACCAAGAAGCTTGGCCCACGCATTGATCCGCACAGTCTGGCGAAGCTCGACCTGATTCTTCAATTCGGCGGCCTCGGCTTTGAGAAGGTCCAGTTCGTTTTCGGCTGCCTTCCGATCCGGCTCGGAGCTGTGCGAATCCGATCCGCGACATCCGCTCAGGCCAAGCAGTCCAATAACGAACAGGGCAGCGATACCACCGGGAAGGCGTGCCCGCGTGCTGCGACGGAGGGATCGGCGAAGTTCGTGAATGGCCAGGACACAACTGAGGCCGAATGCAACGACGAGCCAGGCGAACACCGCGAAGTCAAACCGGTTCAACCGGAACCGGGGCGGAGTCTGAGCCTTCAAGGAGAACTCGTACGATTTCTCGAGGGAAGCGACCGCCTCGTCGAATTGAATCTGGCTGTGGGCAGCCTGCCGCCAGGATGCCTCCAGCACCTCACGATTGGTTCCGAGTTTGGGTTGGAACTTGGCCCCATTCTCAAGAGCCTCAGATAACGCTTTCCCGACCAAGTCGCAAAGATCTCGAGTGGGAGGTCGAGCGTCGGCTGGAGGTCGGTTGGCTACGCCGGGGAAATTACACTCCCACCTGGCCACTTTGACCTTGGCCTCTTGCTTCAGCAGTTTCAACTGCAATTCGACAAGTTCATTCTCCGTTGCCAAGGGTGGGGCCTGGGCGATGGCTGACCGGGGTTCGAAGCACGCCGCCAGCGAGAGCATGGCGACAACAGCGTGAAGAGGTGAGACGAAACCATGAAACCTGGCATGTCGCCAGAAAGCAACATGGGTAAGAAAGCGAGACATTCTTCGGGTCATCACAGGAGCCGATCGATTGAGTAGATCCATAAGGTTTATCAGCTCTGGAACGACGTTACAAGGAAAATTCACGTCCTGCCGTACCTCGTGCCTCTGAGATATACGCTCTTGAGTTGCTTCGGGGACAGCCGGGGAAGAGAAAAAATCGAGTATGTGATGCGCCCGACAAACGCGGTTGTCAGGAGTACGGTCTCGAAAAATTGAACACTTCAGCGGGGGTGCAACGGCAAGGGTTGGTTGCGAATCAACTTGCGGAAAAACCAGGCCAGAAGGGCGATCAATCCAAGCCAGATAGTGTCTCCCAAAATCTGGCATATAATCGACCATGAAACTCTTATGAAGTAGACATATTGCTCGGCATCAGGCTCCTCCCCGGTGGTCGAGTTGCCAAAATTGCCTCGTTCCAAGGTGTTGTCGAAGACCAACTGATTCGCCAGGGCTACCGCGCTACGAAATCCTTGCTTAAAAAGGGGTTACGACGATTGACCCCGTCAAAATCGGATACTGATCGTCGCAACTCTAACCTCTATAACGACTTTACAGTCCGGAAGACCTGGATGATTTGTCGGGTGCGTGGAGAAATGATAAGTGTCTCGTTGGCGGTCCAGCGGCGTGTACAGGTGTAGGAGATGCCAGATGGCCCCGACACAAAGTACGACCCTCTTCCGTCAACTACTGGCGGCCCCGGACGACCCGGCTCGATGGCGAGCATTCGTGGGACACTATGGACCGTGGGTTCGGCGGTGGGTTCGGAGCCGCATTGGGCGAGACGATGTGGCCGATGAGTTGACCAACGACCTGTTTTTGAAGATTTACTTGAACATTGGCACTCTTCGTGCTGACCGAGGGAGCCTGAGACCCTGGATCAGTACTGTCATTTTTCGCCAGATCCGCTCGTGGCAGCGGCGGCAGCGGAGGGAGAAGTCGCGTCCGCTGACCTGGACTGAGTGGGCTGACTTGCAGACTCCGGATGCGATCCGCGAACTCGAAGAATACCTGGACACTTCAGAGTACGCTGACCGTTATTTGGAAGCACTCCGCTGTTTACGTGAGGAGTCCAGATTTCATCCGGTTACGATCAACGTGTTTCTGGCCCAGGTGCGAGACTGTAAAACCGCGAGTTTGGTCAGCCAGGAGTATGACATTACTCCATCAGCGGCGGTGAAGTACAAGTTCCGAGTGGCGCGAGCACTATTAGAAGCTATGGGCTTACCGGACAACCGCGAACACCTCGGGTTGCTTTGCCGGATCGCTCAATTGGATAATAGCCAGACTTTGTAGCAGCAGGAGTGCAACCGAGCGGGAGAGGTTGCGAGGGAATTTGCCTGGAAGACCAGGGCGGCCGAGACATCACTCCAGGTCATACAACGTCTTGTCGCATACGGCCCAGAACCAGCGTTGAAACCCTTGCAAAACAGGCATTCCGCCCGTCGCCAAGTTTATCCCCCCTGCTCCAGTTTCGGAATTGGTAGGATTTCCGCTCTACAACGGAGCGTCATTGCATCTTATATTCCAGTTAACGGCCACATTTTACCGACACGAAATCCCGCAAATAACAGTCAGGACAAGCGAGACGTGACACCAAAGCCCTGGCCTCTTGGGCCAGCCCACTTCCGCATGTGGGCGAGCTGCGGTCGAACGGTTACCTTGACAGCATACGGGAGGCGCGGTGCCACTCGTGTTGACGCATCGCATGTGATGGACGGTGGCACATGTCTCAGAACACTGACCTGTCAGCTTTTCCCACCCTCACCCCCGCGGAGTTCCGGCTTCTGAGGCCACTCGCCGAGGCCCACACCTACGAAGATGATGCGGTCGTGTTTCGTGCTGGCACCGCTGAACTCGACCTGTTCGTTGTCGAGGAAGGGGCGATCGAGATCCGAAACCCGTCCGACAACGATGTCGTGATCACCACCCACCGCGCTGGCGGGTTCGCCGGGGACATCGATCTCCTGACCGGCCGGCCAGTGATCGTGAGCGGGCACGCCCGCGGCCGGACTCGTGTGTTGTGCGTATCGCACCGCCAGATCCGCACCCTCCTCAACCGCATTCCCAGTTTCGGGGAGAAGCTGATCATTGCCTTTACCCGCCGTCGGGAACTTCTGTCGAAATTGGAAAAACTCGGGATTACCGTCATCGGCGCTGGGCACTGCAAGGACACGAATCTGGTCCGCGAGTTCTTGTACAAGAACTTCGTCCCCTTCAGTTGGCTCAACTCCGAATCCGAAGTTGGTCGAACGGCTCTTGCCACCCAACCCCCCAACTGTCCGAAACCGGTCGTCGATTGCGGCGGCGGAACGGTGCTATTCAACCCGACGCTCCGCGAACTTGCCAAGTGCGCGGGCATCTGGCAGCCGTGCCCGGGGGAACTCGTAGATCTGGCGGTCGTCGGTGCCGGACCTGCCGGGATCGCGGCCGCCGTGTACGCTGCCTCCGAAGGGCTGTCGACCCTGCTGCTGGACCGCCTCGGCCCCGGCGGCCAGGCGGGCGGCTCCTCGAAGATCGAGAACTTCATCGGTTTTCCGGCCGGGCTCAGCGGTGCCGAACTTGCCACCCGGGGCGTTCTCCAGATGCTCAAATTCGGGGCACGGATGGTCGCCCCCGTTGCCGTCGAGCGGGTCGAAGTGCCCGACGAACCCCACTCGCCGCGTCTCTTGCACCTCGACTGCAACACGACTGTCCGGGCGCGTGTCGTTCTCATCGCCACGGGTGTGGGGTGGCGCAAGCTTCCGGCGGTCGGTGCCGAGCGGTTCGAGAGTGCGGGGATCCACTACGTCTGCACCGCGGTGGAAGCGATCCTCTACGACGAGTGCCCTGTCGTTGTGGTCGGCGGCGGGAACTCCGCCGGTCAGGCGACCATGCACCTGGCCGAGTGTTGCCGCACCCGTCAAGTTCACCTCGTGGTGCGCAAGCCGCTCGGTTCGGGGATGTCGGAATACCTTGTCAGCCGTATCCGGGGAGCTTCAAACATCACAGTTCACGAGGGAGCCGAGATCGCGGAGGTCGAAGGTGGGCATTACCTCGAATGCGTGCTTCTCGCTCGATTGTCGGACGGGGCTCGCGAGCGGCTCCCGTGTTCGGGGGTGTTCGTGTTCGTCGGGGCGGACCCCGTGGCAGGGTGGCTCCCGTCGGGGCTTGCTCGGGACGACCACGGATATGTGCTCACTGGCTCCGACGCCCTCCGGTCTGGCCTGTGGCCGCTTACTGGACGGGATCCCTGCCCTCTGGAGACATCGCTCCCCGGTGTGCTCGCGGCCGGCGACGTGCGGGCTGGCTCGACGAAGCGAGTGGGGTTCGCGGTGGGTGACGGCTCTCTCGCCGTCACCTGCGCCCACCAGCTTTTGTCGTTTGGGTAACTGTACCACCCCACGGCAACACCCCTCGCGTTTTGGGTGGAGTTCGGCTATACTTCCACTCTCACCCGTGGCCTGCGAAACCGCCCGTAACCCCCGAACCCACCATGCGGACCCCTCTCGCTTTCTCTTGCGGGTTGTTGCTCCTGTCCGTGTGCCGGACCTCTGCGGCCCCCCCCGTTGATTTCAACAGCGATATCCGGCCCATCCTCGCCACCTCGTGCTACGCCTGTCACGGGCCGGATGAGAAAGCTCGTAAGGCCGACCTCCGGCTCGACCTCCGAGAGGCCGCTGTTGCCTCCGGTACCCTCTCACCCGGCAACCCCGGTGCGAGTGAACTCCTCAAGCGGATCAACACCGCCGACCCCGACGAGGTCATGCCGCCAGGCAAGTCGAAGAAACCGCCACTCACCCCCGCCCAGATTGAGCTGTTCAAAAGATGGGTGGCCGAAGGCGCAAAGTATTCCGAACACTGGTCGTTCGGGAAACTCACTCGCCCGGCGGTGCCACAGGTGAAAGCCTCCAACTGGGTCCGAAACCCGCTCGATGCGTTCATCCTCGCCCGAATCCAGGCCGAGGGGCTCTCTCCGAACCCGGAGGCCGACCGGGTCACCCTGATCCGCAGACTGTCGTTCGACCTGACCGGCCTCCCCCCAACCCCCGAGGCCGTCCGGGCCTTCGTCGACGACAAGAGCCTGGACGCCTATGAGAAAGTCGTGGACGAGTTGCTCGCGTCGCCGCACTACGGCGAGCGGATGGCTGTGTGGTGGCTCGACCTCGTCCGCTTCGCCGACTCTGCCGGTTACCACAGCGACAACGAGATCAATGTCGCCCCCTACCGCGACTGGGTGATCCAGGCGTTCAACGCGAATCAACCGTTCGACCAGTTCACCATCGAACAACTCGCCGGGGATTTACTGCCGAAGCCCACCCGGTCGCAGCGAGTGGCAACTGCGTACAATCGCTTGCTCCAGACCACCGAAGAAGGCGGCGCGCAGGCCAAGGAGTACGAAGCGAAATATTCCGCTGACCGGGTCCGGAACTACGGCCAGGTGTGGCTCGGGGCCACGATCATGTGCTCGGAATGCCACAACCACAAGTTTGATCCGTACACCCAGAAGGACTTTTACTCGATCGCCGCGTTCTTCGCCGATGTGCAAGAAAGCGCCATCGGCCGACGGGAGCCCGGGCTACCGGTCGCCTCGCCGGAACAAGAGCAGAAACTCAAGGAGTTGACCGACACTCTCGGCTCCGTTCAGGCCCGGTTCACGGCCCGATCCGCATTGATCCCGGCCGCCGCCCTGAAGGCCGATCGAACCAGCCTGGCAGCGGCCACAAAAGCCAGAGTCGACTTCGAGGCCGCCCTCCCCAAGGTTCTGGTGACGACCTCTGCCCCTCCGCGGACAGTTCGCATCCTCGCTCGCGGGAACTGGCAGGATACCTCCGGTCCGGTGATGACCCCGAACACTCCGGGATTCCTCCCCCCACTCCCGCCCCTCAAGAATCCGAAGGGTCGTTACACCCGGCTCGACCTCGCGCACTGGACGGTCTCTCCGGAGAACCCGCTTACCGCACGAGTCGCGGCAAACCGCCTCTGGAAACTCTGTTTCGGATACGGGATCGCTCGTTCGCTGGAGGAATCCGGAACCCAGGGCCAGCTACCGACCCACCCCGAACTCCTCGACTGGCTCGCGGCTGAGTTCCAGGCCGGGTGGGATGTGAAGAAACTCATCCGCCTGATGGTCACCTCCAGCGTGTACCGGCAGTCGTCGGCAGAGACCGCAGTGGCCCGGGAACGCGACCCGTTCAACAAACTGCTCGCCAGGCAGTCTCGCTACCGGCTCGATGCCGAGTTCGTCCGCGACAATGCGCTGGCCGTGAGCGGGTTGCTCAAGCCAAAAATCGGCGGCGAGAGCGTGAAGCCCTACCAGCCGCCGGGCTACTGGTCGGCCCTCAACTTCCCGACCCGGGAGTGGCAGAAGGATGCGGGGGAAAAAGTTTACCGACGCGGGCTGTATACGCACTGGCAGCGGACGTTCCCGCATCCGGCGATGATCGCCTTCGATGCACCAAGCCGCGAGGAATGCACCTGCGAGCGGCCTCGATCGAACATCCCGCAGCAAGCACTCGTGCTGCTCAATGACCCGGAGTTCGTCGAGGCCGCGAAAGCGTTCGCAGCGAAGACCCTCGCCGAGGGCGGCCGAGACGACAACGCTCGTCTTGCCTGGGCATTCGCGCGAGCCACCGGTCGGACTCCGAAGCCCGACGAGGTACCGATTCTCTTGACGCTTCTCCAGAACCACCGCAAGGAGTACGCCGCGAAGCCAGCCGACGCGAAGAAAATGCTCGCGGTCGGAGACATGCCGCCGCCCCAGGACGTGAACCCCGCCGAACTGGCTGCGTGGACGAACGTGTGCCGCGTGATCCTGAACCTGCACGAAACGATCGCGCGGCAGTGATCAACGTGTGGCGATCGCCGGGAGAGCCACCGCACCGGGTGACATCTGAACAGGTGTTAACTTGATTCAGCGAGGAGCGGCCGCTAAAATTGCCGGGTGTGTTTAGATCGCTCTGACTATAAGCCCAAGACGAGTGGGTCACTCGCATGGATTATAGCCCATTCCAGAACCCAACTCATCAGTTGGGTGGCGAGAATCAACGGATTCGGGAATGGTCTCATAACCGACCCAGCTTCGTGGGAACGGCGGCCCGCGTCGAGAAGAAGCCTGATTGCGATCAATGAGATGAATGGCAACAAGGCAGATGCCAGGAAATGACCGACCACGATCCTGGGGGTGCCACGGGCGGCTTGCCCGCCCGTGTGACGCCTTCACACGGGCGGACTAGCCGCCCGTGGCACCCAAGCCCACTGGGAGATTTTCTCTCACCAACTGCCTAAGATCAATGAGGATGGGTCGAGCGTGAGCGAGATCGCTCCATTCCTGCACATCCTGGAACCCAGTCAACTCCCTCATGGCTTGGCTCGGTGGGGAGACGGTGGGATTGGTGGAAGGAACATTGATGCCACACTCCCGACAGGAGCGTGCTCGTGAGGATCGAGCCTCCATCACGACTTTGTTCAGCCTCTCCGGGGTTGCAGGCTTTTGTTGTGTCGCGCTTGCCTTGGCCCAAGCATCCCTCATGGGACTTCGCTGGCTAACCATTGCGCTTTCTGTCGTGGGAGTGTTGATCGCTGGTTCTGGAGCCTGGAGTCGACGAGCCCATCCACACTCCCAAGACCGTGTTTGGTTGGCCGTGGATGGAACCCTCTGCGGGGTGATCATTTTGCTCATCTGTTTCGCGCCCGGTGTTCTCAACAGCCGCTGGGCAATCGATCGAACTGTTCAACAGCCCGACCCGAATGAACTGACGGTCGTGCCCCGAGACAAAGCCATGCAAAGAGGGCGTCTGCTCTCCAAAGATGAAACGGTGGATGCCGCGACAGAGGCTCTTCGTCAAGACGATGTCGTGGCTCGAATTGAGTCTGCCAAAATCGGCCAGGTCTCGGGCCGCGGTGACAAATTGTATCTCCTCGTGCAGTTTCGAGTTGTCAATTCCGGACAGGGGCAATCCATCTCACTGGAAGCCTTCAACGAATCTCCACCGACACTTTCCGACAGCGCGGGTCGGACATTGGCTTTTGTCGAACCACGGCTCAAGCAAATCCGGAATCGATCCGTGGTTTTCGTGGACTGGAGCGGACGTCAAGCCGTCGAAATCCCACCGCGAGGTTCGCAAGACGTGATGCTCATTTTTGAATCGCCTCTCGCGGGCGACCCGTTACAGTTGGAAGTCGATTCCGCTGCCTGGGGACGAAAGGGTGTGTGCCGATTTCGGATTGCAGGGATTCATCCCGCCAAAACGTAAGGTGACGAGATGACAAGATTGACTGGCTATTGGGTTCGGCGCGAGGGTTTTACTCTCGTTGAACTGCTTGTCGTGATCGCTATCATCGCCATTCTGATTGGGCTTCTCTTGCCCGCTGTCCAAAGTGTTCGCGCAGCGGCGGCGCGCAGTTCCTGTGCCAACAATCTCAAACAACTCGGCCTGGCCTGTCAGATGGACTATGATACGAATGGCTGGTTGCCGCCGAGTCGCGATCTGATCGGCTATCCGGGTGAGTTAGCCGAACTGGCGGGTCCCTCAGTCATCGAACCGGACGGTGACGAGGATCTCGGCGCATCGTGGGTGGTTTATCTCTTCCCCTTTATCGAGCAGCAAAACGTCTACAACTTGTGGAACCTGACCGTCTACCCCAACGGCAACTCCGGCAGCGGCAACGGCTTTGGTGTGGTCTACGGCGATCAACCGCTCGCGGCTGTTCAAGTGCAAATTCCAATACTCTTTTGTCCCAGCCGTCGCAGTAGCAGTACTGCTCCCACCTTGAGCATTTCGCCAGGAGAGAATCCCGGCGGGCTTGGCGATTATGCGTGCTGCCTGGGATCGACGGGCATCGATCTTTGGGATCAAGGTCTCGGGTACCCTCCCACTGGAGCCTTTGTATTGGGCGTTAACGGGAAGGGACGGAGTTTTAACGAATTCAAAGATGGCCTCAGCAACACCATTCTGATCGGCGACAAGCAGGTGCCGCTGGGGACATTTGGCCAGGCCCCCTATGACAATTGTCTCTTCAACGGAATGAATTCCGGTTCCTGGGGCCGTGGCCTGGGGCCGGCTTATCCGCTGTCGCAGTCCATTCGAGAGAATGCCTGGAAGTACGGCAGCTATCACCCAGGAATTTGCCAATTTCTCTTTGCCGATGGCAGCGTGCATCAGTTATCTACGAGTCTCGATCCTGTGATCCTCGGTTACCTGGCAGACATCGCCGACGGCAATGTTGTGCCCAACTATTAATCCGTGTTGTGAGAAGCCAAGGACTGATGATGCCTGAGACACCTCACTCACGAATCAGCCCATTGTGCCTGACCCCGGCCTTTCTGGCCAGCTTGGCTGTGTGTATCGCGTCGTTGGTCGGGTTTCGCTGGCTGACAATTTCCTTGACACTCCTCGGCTTGCTAGTGGCTGTCTTGGGTACCGTGGCTTACCGCGGTCGCGACCGCGTCCGCAGCCGGATATTGAGTGCGGTCGGTGGAATCCTGTCTAGCGCCGTCCTACTCGTGACCTTGTTTCTGCCTTCGACTCTCAATCCGTTGTGGACAGCGGATTCCCTGTCAAATGTGTCCGATCCGAACGAATGTATCGTTGTTCCCCGCAACAAGACAAGGGGTGCCGGTAAGCCATTGGCGGAAAATCAGTGGGTGGATGCAGCAGTGGACGGGATCCGGCAGGATGATTTATTCATTCAACTCCAATCTGTCAAGTCTGGTCGTCTGCCGGACAAAGGCACAAACACATACTTACTTATCAATCTACGATTAGATCAGATGCGGGATGGTCCGTCGCACAGGTTTGAACGCTTCGCCAAAGGGAATCGCGAGCCGAAATTAACCGACGATTCTGGTCGTGAATATGCTTTTTTGGGTGACCGTATTAGGAAAGCACCTTCAAAATTAGATCGATTATTTATGGTCGATCAGTTATTAATCTTTGAATTGCCAACTCAAGCTAAATTGCTAAATCTGGTGTTGCCAGCATCGGTTTGGGGGCGAGAGGGCGAGTGCCGCTTTCGCCTCTCCGAGATCGTCAACGAACCTCCCCCGGATATGGCCAAACTGATCTCGGATACCAGGGCGATGTTGCGACGGCCTTCGCCCAAGCCCCCCGACCGCGCTCTGGGCAGGGCTCTCTTTGCGAAGAATTGCCAGGAGTGCCACACCCTCTTCGGCGGGGGGGGCAAGACTGGACCCGACCTCACCGCGTCCAAACGCAATGATCTCGATTTCCTCTTGACCAGCATTATTGACCCCAGTGCCGTGATCGAAAAGAAATATCAACCAACAATTGTGGTTACGACAACCGGCCTGGTCCACAACGGCATTATTCAGAAAGAAGACGCAAATGCCATTACATTGCTGGTGCCGAGCAAGCTCGTGGTGGTGCCAAGAAGCGAAATCGAGGAGATGCGAAGCAGCAACGTGTCACTGATGCCAACCGAGTTGTTGAAAGATCTCACCGATCACGAAGTGCGTTCACTGATTTCTTACCTTTCCGGGACCAGCCAGGCACCGATGCTGGCCACGCCAGAGAACGCACCTCATTTCTTTCCTCCCGCAGAGGATCTGTCCAACTGGCACTCGAATGGCGCTCAATGGAAAATCGAAAAAGGGGTGGTTCTGGCTCCTAAACCAGTGAACGGCAAAGCGGCACAACTGATCAGCGATATGCACATTGCTGACGATTTCCACATGACGATGCGGATCAATCCGGGCAAAGATGGGCGGGGTGCCATCTTGATCGGCGATGCCGGCGAGGCGGATTTCTCGAACGCGATTCGCGTCGGGTTTGCCGCCGCCGAGTCCATCATGATTACCGGTGCGAAAGGGATGGTATCCCAAGCCGAGAATTCCGACAAAACCAACGCTGACTCCTGGAGCAAGTTGGAGATCGTGATTGAAGCAGATCGCATTGAAGTACGGCTGAATGATAAGGATGCAGCCAGGGCAACGGGAATCACTTTCCCGGACCGTCGCGTCATCGCTCTGGAAGGGTCCGGTTCTTCTACTCATGATGTGCGATTTCGCAATCTTGGAATCCGTTTGCTCGGGCGGGAAAAATAACTGAATCAATATAATAACAATCTATCTAGTCATTCTACCACTTGATGAGGAACTTCTATGAGCGGACGCAGCTTGCTTGTCGCCTCGCTGGCGGTCGGTTCGTTTGTCTTTGCCAATGCCTCAAGCCTCGCTCAGAAACCGGCCGAGATACCAGCTGACCGCGAGCAGATCGAGAGCGCCCTCAGACTCACGCAGGCGGCCGCGGCGGAATATGAGATCCGCTTGGCCGACGACGACAAACCGCTCGAATGGCAGCGCGAGCCGGTGCTCCGCTGGTCTAACCCCGCCAGAGGGGTGATTCACGGTAATGTCTTCCTGTGGACGCGTGACGGTCGACCACAGGTGATCGCCTCGCTTCACAAATGGTTTACACCGTTCACGCACATGTCTCACGAATTCCAGTCGCTGACGGAAGAGTCGCTCCGAGCAACCTTTCACGGGGCACCTGTGTGGAAGACGAGCGAGGCGGGGTTACGTTTTGTGGACCTGCCTCAAGCCCCAGCGCCAGCCGATGGCGAATCGCCGCGGCTCATCCAACTCAAGCAGTTGGCCAAAGACTTCACTGCACGCAAGAAGGAACGAGACAGCATCGAGGGGGAATTGCGACTCCTTCCGCAGCCAATCCACCGCTATGCCGCTCCCAAGAAGGGGATCATCCATGGCGCGATGTTTGCTTTTGTGCAAGGGACCGATCCGGAACTGATTCTCCTGATCGAGGCCCGTGGCGAGAATGTCGCCAGCGCCCGCTGGCAATTCGCCGCCACCCGCATGAGTAGCGCGGAATTGCATTTGCGGCATCGTGACGTGCAGGTCTGGACGAAAGAACTCCTCCCCTGGAGGGAAGTCAACGACCACGAGCGCGTCTACACCAACTTCCTTTTCAATGCGACCCCCGATTTCCTGAAAGATGCGCTCGCCAAACCCAAACCATGATTTGCGCGCCTCTCGTTGGACAATCCCATCAACGACACCGCTTGCACCAAAACCGCGGTCGTGCTTGAATATGGGAACTGGTGCTGGAGGTTCCGCCCCCCAGAACGATCGGGTGGAGCCGTAAAGTCATACCTGTGCAAGGTATAAAACCGTGATCGGTGGGGTTGGAACGGGCGGCTGCCGATCTTCCAATATTATAAATAGTGATTCTTTATTCCACGTAAGAACGTGATCTCGCCGGGTGTTTCGTTGTATCCCGGGCGACCGGACTGGCAAGGGAATACCCTTCTCTCGGCAGGACCGATACCACGTGGAGAATAGGCTCGAATTGCCGAATGACCCCACCTTGCGCCTTGGGAAAGACGTTGTCCACCCCTTCTTCGTCGGCTAGAATCCGTGAAATTCATCCGTTTTGCCCAACTTTGGCACAGTGGCCAACGTCCTATACGGAGCAACCGACTCGCGCGCGACCTCGTGCCATTACGTCAATGCGCTGCGTCCCGGATCCCACGACTTCGTCCTGGGATGGAGTGTACGGCAGTCTCGACAGCGTTAGACAGGTTGAAGCCCCCAGCCGTGGTCGTTGCTCCCGAACTCGTTCTCACCCTGAGCCCGCACAAGGTGCTGCCGATGTCTGCGAACAGCCTGCTCCGTCGCCTGTTCTCCCGTGGGTTACGGGTTCGCCCGACATCCCCCATTCGTCGTGAGCCCGGTTCGCTCGGTAGACCTGTTGAACTTCTTGAAGAGCGAACGGTCCTCAACGGCGTCTGGACCCCGCTGGTCAACCACGTGCCGGATCCGGTGGGTGCTCAATCCCTGATCCTGCTATCCGACGGCACGGTCATGGTCCAGGGTGGCAGCGACTCCGCATCGAACGACTGGTACGATTTGGCCCCCGATTCGAGCGGCAACTATGTCGATGGAACATTCTCCACGCTTGCTCCGATGAGCCTCCAGCGATTGTTCTTCCCCTCGAATGTGCTGCCCAGCGGTAAGGTCTTCGTGTTCGGTGGTGAGTATACCGATCCGAACACCGACGAAACGGAAGACAACACGGGCGAAATCTACAATCCGATCAGTAACACCTGGACCACCATCGCGCAGTTTCCTCAGCCGCTGGGTGGCGACGATCCGACGATGGTGCTGTCCAATGGGCTGATCCTGGTGGGCAATATTATTGGACCCCAGACCTACCTTTACAATCCCACCTTGGACACCTGGACCCAAACGGGAGACAAGCTCAACAACGATACGAGCACCGAGGAGACCGATACTCTTCTGCCTGACGGGAGTGTGCTAGCATACTCGATTAGCGCCAGTATCAACGATAATAAATTCGAGGCCCAGCGGTACATCCCCTCGACTGGACAGTGGGTTGACGCTAGCAAGTTGAACCCCGCCAATCCACCGGGGCAGTTGAGCATCGCCAGCGACGATGAGGGCGAGGAAGATTACGAGATCGGTCCGGCTGTGGTGCTGCACAATGGCGATGTGTTCCAAACCGGTGCGACCGGGAATACCGCTCTCTACGACCCGACCACGAATGAATGGTCGGCTGGCCCAGTCATTCCCAACGGACTCGTCACTGACGACGCTCCGGGGGCGATCCTTCCCAACGGCGATTACATTTTCGCGGTCGACACGCCTTTGTATACTGCACCGGCAAGGATCGACGAATACAACCCCACGACGAATACCATCACGGACATCACGCCTGGAGGAACCCTCGGGAATGAACTGGCCAATCAATCTGCATTTCTCCAGCGGATGCTGGTTCTGCCAAATGGCCATGTGCTGATGAGTCTGTCGTTCACAGGGTCGACACTATCGAACACTCAACTCTGGGATTATAACCCATTCGTCACGGCAGATCCGTCGCTGGCTCCGACAGTGACCACGATCGCCCCCACCGGCACTACAGGGGAATTCCTCCTGACGGGCACGCAGTTGACAGGGGTTTCCGCCGGAGCCAGTTTTGGCGACGATGCCGAGTCGGACAGCAACTACCCGATCGTCGAGTTGACCAATGGGAACGGGATTCAACTGGACGCCCGGACCACCAACTGGATCCCCTCAGTTCAGACCGGAAGTGCTCCGGCCACCACTGATTTCACTTTACCCAGCGGTGACGGACCGGGTGCGTACCTGTTGAACGTCTCGGCCGCCGGGATCACCACAACGACAGGTACCCTGTTCATTGACATGGGGAAGGGAGCGAACAACCTGACCCTGGAGGTGGACCCCCTCGATAGTGCCCAGGTTCTGGTGATGCAGGGCACCACCCTGATTGGAACATTCCAGCTTGCTTCGTTTAATCAGATTATGGTGGTGGGGGATTCGGGTAACGACTTACTGACTGTCAACGAGGCGAATGGCGACCCGATCCCGGCCGGTGGGATGACCTACAACGGCTACGGCGGGACCGACAAGTTGCAAGTCGACGGAGGCCAGGCCGATTCGGTCACCTACACACCTTCGGGCACGGTTACGGGCACCGGTACGATCACCACCTCGACCGGTACGATCACCTTCACGGCCCTGTCGGACGTGGACATCAGTGGGATGATCACGGCCACCATGACATATCCAAACTCTGGCAATATCGTCAACGTGGCCAATGGGTTCGATTCTTTGACCGGGACAATTCCCGCCCTTGTGGTCACCGGTACCAGCGGCGGGAAAGCCTTCATCCCGGTCTCTTTCTGGGACAATACGAATCTGGTTCTCGATACCAGCCAGGTGGCTGGCACCGACAAGGTGACGGTCGCCAGCGCCAACAACGCCCACGACAATACCAATCTGACAATTACCACCGGAAACCAGTCGACAGACACCATCTCCTTCACCGGCCCAGCCACAGTGACTGGAGTTCTCACCTTGATCACTGATGGGACTGCCACTGCCAATGTTGCCGCAGCGGTCGTCAGCGCGGCCGACCTGGTCCTCGGTAGCACAGGCAATACCGGTGTGTACACGCTGTCCAATCCCTCCAACGCGATCTCGGATCTGGTGGCCACCACCACCGCGAATGTGACCCTCAACGATACGGTTTCGTTGGAAGTCGATACCTCCACTGCAGCGCTGATGACGCTGACTGGCACGAACGTGACGTCGCCAACTGGAGACAGTATCACGACCACGTCCGGATTGAACGTGAGTATCACTGGCAATGCGAGCCTCTTTGCCGGGAGCATTGACGGGATCGGTGGGCTGACCCTCCAGGGGGGCGGCACTCTCGCCTTGACCGGAACGAACAGTTACAGCACGACCACCATCACGGCAGCCACGCTCCAGATCGGTAACGGTGGCACGACCGGGACGCTCGGACTCTCAATCGTGAGCGATGGGGGCTCGCTCGTCTTCGACCGTTCGGACGATGCTCAGGTCGTCGCCCAAATGATTTCAGGCGGTGGATCGGTGACGCAGACCGGAGGCGGGGCCACCACCCTGTCGGGGGCAAATACCTATAGTGGTGGGACAACGATCAGCCAGGGCACCATCCTGATCGGCAATGCCTCGGCCCTCGGGTCGGGAATGGTCACTCTGAACGATACAAACACTGGCGCGGCGAACACCAGCCTGCTCTCCACCATCTCGGCCTCCGACATCATCGGACCATCCATCACGAATAACATCGTGGTTGCCAACCTGGGGACCGGAACCACCACCATCGGGACGACCAGTATTAACAACGGTGTGTCCGATTCGAGCGACACTGCCTTTACTGGCACCCTCACGTTGAACAAGGCGACCACCCTGACCGGTGGCAACTTCGATCATACAGCTTACGACGGCACCATCTCCGGGAGTGTGGGGACGATTACCGTTACCGGTGGAGAACAGACGACATTCAATACCGACAACTCATTCATTGGTAATGTCGTGGTGAGTGGAGCGGGAACGATCCTGGAGGTCGACTCCGGCGTGTCACTCCCGTCGACGACAAGCCTCTCCTTGGGCGATTCGACCACGTTCCAGATGGGTGCCAGTGAGACGATTGATGCGTTGACCGGCTCCGGGACAGTTCAGAACTCCTCCGGAAGTAACTCGCTAACGGTCGGAAGCAACAACGGATCGGGCGTCTTTACCGGGGTGATCCAGGATGGGAGTAACCCGCTGGTGCTCTTCAAACAGGGCAGTGGCACCGAGACCTTGAAAGGGGTCAACACGTACTCCGGCTCCACAGTGATTCTCGACGGCAGCCTCTTGGTCGATGGGGATGACAGTGCCGCCATCGGCGATGTGGGTGTGGATGGCGGTATCCTCGGCGGGACCGGCACGGTCGGCGGGGCGGTCACGGTGAGTACGGGTGGGACGATCACTGGCGGCACTCTCGGCGGGATCGGCACGCTGACAGTGGGGTCGCTGACCTTTGACGGTGGAACATACGCCGCCGACTTCAACGGGAACACATCCGACACCATTGTCAGCGACGGAGCTGTCGATCTGGCGAACACCACCCAGGGCGTATTCCTGGTGAATAGCGAGAATGGGGTGGCCTCGGTCGGAACGAACTTCACGTTGATCCACCAGATCGGGTCCGGAGCGATCGCCGATGCACCGCTCGCTGGCGCGGTGCCCAACCAGATTGTGACCATTGAGGGAACAACCGGGCAATTCACCTACACCGGCGGCGCTGGAAACGACTTTACCTTTATCACGATTGTTGCCCCGACGGCGGACTCTCAAAGTCTTCTGGTCGCCGAGAACTCGACAAACGACCCGATCACGCTGGTCGGGACCGATCCGAACATGCCCCCTCTCCCGATCACCTACTCGTTTACCCAACCGCTTCATGGGACAGTTTCGGGAACGGCCCCGAATGTAACCTACACTCCCACAGTCGGCTACTTCGGCCCGGACTCCTTCACATTCACCGTCAACAACGGATACTTCACGAGTGGACCCGCGACCGTATCGATTACTGTCGTCGCAATCCCAGTTGCGAATTCCCAGACGGTGAAGGTGGGCGAGAACACGACGAGCAACGCGATCACTCTGACCGGGATGGATCTGGATACGCCGCCCATCCCCCTCACCTACATAGTGACCCAACAGCCGGCCCACGGGACGCTGTCGGGGACGGCTCCCAACCTCACCTATACACCGACTACAGGCTACTTCGGCTCCGACTCCTTCCAGTTCACCGACTCCAACGGCCCGTCGACCAGTGCCCCAGCGACGGTCTCGATCACGGTGGTCGGCATTCCGACCGCGAACGCTGGGTCGGCGACTCTTGCCGAGGATGCCACACATGTCTCGGTCAAGCTCACCGGTAGCGATCCGAACACTCCGACCCTCCCGCTCACGTACACTGTAACGGTGCCACCAGCTCATGGCACCCTCACGGGAACCCTTCCGAATCTGTTTTACACACCGACCCCGGGATACTTCGGCTCCGACAATTTCCAGTTCACTGACACCAACGGAACAACCACCAGCGGCGCGGCCACTTACACTCTAACGATCGTCGGCACTCCGACGGTGATCCCCGCGTCGGTGACTTTGGCCGAAAACACCGCGAGCGTGCCCATCACGCTGAGCGGATTCGATCCGAACACACCGGCTCGGCCCCTCACGTATCATGTCACCGTTCCGCCGAGCCACGGAACGCTCACGGGGACGGCCCCGAACCTGACTTACACCCCGACCCCGGGGTACTTCGGGACAGACACATTCCAGTTCACCGACACGAATGGAGTCGCCACCAGCTCGGCGGCGACGATTACTCTGACAATCGTGGGCACCCCGACGGCAAATCCCCAGACCGTGACCTTGCCCGAGAATGACTCCGGCGTGCCGGTCACTCTGACCGGTTCTGATCCAAACTCACCGACTCTGGCACTTACATACGCGGTAACGGTTCCCCCGAGTCACGGGACGCTGTCGGGATCGGTCCCCAATCTGACGTACACTCCCACTGTGGGCTATTTCGGGACAGACACATTCCAGTTCACCGTCTCCAACGGAACTGCCACTGCGACCCCGGCCACGGTCTCGTTGGCGGTCATCGGGTTCCCGACTGCAAACTCCGGGGCGGTCACCCTGGGCGAGGACACATCGAGCGGGGTGCAACTGACTGGAACCGACCCCAACACCCCCCCCCTCGCGCTCAGTTACACTGTGACAGTCCCGCCGAGTCACGGGACGCTCTCGGGAACGGCCCCGAACCTGACCTACACTCCCACACTGGGATACTTCGGCACGGACTCGTTCCAGTTCACCGTTACCAATGGCGTCACCACCAGCGGATCGGCAACAGAGTCGATCACCGTGATCGGCACTCCCCTCATCACGGGTATCGTCCCCTCGACAATCAACGGGGTTATCGGCGGCAGCACGGTGACAATCACCGGCATCAACCTCGGAGCCGCCACTGGGGTCTCGTTCGGTGGCATGACTCCCGTCATCCAGTCCATCACGCCGACCACCATCACCCTCACGGTCCCGACAGGCACTCCCGGAACCGTGAACGTGACGGTTTCCAATGCGGGCGGCACATCGCCCACGTCGGCCGCCAGCCAGTTCACGTATAGCAATTCGATCAATTTGGTCGGAGTCACACAGTACGCGGTCGGGTCAGACCCGGGCGGCCCCGATGTGGCGACCCTGTTCAACCCGGACGGGTCTGTCTCGCAGACCTATACCCCATTCCCTGGCACTACGGGCGGGCTGCGGACGGTGGTCGGGGACTTCAGCAACGACGGGGCGTCCGACGTGGCCTTCGGTACTGGCCCTGGCCAAACTGCCGAGGTCAAGGTGATCGATGGCAAGACCGGGGCCGTCCTGTTCGACGTCCGACCCTTCGGTACCTTTACGGGCGGGGTATTCGTCGCGGCCGGTAGCATTACCGGAGACGGGTTGGACAGTCTCGTGATCACGCCAGACCAGGGTGGGGGGCCGCGGGTCGAGATTTATGCACCTGTCACCTTCACGGAGTTCGCCAACTTCTACGGGATCAACGATTCGGGGTTCCGCGGAGGTGCCCGTGCGGCGGTCGGGGACATCAACGGGGACGGGTATGGGGATTTGGTTGTGGCCGCCGGATTCGAGGGCGGGCCACGGATCAGCGTCTACGACGGCAAAGCCCTCACCGAGGGCCAGCAGGTCCATCTGGTCGGGGATTTCTTCGCCTACTCGACCACTCTCCGGAATGGCTCCTATGTGGCGGTTGGGGATGTGAACGGAGACGGGCACGCCGACATCATCATCGGGGCTGGGCCAGGTGGCGGACCAGAAGTGGAGATCCTCAACGGCGAAACTCTGTTGACCCAGGGAGCGGTTGCCGCTCTGGCGGACCCCCTCGCGAACTTCTACTCTGGCGACCCGAACAACCGCGGCGGTGTGCGGGTCGCGGTGAAGAACCTGGACAACAGCGGCGATGCCGGCCTGGTGACCGGTCCAGGCGACGGTGGTGGGAGCGGGGTGCAGGCCTACGACGGTGCGAGTCTGGCTGCCGGATCGGACTCACCAACATATGGGTTCGTCACTTACCCGGGATACGTCGGAGGTATTTACGTCGGCTGAGCCAGCAGTTGGGCGGGGGTCAGTTGGGGTGGGGAAATCGGTGGGCGAGCGCGGCTCGACCACCGGCGGCGGAGCGGAGTCAATGACGCAATCATTGTTCAGGGGTGCGGGTTCAGAAGAATTCTGGCGGATGGCTTGACCTGGCGCGACGCACGTCTACTAATCTGGGGCCGACCCGGACTTTGACCGGGTGGATTACACTCCCACCACCGCTATCGGAGTCTTCCCATGAAGGCGAAACTGTTCGCTGGTTGTGCCCTCGCGCTCACGCTCGTGTACACCTCGTCGGCCACCTCGGCCGATGAGAAGGATATCGTGGGTATCGCAGTCGGTTCCAAGGATTTCACCATCCTGGTGACGGCACTGAAGGAAGCGGGGCTGGTCGATACCCTCAAGGGCAAGGGACCATTCACCGTCTTCGCTCCGACCGACGCTGCGTTCAAGAAAATAGGTGACGACAAGCTTCAGGCCGTCATCAAGGACAAGGAACTGCTCAAGAAGATCCTGCTGGCACATGTGGTGGTCGGGAAGACCGTGTACGCCACGGACGTGGTGGCTCTGGATGGTAAGGAAGTGAACGGGTTTACGATCAGTACGAAGGACGGAGTCCACATTGGCGACGCGAAGGTGACAACGGCGGACATCAAGGCGAGCAACGGAGTGATCCACGTGATTGACACCGTCCTAATCCCTGCGAAGTAAGGCGAAATCGCGCCTCAAGGTGTCTGTAATAAAATATGGCCCGCTGATAACACAGACACAAGCCTGAAGCGCCAGCGAAGGAGAGCATTCCCTTCGCTNNGGCTTGTGTCCCTACACCTTCTCTTATCCCGTTTTTCGCAAGCATTCCCTTCGCTGGCGCTACAGGCTTGTGTCCCTATACCTTCTCTTCTCCCGTTGCGGTTCTGCCGCGCTGTGTCATCTGCGGGCCATTGCTTGGTTCTGATCATTCGCGGTCTTCGAGTTTGCCTGAGTGCTGGATCGCCCGGAACAGATGGAACCCGAGCACGCAACCCATCACGCAACCGAAGAACCCAAAGACTGACACGTCCCACATCAGCGGCGGAGCTTTCGCAGCCCACATCATCGCGGACCCCAGGAACAGAGCGCTGACCAGCAGGCCAAACACCAGCCGATTCACCGACGGTTCGAGGTGTTGGTGAATGAGTTGGACCCCCATCTCCTGCCTCTGGAGCATCCGCAGCATGACCCCGATTTGTCGCGGCAATCCTCGCAGGAGGTCATCCCAGTCCTGCACCCCGGCCAGCATCTGCCGGACCAGTCGCCTGGGCGAGAGTTTCTTGAGAATCAGCGTTCGTTTGTAGGGTTCGAGCAGCTCCACCAGATTAAACCGGGGGGAGAGGAGGCGACCAGTCCCCTCCAAAATCACCAGGACTCGGAGGAGCATGGCCAGGGGTGGTGGGAGCATCACCCGGTAGCGGCGGATCGCATCGGTCAGGTCATTCAGTGCCACCCCGAGCTGGAACTGGTCGAGCGGCATTCCCCAGTAGAACGCCAGTTGCTCGGCCACTTCCGCTTCCATCGCGGCAGTGTCCAGTCGGGCCGGTGCCTCCCCGACCTGGATGACCAAATCCGTCACGGTCGCTGCGTCGCGCTGGATGACAGCTCCGACTGTCCTTTCAATCCTTTCCCGGAGTCGAGCGTCCAATCGCCCCACCATGCCCACATCCAGAAGCCCTATGGCTCCCTCCGGACAGACCGGGCTCGGGGGGATGTAGAGAATGTTCCCTGGGTGCGGATCAGCGTGGAAAAACCCGTCCCGGAAGATCATTGCGAGGAAGATTCTTGCCCCCCGGCGCGCGAGATCATCGAGGTTTCCGCCTGCCTTCCTGACTCGATCAAGGTGAGTGAAGGGAATCCCGTCAAGGTACTCCATCGTCAGAACGCGACTGGACGAGAACGCGGGGAACGGTGCCGGGACGCACACGCCGGGGTCCTCCGCGAACGCCTGACGGAACATCTGGAGGTGCCTCGCTTCACGGCAAAAGTCGAGTTCTCGGATCAGCACGCGGTGAAATTCGGCAACGACTGCGGCGGGGCGGTACACACGCAAATCCGGGAGGAATTGCTCAACCAGGAGAGCCAGTTCGGAGAGGATCGCGAGGTCGTCGGCCACACGCCTGGCGATCCCGGGGTGTTGCACCTTGACCACGACCGCACGACCGTCGTGGAGGGTCGCCCGGTGAACCTGACCGATCGAGGCAGACGCGAGCGGGGTCGGCTCGAAGCTGGCGAATAGCTCGGCAACTGGCCGCTTCAACTCGTCCTCCACTGTCTGGCGTGTGACTTCGTACCGATCGGCGGGAACATTCCCCTGAAGTTCGGAGAGTTCACCGGCGAGCGTGGCGCCAACGAGGTCTGGGCGGGTACTGAGAACCTGCCCGAATTTGATGAAGGTGGTCCCGAGATCCGTGAGGGCAAGCCGGATCCTGGCTTCGTGACTGGCCTCCGACAGCCGGCCGACTTCCGTCCTTGCGGCCCACCGCCGAACGGACGTCGGGTCGAGCCGTGCCAGCCACCCGGCCAGGCCGTATTTGGTCAGGGTGCGGGCGATCTCGGCCAGCCGAGACAGGTTCCGGGCGAGTTGCGGAATGGCGGTGAGGTCGAGGCGCATCGGGGCATCCAGGGTGTATGGAGGGAGACCGGCCGAGCGGAGCAATTGCAGGTGTGTGGCACATTGGGAGCGACTGCCCCACGTCGCCGCTGGAGACGGCTGCATTCGCCGGGCATCAGGTGATCGAGGCCCACCCACGAGACGCTCTTCAAACGCACCGATGCCGAACCCCCCGACACACCACGATCGTATGCCCCTCGGCCTGCGTTCGCCACCCACGGAACGGATGGCGTGCTGCGTGAGTGGTGTCGGGCAGGTGGAACGCCCGTCCCGCTGGGCCAACTGTCGCTTGTAGCGACTTCCGAATGTCAAACGGGATTGGCAATTGCTTCAGTAAGATCAAACGATTTCCCATGTGTTTAACATCCTCATCCACTCGGTGGTTGCGATCGACTGAATCATTGCTTCACCCGAAGTGAATAAGCGGCACAATTTGCCAGGGTTCCTGGACGAGTCCTGACCGGTGGTATCGCTGTGCTCAACCACCGACTCATCGCTGCGACCCTTCCAGGGTCACCTCCAGTCTCAACGCGCCTCCCCCTGATCCCGACCCTGGAGGATCTTCAGGGAGGCTGAACCCAGTAGAAAGGAGTTCATTGGCGGTCACGGATTTGGATGGAGCCTGGCAACTGGCAACTACCCTAACCTGTTAGCCGCCGTACTTCGCCAATAGATTCGGTTACGGCTACGCTACAAGCTACAAGCTACAAGCTGCAAGCTGCAAGCTGCTCGACTGTGTCAGCTATGGGACATTCAAGGGTTTTGTAGCCCGAGGAGCCGTCATGCTTCCCACCACGTTCCGCCTGGCCGCCGCCGTCTTGGTTGCTGCCGTCGCTGCCCACGCTCGCGCGGCCGAGCCGCCGACCGCCGGTCATGAGTATCTCGAATTCATCAAGAAGCAGGCATCGGAACTCCGCTCGGGTGACAAACCCATCGCAACCCTGGAACAAGCGCAGACACGGAACCGGGAGTTGCGGTTGAAACTGCTAGCCGCCTGGGGTGGGTTCCCAACCGAAGCGGCCGCACTCAATCCGCAGACTCACGGCGAGTTGAGACGCGACGGATACCGTGTCGAGAAGGTCACCTTCCAGACCCGCCCCGGGGTCCGGATGACGGCCAATGCCTATGTCCCGAACCGACCAGGGAGGCTGCCGGCGATCCTGATGGTCCACGGTCACTGGCAGGGGGCGAAGCAGGATCCGACGGTCCAGGCACGATGTATCGGCGCCGCCAAGCTAGGATTCTTTGTGCTCTGCGTGGATGCGTTCGGGGCGGGTGAACGGGGCGTCGGAACCGCTCTCGGGGAGTACCACGGAGAAATGACGGCTGCCACCCTCCTACCCGTCGGGTTGCCACTGTCCGGCCTCCAGGTGTACGAAAACACCCGGGCAGTCGACTACCTGCTGACACGACCAGAAGTGGACCGTGAGCGGATCGGGATCACCGGGGCCAGCGGCGGCGGGAATCAGACGATGTACGCTGGCGCGTGGGACGAGCGGTTGAAGTGCGTTGTCCCGGTGTGCTCGGTCGGGAATTACCAGGCGTATCTCGGTGCCGCCTGCTGCATGTGTGAGGTCGTCCCCGGAGCCCTCACATTCACCGAGGAATCGGGCTTGCTCGCGATGGTCGCGCCACGGGGGCTGATGGTCATCAGCGCGACGAAGGACGCTTTCCAGTTCTCGGTCGACGAGGCGAAGAAATCACTCGCCCTGGCTGAACCTGTTTTCAAGCTCTCCGGCAAGCCAGGGAACATCCGCCACGCGATCTTCGAGTCCCCCCACGACTACAGCAAGGCGATGCGCGAGGAGATGTACGGCTGGATGACCCTCCACTTGAAGGGCGAGGGCGATGGTTCCCCGATTCGCGAGCCGGAGTTCAAAACGGAAGACCCTGAAACCCTCCGGTGTTACCCCGGCGAAACCCGGCCGAAAGACTGGATGACGATCCCGCAGTTCGCTGCTGCGGAGGGGAAGAAACTCCTGGATGCGAGAACCCCACCAGGATCGGTGGAGGCGTGGGCGAAGGAGAGCGAAGCTCGCCGGGCCGCGCTCATCGGAACGGTGTTCGGCGGGTTTCCGAAGGCCGGTCCACTCAAACTGCAGGTGATCCCCACTGGCCACGGATCGAGTTATCGGCTCAAATTTGAGGCGGAAACCGGGGTGAGCCTGACCGCGGTCGTTGAGCCGGGCAAGCCGGACGCACCACTTGCCGTCATCCTGAATGCGACGGGTGGAGCAAAAGCATCGACCAGCCCCACCGCTTCTGGAGCCCGGAAGGCCGGGTGGACGGTGGCCGGTCTGGAGTTGCGGGCGACCGGCACTCGCGCGTGGCCAACGGACAAGGTCCGCAAGACACTGGATCATAACACCGCCGAGTGGGGTCTCTGGATCGGCCGCCCGCTGATCGGGCAGTGGGTCTTTGACACTCGGCGGTTGTTGGATGCCCTGGAACGCCAGGAGGGAGGGCTGCCCAGGGATGTGATCATCATCGGGGAGGGACCGGCCGGACTCGTTGCGCTGGCTGCGGCAGCGACCGACAAGCGGGTCACGAAAGTGGCTGCGGTCGGCGCACTCGCAAGTTACATCTCCGCCGAACCCTATGTGGGGCAGAGGCTGGGAGTGATGGCGTCAGGCATCCTGCGAGAGGTGGGGGATGTCGCCCACCTGGCTGCGCTAGCAGCCCCGCGACGGGTGGTGATCGCGGGTGCGGTCGGGGCCAATGGGGAGTCGAGTACGGGCGATCCGCTCCGGGCTGCGTACCGGCCTGCCACCCACATCTGGGAGTTGTTGAAGGCTCCGAAGGAACTCGTGATCCAGGAGTCAGCCGACGCTGCGGAAGTGATTGCTGCGCTGAAGTGAAGAACCCAGCGGCGAACGCCTGGCTCCTCGCCTCTTACGGTGGGTTGATCAAAGCGATCAGGGCGGAGGGGGACGGTGGGCCCGTTCTCACGAGCCCACCGAGCCGCAGCGAATGGGCCATCGTGAAAGGCCTGTCCGCAATTGGCTTCACCAACCTCGGATTTGGTGTACCAGTTGGTGGCTGTTTCGAGTGCCGAGAACAGATCCTTGAAGGCACGGTCGGCCCCCGCGCGAAGATTCTGACACGCCGGATGGTCAGTTCTGTCGCTCGATCATCGGTTGGATGGTAATCGTGGTGTCAGTGTCGGCCGTCGTGACTGAGAGTTGGAGCGACATGCCCCACCGCCGGGCAAGTCGACTTTCAGGGGTGTATCCCAAGCCAATTTCGCTGGCAGTGCCGATCCCATCCTGACGAGAGTGAAATTTTTTGGATTAATACTTGACCTGCCAGGAGCTACAGCAGTACACTCATTTCCACCGCATCTCTCCCAGCAACATCAGGGCAGCCCTCGTGAGAAAAGGACGGCTGATCGCGGTTGCACTCATCGCCACCTGCATTTCTGCGGTGGCGGGTGACTATCTCGCCAGGTGGATGTCGGCCACGCCGCCGCCCACGAACCAAACGGGCGAGGCGTCTCAAGGTTCTGAACCCTTCGTATTTATCCTGGATCATCCCCCGGTGATCTGCAGGGATGGAAGCAGTCCCGTATTATTTGAGATTCCAATTGTTAATCGAACACAGGCGACTGTTCGATTTAATCGGTTGTCCTGTGCGTGTGGATGTACATCGGCTCAGTCTGATCGGGAGGAGCTCCAGCCCGATGAATCGACCACAGTGAAGATGGGCGTGAATCTTTCCGGTCGTGAAGGCCCACAAAAGTTTACCTGTCACTGGAACGATGAATCGGGCCGCGTCTGGACTACGGAACTGCGGGTCACAGTCTTCCGTCCCACCCAGTTCGATCCCACCTCGATACGGTTAGGGCAGGTCTCGTCGGGCGAGAAGATCAGTCGACAAGTCCATTACGACGAATTCGAAAAATCCGTCGGGGAACTTCCGCCTGTCCCGACATTCTCGATCACCTCCATCCAGCGGCATGAAGTCCATCTTGATGTGAAGCCGCCGGAGATTGAGCAGTTTAGTGAAGGATTTGTTCGACGACGGACGGCAATTGATGTGAGCTTGACTGTTCCCACGCGAGTGGGTTATGGGCAGGTCTTCCTGGCTGCGATTCTGCCAGGCCACGGCCAGCAAACATCTTCTTTGAGTATCGACTGGAGCGTCCGAGAAATCATCGAGATTTCGCCAGTGCGGCTGGCGCTCACATTTTCTCCTCAAGACAATGGGCCGCAAAAACAGCTTGTGCGACTTCGGCCTCTGGATGGCCAGCCAATTGTAATTAAGAAGGTGACGACTTCAGATTCGTGTATTCTTACTCGTGTAGTGAGTGCCCCTCAAGGTTCAGCCGATGCCGCTGAGGTTGAAGTCTCTGTGACCATCCCGGAAGGCAAACGATTCCTTGCCGGGGATGTGATCGTGCAACTCGGCCCGAATTCGCAAGAAATCCGAATACCCGTCTCGGCTGTTCGAGTCGGTTTTTCTGGATCGGTGGAACGCCCTTAGTCTGGGATTTGCTGAATCCCAGACGTCACTCAGGAGAGAAGTGATGAAGTTTTCCAGGTTCAATCTTTTCCTCGTGTGCTCCCCTTTGATGGGGTTCGCCTTAACCGCCTTACACGCTGCTCCACCTGCACCTGCACCTACCACATTCTCATGGACCCAGGCAGCAGGTCCACCCCAACAACTGACCGCGTCGTGTGGTGCCCTGCCGAGTTGCGTGCCCGCTACCAACTGCGTAGCCGTGAGCCCGCCAGTGTCGTTGGTGCCAAACGGCGGAACGAACAGCGTCTGGGTTGTTTCCTACCAGAAGCTCGTCGATTACACCTATGGCAACTGTACAGGAACCGTAGGAACGTGTTATGCGTATCCAAATGTTCAATGCGCCAACCTCTCAATCTACGGACTCGCAAACTGTCAGAGCTCCTGGGGGACCGCATA
The DNA here is from genome assembly GCA_003136315.1 of Gemmataceae bacterium. Taxonomy (GTDB): domain Bacteria; phylum Planctomycetota; class Planctomycetia; order Gemmatales; family Gemmataceae; genus Urbifossiella. Next base: position 5,722 of record PLDW01000173.1, on the reverse strand, counting down.
CGTCTACGCGGGCAGTTGTACCCCTTGATGTCGGTCGCGTTGACCGGGGTGACCTCTGTTCAACCACAGGAACCTGAATCGGAAGACCCAGCTATGACTCGTGTGGCCCGCTGGAAGATGCCTCTTCTGGTTTCCTCCTGGTGGATCGTTGCTGCTCCCTGCGGTCTGGCGCAACAGACCGCTTCTGACTCCGCTCAACTGTTAGCGGTTGCCGCGAACAGTTATCGGGCGAACCTTGAGGCATTGGAATACGTCACTTGCCGGTACACAATCACATGGGGGTTCGCCAAGTCACTCGACGACGCTCTCGCCGGGCAACTTGAACCCGGTTCACATCAGGCAACATGCGTTTTCTTCAAAGATGGTCGGACCCTCCGATTCCGTCTGGAAGAAGACGCAGCCACCAAGGCGACACTCGACAAACCTCCGAAACCGGAAAAATCAGCAATCTCGCCGGGAATGATGACGGGACCGATTGTGCCATTCATGACGACGGATTGCCTATTGAATGGAACGCATGGATTACTCTTCGATCCGAGAGGCCATTCGGCCAATATCTACGATAATGAATCCCCAAAAGGGAAGCACGTCGATCCCAATTTTCTTCTAACCCTGCTCCAGGTGAACACCCATTATGACTTCGGCCTCCTTGCCGATCAGGCGGCCCGTGGAGAAATCCGGTTCAGCCTGGAAGAGCCCAAAGCGGATGGTAGGTTGAAGACCAGTTTTCGTTTCCCGGAGGATCCCCTCTTTGCGTTCACAGTCGATCTCACACGGGGATCGCTCCCGACCCGAATCGAACTCATCTCGGAAACAGGTTTGAAGAGTGTTTCCACCACCGTGGTGCCTCAAATCCGTACCTGTTCAAAAGGGCGGTGGTTTCCGGAGCGGATTGTGACATTCTTGAAACAGACCCCAACACAGTCCCCGTGTCTTGTGAAAGATTTCAAGGTCACCGAGCTGGATGTCGACCATCGTCCGCCCAAGGACTCATTCAGCATCGATCTCCCGGCCGGGACCGTGATTAGCCAATTTGGTGAACCGCAAAATTATTTCAAGACTCGGCGAGTCGAACGAACTGGCCCGGACGATTTGGGACAGATTCAGCAACTCACCGAAAAAGTCCCGCAAGTTCCCCAAACGGACACCGCCATTGTCGTACCCCGGAGTTACACCTGGGTCTGGTACGCCATCGCTGGGGGGATCGGATTACTTGGATTGCTCTTCGTGTTGCGACGCTACCGCGTTCGGAGGCTGGCAACATGACTCACCGCAACCGCGGAGTGACGCTGATTGAGCTCCTTGTCGTCATTGCCATTCTTGCCATCCTCATCGGTCTGATCTTAGCGGCCATCCAGAACGCTCGGGCGGCATCGCAAAGAGCCTCCTGTACCAACAACCTGCGACAACTCGGCTTGGCCCTGCATCAGAGTCACAACATCGCGGGCTCTTTCCCCCCTGGGCTTCGGGTCTGGAACGATCCCTACCCGTTCGCGTCCTGGATCACTCGAATCCTGCCGCTGTTGGAGAACGAGCCTGCCTGGATGGAAGCGGTGGCGGATTATTCCCAGCAGCCCAATTTCGTTGGTCCGCCCCCACATCGAAACCTGGCCCGATTGATGCCCATCGTTCTGTGTCCGGCCGGGCAAAAGCAAATCGGTACGACAGACGAAAACATCACCGCGGCCTTCACGTACTATCTGGGTGTGTCCGGAGGAGTCGGGGGAGCCACGAATGGGGTTCTCTTCCTCAATTCTGCCATCCGCTTCGCGGACATCACCGACGGGACGAGCCAGACACTCCTGATCGGCGAGCGGCCTCCGAGTCCGGACAACTTTTTCGGGTGGTGGTACGCTGGTGTGGGTCAATATCTGGACGGCTCAGCCGATTACGTTCTCGCCGCTGACGAGATCAACCGCACGTACCGCGCTCCCACGTGTCCCAAGGGGCCTTATGCGTACCAACCTGGCAACCCGAATGATATGTGCGACACCTTCCACTTCTGGTCGTTCCACTCCGGTGGCGCGAACTTCGTATTCGCAGATGGCTCGACGCGATTCTTGAGCTACCCCGCGAACCCGATCCTGCCGGCTCTCGCAACGCGGGCTGGTGGCGAAATCGTCAATTTCGACGACTGATCTTCCGCTGAGATTGCTGGACCAATGCGGCTCATCCCACCACTTCCTTCACCACTCGCCCATGCACGTCGGTGAGCCGGAAATCCCGGCCAGCGTACCGGAAAGTGAATTTCTCGTGGTCGAAGCCGAGAAGGTGCAGGATGGTGGCGTGCAGGTCGTGGACGTGGACCGGGTTCTCGACCGCCTTGAAGCCGAACTCGTCCGTTGCCCCGATCGCCTGACCACCTTTCACCCCGCCCCCAGCCATCCACACCGTGAAACCCCAGTGGTTGTGGTCCCGGCCGTTCACCTTCCCTGCATTTGAACCGGGGGTGGGCAACTCGACCACCGGGGTTCGGCCGAATTCCCCGCCCCAGATGATGAGCGTCGACTCGAACAGCCCCAGTCGCTTCAGGTCGGAGATCAAGGCTGCGATCCCACGATCCACCTCACCGGCCAGTCGGCGGTGCTGGATTTCCAGGTCGTCGTGACTGTCCCACGGCTGCACCGGCCCGTGCGATACCTGCACGAACCGCACCCCCCGCTCGACCAGGCGGCGGGCGAGTAACAGCGAACGGGCCTGTTCTCCGGGGCCATACGCCTCGATGACGTTCTTCGGCTCGCGGGCCACATCGAACGCCTCGGCCGCCTCGGTCTGCATCCGGTAGGCCAGCTCGAACGAGCGGATGCGAGCCTCCAGTTGCGGGTCACCCGGCCGCGCTTCCTGGTGGGCCGCGTTCAACCGGGCAAGCAGGTCGAGTTGCTTCCGCTGGTCGGCAGCCGAGGTGCTCTTGCTGCGGATGTGCTCGATCAGTTTCTCCACGTCCTTGTGCTTGGTGTCGATGTAGGTTCCCTGGTAGATCCCGGGGAGGAACCCGGCCTGCCAGTTCTGCGACTCCAGAAGCGGCATCCCGCCAGGGCACATGGTGACGTACCCGGGCAGGTTCTGGTTCTCCGTGCCCAGCCCGTAGGTCACCCAACTGCCAACGCTCGGGCGGATGAGCCGGGCCTCCCCGGTGTTCATCAGCAGGAATGATGGCTCGTGGTTGGGAACATCCGCGTGCATCGATCGAATCACGCAGATATCATCGATGTGCCGCGCGGTTTGGGCGAATAACTCGCTCACCTCCAGACCGCTCTTGCCGTATTTCTGGAACTTGAACGGGGATGGGAAGGCCGCCCCTGTTCGCCGCTCGGTCCGCAGGTTTGTGGCGGGCAGCGCTTTCCCGGCATACTTCTGGAGGGCCGGCTTCGGGTCAAAGGTGTCGACCTGCGACGGCCCGCCATTCGCGAAGATGTGGATCACTCGCTTGGCCTTGGCCGGGAAGTGCGGTGGCCGCGGGGCGAGGGGGTTGACCGGGTCCGGAGAGGGTCCGGCCGCATCGCCGAGGAGCGGAGCGAGCCCGATCAGGCCCATCCCCATCCCGGTCCGGGTGAGCATTTCGCGGCGAGACATCGACATACGGTTGTGAGTAAACATCGGTTATTCCCCTGGGACGATGTTATTTCGATTGGGTGTAAACCCTCGCGCTCGGCCCGAAGCCAAAGTTTTGCGTCCCGAAGGGATGGCAGACAGTAGCCCAGGGCGTAAGCCCTGGGCGAGGCAGGTGTTACACCGCAGGTCTGGCTCCCAGGGCTGACGCCCCACCCCAATCACTTCTTGAACTCGCTCTCGTCGAGTTTCTCAAGGAACTTCGCTTCCACTTCGGCCTCCAGGAACTTCTTGCCGTCGTGTTGGACCAGAACTTTTGTGGGGATCTGGATACCGTCTGAGTTCTTGCGATACTCCTGGATAATCCGCTCCTCGTTGACCTCGTTGCCGTTCGAGGGGTCCACTGTCCGGTGTTCGAGTTTGACGAGCAGGTGCGACTCCTTGTCGAAGTACAGGTTGATGTCCTTCTGCCCCTTCGCCGAGACACGGACACCGACCGCTGGCTTCCCCTCGACCTTGATTTCCCCCACAGTGGAGAATTCGTAGCCCTTTTCCCGCACCAACGGCACCAGCCTGGAGACCTTCAGCAAGTACCCAGCATCCTTCAGGGCGGACTTGATCGCATCGGTGAGATCGATTGCAGTCCCATTCGCTTCAAGCGACATCTTGTCGCCGTTCACCAGGGTCAGGACTCGCACATTTTGGCCGTTGACCGTCAAGTCCAGCGACTCCTTGAGTTTATCTGGGGGCATGGAGGCGATTTCCTGGGTAAAGTTGACCTCCCCCAATCCCGCCAGAGTGATTTTGCCCTTGCCCGACGACTGGACAGCCTGGAACTTGGCGAGCGTCTCCTCGCCCCCGTGGGCCTTGACCGCCTGGACGATCACGGCCTTGGGATCGTCCTCCGCGGCCCTGCCGGCCGGAACAGGACCAAGCAAGGCTGCGACGCAGAGCACCGGCAACAGGACGCGAGACATCGGGTTCTCCTTTCGATGAGTCCGGGTCGGCGGGTGTCCGGTCCGTGCGACCGAGCCAGCCTCGGAGTCGAGGGGTACTTCGTAATCTCAACCCCTTTCTTATCACTTTTCCCCCGTATGCGCCGAATCTGCCACAACCGCATCCCGAGACATCAACATGCGGTGGTAAAGGACCAGAGGCGGATCGCCTTTCCCGTTGGACTTACGTCGATTCGCGCCCGGCATGAATTCGCATAAAGTCTTTCTCAGTAACGCTTTCGTTGCCGGATAGCCTGTGAGATCGTTCTGGAAAGCCAGTGCCCACATCCGCGTCGTAGCGGTAGTCTCATTCTAGTCAATTCTGTGTGAGAATTCGTCACGTGGCAAGTCAGGTTCGGCATGCGTGGGGGGTGTGGGGACGTGGGGCGGAAGCCCACGAGTGATCTTGCGTAGCGGATCGAGAATCGGGAAAAAGCGTTCTGATTGAGTAGTTGACTGCGTCAGCGGAGTCTTATTCCAGAAGAGTGTGTGGCGGTTGTGCGCTCGGGGCTCGGCTTACCGAGAGTTCGTCATCGCGCTATTCGGAGATCCCTATGAATCGTCCTGCCCGCCGGTTGCAAGTTGAGGCTCTCGAAGACCGTACAACTCCCACATTCGCGATCGACACTTCCTTTGGGAACGACGGGATCTCAATGCTACCGCTCGGCCAAGGGACTGAGAGCAAGACCGAAGTCGGAGTTGAGCCCAACGGCCGCATCGTTGTGTTCACCGAGTTCTTGCCGGCAACTTCTTCCGGAGTCACCAACCCGTCACAGAGTGAACTCCTCGGCTTCAACCCGGATGGCTCACTCGACACAACCTTCGGCTCAGGAGGGCAAGTTCTTCTCCCCGCAAACGCGAACGGAGGAGACATGGTTGTCGCACCCAGCGGGCAGATCTATCTGGCGACTAACATTGGATCGACCGCCACCGTCTACCGATTCAACGCGGATGGGGCGCCGGATACGAGCTACGGCACCAATGGGGTGGCCACAATCGATATCGGCGGGAATTCTCTCACCCTCAGCAACATTTTACTTCAACCCGACGGCAAACTCGTCGTCGTCGGCACCGGAGGTTCATGGACATCGGTTTATATGGTGGCTCGCTTGAACACAGACGGATCGCCCGACACGACATTTAACGGGAGCGGCTTATTTCTACTGTAGTCGATCGGG
>PLDW01000194.1 GCA_003136315.1 Gemmataceae bacterium | reverse complement strand
CACTCCAAACATTCAAAGGACATTCCGGCCATATATTGAGTGTTGCTATTTCTCCAACTAATACACATTATGTAACAGCTGCGCAGGATGGCACGGTGCGGATCTGGAAGGCGGGGCGGGAGCAGCCAGTTATATCCTTCATGGCGGCTGGCGGGGAGTGGCTGTTTTGGACACCGGAAGGTTATTACAATTGCTCGCCCAATGGCGAGAGCCTGATAGCCTGGATGATCCGCGACGACTCCCCCCAGGGGTATCGAATTGTTACACCGGACCAGTTCCGCGAGCGGTTCCGTCGTCCCAACCTCTTCCGCTATCTGCTTCGCGAACTCGATCTTCCCCGCGCGCTGGCTCTCGCCGACCAAGAGAGCGGGCACCTGACGTCAGCCTCATTATCAATTAATCAGGCTCTTTCTGCCAGAGTTTACATTGCGAAGCCATTGAAGTCCAAGGAAACCATTGAAACTGACGAGTGTGAGATATCCGCAAAGGCCTTCCCCGTTGGGGACAACCGTGTGACATCACTGCAACTCCTGATCAACGGGCAGGAAACCGATGATTATGTAACCCGGTTCGATGAACGGAATACCGAGCCACCAACAGTGACCTGGAAGGTCAAACTCGTTACACGGGAAACTCTGATCCAGGCGCGCGCCAATACAGTCAAAGGCACGAAAAGCACCTCGGAGCCGACCAAAATCGTCCGCATAGATAAACTCCTGGCACCTCCAACACTCCTGTTGCTGGCTGTGGGCGTCACCGACTACAAGAAAACCAACCGCAGAGGTGTGGAATACGCCTCTGCGGACGCGAAAAAGTTCTTCAAAGCACAAATCGAGCACGGTAAGCGGTTATACCCGTCCCCGGATGTGATAACGCTGGTGGATGGCACAGCTACCCGGGAACAGATCATCAAGGCCCTGGACGACCTGCGAAGAAAAGCGAGTAAAGTCGAGAACCCGGTCACCATCATATTCCTCGCTGGGCACGGACAGGTGGAGGGCGAGAAGTGCTATTTCCTGGGGGCCGATTCAGACCCCGAGAGTCTGTTGGCGACCGCTATCAGCGGCACGGTTTTGACAGACGCTCTGACCGCTATTCCGGGGAAGGTTGTTGTCTTCCTAGACTCGTGCCACTCTGGCGCATTTGCGCAGGGACTTTACTGGCATCTGATGAACTCTCGTGATGAGAGGGTGGTACTTATCTGCTCTGCTGGAGCCAATGAAAAATCGGGTCAAAGCAGTTCCAACGAAAGCGGCTATTTTACACAAGCGTTGGTGGAAGGACTCTCTGGTCAAGCGAAGAGAGACAAAAACGGTGGCGTCACTTTGTCGTCTTTGTTCATGTATATTTTAGAAGTCGTTCCGAAACTCAGTAAGAACAACCGAGATGGTCCACATAGGCCATATGTCGATCTTGCCAGATTGAACAAGCTTGGTGACCTTCAACTGACGATGCCATAATATCGGCTGTACGAATGGTATTTCCATCATGAACCACGCCAGCTACAATCAGCCCAACATGCCGTGATCATTCTGTCTAAAGACTCTTATCCACATAGTCGTCGCAATCCTGCTCGACACATGAGGGATATAATGGTGATTCTGGACATTATCGCTGGAGAACCGTCGCATCTGCCGGACACACTACCAATCCGAGATAATCAAAATCTCGATTGCTAATAGTTTGATCTTTCATAATTATATCTGTTAAAAAATATCAATTCCCAAGTATCTCAAAGTGACATATAATTGTCGCATGTGTATATAGTAATTTACATTATGAAAATATGGCTGACGACAACCCCGACTCGGATTCTCCAGCAGCAAGAGTGGAAAAGCGGACTATTGCTGACATTGTCGCCTATAGGCCTGTCGTCGAGGCATTAAAAGCCGCCGGATTTAAGGCAAGATTAGATGTAGAACATTCGTTCAGCAGCAGAAGCGGCAGCGTCGGCATTCTTTTAGAACCCATCACTCCCAGCCAGCGGGCAGGTTTAGTTGAATTGCTACGTGGTTCGGGACTATACCTAAATTCACGCAGTGAAATAGCGAAGGACTTTCCGGCCTATGCTCGCAATAATGATAACGATAAAAGGAATGATCTGTATAAAGATAAAGAAGTAAAAGGCGTGGTCGATGTCTATACTCGCCCCTTAGCGGATGAGAATGGCAAGCCGACTGGGATGTACGATGCAGGTATTTCCTTTGCCGGGCTCGACCTTTCCTTCAGTCCTGATCTCGTTCCTAAGGGAAAGCAATTGGATTTCCAGTCCGGCCAGGTGTTGGCCAACGCCATCCGAACGCAGGCAGGAAAACCAGTGCTTCCAATAATCCCAACACCTGAGAAAATGCCGACTCTGGCAGAACTCGAAAAAGCCATACCGGACCTCAGAACCCCGCCTAAGCCAGCAGAACCCGCAGATATTGCGAAGGCACTGAACCGGCAATTCGGGCCTCACGGCTATAATTTCAAGGTGGACAGTGGGGCGATAGTTTCAACCCGGGAGCTAGATGGGAAGGAAAAAGAGACGCTCATGAGCGTGGTAGCAGCTATGCCAGAGGCAGCCCGCCTTCCGCTCACAGCCAAGTACGTGAACCCCAATGCGCCAAAGGACAGCCAAAAATTCCGGCTGTCGATTGACCCGAAAAGAATCAACCAGCGACAGCTAGATGAATTTCGACGCATTAACCAGGATTATATGGACAAGTTATTTGACGCTGAGCGTAGCACTAAACCAGTCGAACAGTCTCAACGGCCGCCTACCTTGCAAGAATCAGCACGTTCTGCTGTCACATTTGATGTGATGGACGCGGGCAGCCAATCTCTGTCGCTACCAGCCGTTCTTCGTCAGCCGATCGGGCGCGGCAATTCTTAGTGGCTGGGTTGGTCAGCCTTTCCTTCGGGGATCAGGAATCCGGTGGTTTCTCTTTCCGGATCTCATCGCCACTCGTAGCCAATTCTCGCCCTCCACGTCCGTAGCTATTGTGTTAGCTGTCCAGATCTAACACGTCACCAAGCGCCGCGACGGCTTCCGCCCACAGGCGGCTGACCTGCCTGGGGTGCAACCCCGTGCTCTGAGCGATCTCGCTCTGCGACAGACCCAGGTAGAAATGCCGTGTGAAGACATCCCGCAGAGGCTGGGGAAGTCCTTCGACCCGCTCGTGCAACTCTGCCCACTCGGCCATTTCTACCGGATCCCATGAACTCCCGTCCTGGGCCTGCTCGATGAGTGAATCCGGCATGCCGCCGTCCGCGCCCCCCGCCCTGGCTCGCTGGCAGGGGTGCCGCCGGTCCCAATCGCGTTGCCGGCTAACGAGGTCGAGCAAGGCGTAGTGGGCCATGTAACAGAGCCGTCGGCAGAACGATGAGAGATCAGCCGTGAACTGGGCCGGTTCGCGAAATAACGCAGCCGTGCTCCCGAGGCGGAGGTAGGCGACATGGAGGCCACTCGACACCGAGTGACGCCCCCGCAGGCACGGGAATCCAAGGCGTATTCGCTCCTCAACGAAATCATAAGCCACGGCGTAGGCCAGTTCTTCCAACTCTCTCTTCGCCAAGCGGTCACCGATGGCCACCCGGCCACCCACTTCTCGGACCCAAGCCGTTAACTCGGACAGTGCGGCCGCATCGCCTCGGACCGCTCGCTTGCACCGGGCCTTCCGCGCCTCAAAACCCGGCTCGTTCCTCCGCTTCATGGCCGAACACTCCCCTCGTGAGTTTTCGCTCCCGTCACACGGCCCCGTGAACACGTGGCCCTCTGAAGGGAAAGGCTGGTCGGCACGCTTGGCCGGACAATTCTATTCCCATTTTTTCCGCCCCACCTGTCCGAACGACTCACTGGCCATGCCTGTTCCAATAACGACCTGCTCCAGCGCATGCGTGGCGCACGGGCAAGGAGAGAGTCCGCATACCTGCCGAGCCAGGGGAGCCATGTATCTCCCCAGCCCAGGCAACACCCGACAAGGGACAAGCATCATGAAGGGGAAATTCCTTCGCGAGAAGATCGCGGACCTGAAACTGCGACCGCTTCGCCAGAATCACGGCTCCGAGGAGGAGCTAAAGGCCCTCGCTCGGTCGTGGATTAAAAGAGCCATTCACCCCATCATCTGCCGGTCAGACCGGACGGTAGCGGACGGCCATCGTCGCTTGGCCGGGCTCGTTCTGCTTGGGGAGAGCGATGTCGAGGTATTCATCACAGACGAGTCTCTGACCGATTCCCAACTTACTGAAGTTGGGCTGATCTCTGCCCTCCACCGTTCGGACCTGAGCGGATTCGAGACCTGGCAAGCGATTGAACAATTGAAAAGTGCAAACCCGGCTCTTCCGTTGAAGGACTTGGCTGCCCTTCTAAACCTCGACCCAAGTTCAGTGACTAGGGCGCTCAGCCCTGCGCGTTGTTCACTTGCGTGGCAACAGGCGTTGCAGGCCGGAAAGGTCAACATTAGCGACTGCTACACGGCGTCGAAGGTTCCCGAATCTGAGCAAGCCGTACTGTTGGCTCTGAAATTGGCGGGTGCAAGTCGAGATCAACTGGAAGCTGCGAGGAAACCGCGAGTGATGCCCACAGCCGCCACCACCGCGCCGCGTCTATCTCGCATACCGGTCAGGCTCCCTGGCGGCGTGAGCGTCGTGCTGAGCGGCAAGGATATGACGCTCGATGAGGCGATTGAAAGCCTGTCGGAAGTGCTCAAGGCTGCGCGCAAAGCACGTGACGAAGGTTTGACCGCCAAAAGCTGGGCGGCGGGGATGAAAGACAAGGCCACGCATGCAAAGGGAGGCTCATGATTCCTCCAACCGAGACGCTGATCCGAATAGGCCTGCTGGTGGTCATCGGCAGGGGGGTCGTGGGCATCGTCTGCGGCCTGGTGTGGTGCCGCCGCGTACTCCACAACATTGCCGAGCGCAACCACCAGAGGATGATGGAGTACGTCCGCCTTCAGCAGGCATCCGTCAAAGACAATACCCACAAGCCGCCCTGTGTCTCCTGATACGGGCGTAAACGTAAACGTGCCTCGCAGGCCGTCGGGCCGGTTCGTTGCCGGTCCATTCCTTCCTCTGTGTCATGGAGTTGGTCATGGAAATTCTGTTCATCCTCTTCATGCTTGTCGGCGTTGGCAAGCTCCTGAGCGTCGCTGCCAAGAACCCGAAAACCGCCCGCGGTTTCTTCAGCCTGTTCCGGTAACGATCGATCCCGCGCGTGCCCGACTATTTTCGGGCACGTCACTCCAGGGGCAAGGATGCCCCGCTGCTTCTGGAGTCTCAGATGTACTATCTGTTGCTGATTGTGTTACAACTCACCATTTTGCTGGAGGTCTATGTCGTCGTCGCAGTGATCGTTACGATCCCCTATGTATGGGTGCTGGTCCTCCTTATCGCCATCAGGATGGTGTGGAAGGGCGGTAGATCCTTAAGTGCCTACGGTACGGCCCGCTGGGCGACCCCCGAAGACATTCCCCATTTGCTCCAAGGTTCCGGCCTGGAGGTCGGCCAGATCGACGGCAAGATCACCACCATCTCAGGTGTCAAGGGACTGTTTGTTAGCAGGCGATCAGCGAGACAGAAAGTTCAGATGATGCTGACTCCGCTCCAGCGGAAGCAGCGAAAGCAGATCGTCCGGCTAAGCAATAGCGTTCATACTGCCGTATTTGCGCCGCCTGGTGCAGGCAAATCGACAGGGCTCGTTATCCCATTTCTGCTTGACTGTGATGAGCCGGCAGTTGTTCTAGATTTCAAGGGGGAACTTACTCAAGCCAGCTATGCCGCACGGCGGCGTATGGGGCACCGTTGCGTACTCCTGGATCCGTTCAATGTAACGACGAACCAACCTGACTCGTTCAACCCACTCGACTGGATTTCAGAATCTGCAACGGCGATTGACGAGTGTGCATCCCTCGCCAACCAGATCGTGGTCCGTACTGGACACGAGAAAGATCCTCATTGGCAAGATTCTGCCGAACTTTGGATAAAGGCGATGATCGCTGCCACAGTGTGTTTCGCTGAGCGGGACAAGCGGAATTTACAGAGCGTACGGGACATCCTGACAAACCCTGACAAGATCAGGGCAGCAGTCAAGATACTCTGCGACTCCCCGGAGTGCAATGGAATGCTGTCACGTCTCGGGCACCAGCTCCAAAATTACCAGGACAAGGAACTGGCCTCGACATTGACGACTACTAACAGATTTATGAATTTCTTAGACACGATCGCGGTAGCGAAAAGCACAATTACCTCTAGCTTCAACCCGTCAGATTTGCTGAAAGGCAAGATGACTGTCTATATCATTCTGCCGCCAGCCCACATGAAGACCCAGGCCCCCCTGCTCCGGCTGCTGATCGGGTCGATGCTCGGGGCCGTTGTGAAAGGAGGTCCGCAAGAAAAGAACAAGGTACATTTTGTTATTGATGAGGCAGCGACGCTACAGCAGATGGACATAATTGGTGAGGCTCTGGCCCAGTACCGGGGCTACGGTGTCAGGCTCCAACTGTACTACCAGGCACTGGGGCAGCTCAAAACCTGCTTCCCGGACGGCCAGGACCAGACCCTCCTCAGCAACACGACCCAGGTGTTTTTCGGGGTCAATGACCATCAGACGGCGGAGTATGTCAGCAACCGCCTTGGCGAGCAAACGATCGTTGTGGATAGTGGAGGGACAAGTTGGGGAGGATCAAGTCAAAACTCCCAGCAGACCAGCGGTTCAAGTTCTAGCAACAGCACCTCGTGGAACAAAAGTTCAAACTGGAGTCAGGCTGCGAGGAAGCTCCTTAAGCCCGAGGAAATCGCAACGTTATCCGATCGTATCGCAATTAGCTTCGTCCCAGGCTGTCTCCCCATCTGGACAACCCTTATTCGCTGGTACGAGCCCGAATTCAAAGCGGCCCGTGAGATCGGCCTGTTCAAGGCTATGCTCCATACCTTCTGCCTGTTTCTCGCTGCCGCCGCTATGGCAACGATCTGGGTCGGAATTCTATTCCTCAACACCGAGAGGTGAATCGTGTCGAAGGAAAAGTTCGCAGAGTTGATGAAGGATGAGAAATCTGGCGGGGAGGTCACGCCTCCCGGCCTGGTCAACAGCAAGCTCTTCGCTGACATCGGCAAGGAGCTGAAGCATCAACTCGCCTCCGGATCGCACGAACTTGCAGCAGCTTTATTCCGCGGTGATGCGTTTGTTATGTACGGAAAGGCGGGCCAGGAAGTCGAAGGTCGCGACGTGGTCCAACCCGAAGTCGAACGTGAAATGGGTCGGGAGATGTGAAACGGCCGGCGGACTCGAAAAAAGCTGCCATTACCAGGATCGAGTCACCAATTTGCCCAAGCGTCACTGTGAACTCGGGCGGGAATTTCAACCAAGGAGAGTATCATGTTGTTCGCAACTGCATCGTCGAGCGGATTCCTCGATTTTCTCATCTTCATGGGCATCGGCATCCTGTGCATCCGAACCCTGTGGCGGCGATACGACAATGATGGCGCCGTCAAGGACGCCACCAAGAAGGGCCTCATCAACGTGATCGGGCGCTGGCTCAAGTAGAGAGCATGTGTCCCAGGACGATTCTCATCGTTCGCAGAAAGGTAACGAAACAGGTCAACGGGCGATCTCATTGATCGCCTCGTGTGTCTCAAACCAAGCCGCCATCGACATGCCGTAACCGCTGATTGTTAACACCGCTACTGTCTGACCGCCCGTAACCCGTTGCCATCCTCGGATGCCGGATCGGTTCTGTGCAGTCGGGGATAGGCTGAGGAGGTTGTCTCTTGAACCTACGTAATCTGTTTGTAAAAACTGTTCAATTCTCGGTAATCGGTTTTGCAATCCTGACGTTCGCCGAGGTCTTCTATCCGATGTTCCTGACGCCCCAGACGCGGGCGGTGCGGAAAAACCTTTCCGTGGCAGACTCGAACTCGGAGTTCGGCATCTACCACAGGCTCAGCTCTCTCAAAGACTTCTTCGCCAAGGGGCGCGAGAACGCGAAGGGGTTCGCCGCTGAAACCGTGGCCTGGAAGGGCAAAGTCGCGACGGTCAAGGGATTCGTCCTCGATGACTCTCACAAGGATTTCCTGGCTCAGGTATTCGCACGCCACATCTTCTCCCCGGACCAGTTACGTGCCGTGATCGAGGGGATATGTCGCGCCTACGAGGACGATCTGATCGTCGTAGAGAACGAAATGCTGCCCAAACTGCGGTTTGATCTCACCTTCGTGGAATATCCGTCCGGGCAGATCCCCTCGTACCTGCGGAGTAACGAGGCGTTCTCCAAAGAGTACCGGAAGGTGGCCGACCGGCTGACAGAGCAGATGCAATGGAATATGGAGGTGATCTACGGCCGCGAAGTGATGGTCCTGACCGGAACAGGTGTATCGTACCGGGTGACGCTCCTGGCCGCCAAGGGGGTGGCGTCGGAAATGGGGGTTGAAGGCGGATTACTCCTGGTCAATTCTTCTTCCGCCGCCGAAAGACTCGGGGTTGGGATCATCGTTGCCGTGATTGTCGACTATGTACTCGATGTTCTGTTTAAGATGGATTCTCACGATCCTGAAGCAAAGATCGCGACCGCCCTGGTCAAGTCGCTTGACATGATGGAAGCGGCCCTGATCCGCGATCCCGATCTCCGATGGTACGTGAATCTCGACAAGAAAGGATCGCTGCGGGAAGAGATGGAAAAGCTGCACAAAGCTCGTTCTCGCCTCCGGCGTGAGGCCGTGGCCTCTCTGTTGAAGGAAGGGGGAGAGAAATGACCAAGAAGAAGTGAGCGGCTCGATCTCCCCCTCGGCCCGATGCGAGGGGGATTTCCGCCACCACACACCTGGAGAAACGATGGTCAAAGACAAAGACGCTCCGCCTGGAGCCTCGGCATTGTTCGCTGAGATGGGCCGTTTTGAGGTCTGGCAAAAAGAAGGCCACGAATTCATGCCTGTCGCGAGCGTCCGGGCCGGGAATCTGCTGGCAGCGCTGGTCTACACCATGAACCGCACGGATGCCCCCTGGTCTGACAATGAGCAGGTGATCGCACTCCTGCCGAACGCTCGGTCGACCGACTTGGGTGACGTGATCGTGAACCCCGAAGGAGAGGCGTACCAGATACAGAACACCCGGCTCGGGCTCATCTTCAAAATGATTGACTTCCCCCAGCATCGGGAGGCCAAGGCGTTGTTCGCGGAGTGGGAAGCTGACTATGCGGCTGCAAAAATGCGCGACGCCCAGGCGTTGTTTGGTGACGCCCCGATCCGTTCCACCGAACCGACTCACGCTGCAATTGACAACTCGAAAGACCGTGGAGGCAGAGAATGAATCACCAGCACGCTTATGACGTAGCTGCTGCCAGCGCAGCCTACGCTTTCAATGTCCTTCCGCAGATAATCGCGCTGCCTGCCTCCGATGCCTTCCTGCGGCTGCACGATTTGTTCCATACCGCAATCCTGGCCTATACGGATCCCGGGCATGGCTGGGAACCCGTGCGGGTTCCTGAACCATCCACTAACTAGCGAGGGCAATGTGGAAATCACACTCACGATTACAGAGTCCGGCCTCGACTCGCTCGCCCTGGGAGCGGTCTTGATCGTACTGTTCCTCGCGGCGGCGTGGGTCATGATCACCCAAGCTCAGCGAACGGGTAAGGCATGAACGATTTTTCCCCAACTCGCCCAGAAGTCGTGGCTATTAAAGTTTCCGTGGAGAGGTAGGTGCGGTGTGGATGCTCAAACGACCATCGAAGAACGCCTCAAAAAAATTGAGGAAGCATTGGCCGTCTTGGTGGGGCGACAGGTGGTGAAAGAGTGGTATACGACAGTCGAGGTTGCCAAGGCAATCGAGAAGGCAGAGTACACCGTCCGCGAATGGTGTCGGCTCGGACGAATCCGAGCGAAGAAAAAACCGTGTGGCCGTGGCAAGGGTGGCGAATGGTTGGTCTCCCACAACGAGCTGATCCGGCTACGGAATGAGGGGTTGCTTCCTTTCCCCCAACGGGCGTGACGGAAAATCGAGACGCGCCATCAAGCAAGATGGCGTGACGGAAAAACCTAACGCGAGATTCTTCCACCATTTTTCCACCAACACGGCCCATATGACCCCTGCATGCCTACAATGCGAGTGCCATGTGCCTCGGCAGCAGTAGGCACAAAATCAAGGGGTTCATGCGAGTCGTCCGTGTTGATGCCCTGTCCGGGAAGTGGACACCCACTAGATTCAGGTTCTAGTACTCGCAAGGGTGTGGAGGTTCAAGTCCTCTCCTCGGCACAGTCTTACGGGGCAAGGGGTTACGGCGAAAACCGATCCCTTGCCCCGCTCCCTTTCGCGGGGCCTTGGCAAAGTTCTGGCAAAGTTATACACCTGGCGTTGGGGTGACACTGCGGAGGGCCGAACGATGGCGTCTCTGCAAGAACGGAACGGCAGCTACCGTGTGCAATTCTTCTTTCGCGGCAAGCTTCACGGCTTCACCATTGGCAAAGTCTCCGTCTCCGAGGCTGAGGCCAAGGCCGCGCAGGTCGATTACCTCCTGATGCGGCTGAAGCAGAAACTCCTCACTCTCCCGCCCGACACAGACATCGTCACTTTCGTGCAGCACGATGGCACACCGCCCTCGTCTGCCACACCAGCGGCACAGTTGTCGCCCCGCCAGCCCATCACCCTCATCCACCTGAAGGACGCCTATCTCACCACCCACGGCAACGGCACACTGGAGGCCAGCAGCCTCGCCACCTGTGGTATCCACCTGACTCACTTGTGCCGCGTCCTGGGTGATGCTTTCCCGCTGGCCGAACTCACACTCGCCGACTTGCAGGGTTACATCAACAAGCGGACCACAGCCAAAATTGCCCCGGTCACCGTTCGCAAAGAAGTTACCACCTTCCGTTCAGCGTGGAACTGGGGCACGACGATGGGCTTGACCACCGACTCCTTCCCCACGAAGGGTCTTCGCTACCCCAAGATTGACGAGAAGACGGCGTTCATGACTCTGGCCGAGTTGAAGAAGGAACTCGCCTCCGGCGGCGACCCGGAAACGCTGTGGGAGTCGGTGTACCTGACCGCCCCCGAGCTGGCTGCGTTACTGGACTGGGTCAAGGAGAAGGGTAGCCACCCGTGGATCTACCCCCTGTTCTGCTTCACAGCCCACACTGGAGCCCGAAGGAGCGAGTTGCTACGGGTAATGGTCTCCGATGTGGACTTCGACCGAAACGCGGTCACGATACACGAAAAGAAAAGGAGCAGGGGCAAGCGGACCAGCCGCCGGGTGCCGCTCACCCCGTTCCTGCGTGACGTGCTGAGGGAGTGGTTGGCGGTCCACCCCGGAGGGCCTGCCTTGTTCTGCCAGGCCGGAACGGTGGCCCGGAGCAAAAAGCGGAGTGCGACCACCGGACACCGTGGCGAAAAGACCCGAGCGTCGAGCCTGAAAGGACGGATAGCCGCTGTCCGCAGGCGAGAGAATCCGCTCCCTGGGGCGTTGACCCCCAACGAGATCCACGACCACTTTCGACGGGTGTTACGGGGAAGCGAGTGAGACGGGGTGAAGGGGCTGCACACACTCCGCCACAGTTTCATCTCCGCTTGCGCCAGCAAGGGCGTGGATCAACGATTGATTGACGAATGGACGGGCCATTCGACCGAGGAACAGCGAAAGCGGTATCGCCACCTCTACCCGTCCACCCAGGCCGAGGCGATCAAGGGGGTGTTCGGTTGAACGGCAGGAGCCTCTCCTTGCGGTGGCTGATCCACCCGGCACCGGACTGACATCTCCAGCGGCATATGCTCCAGGCTATAGCCACTTTCCACCAACTCGGACGGATGCATGGTAGGGTTGAGTGGGGTCAATTACGGGACCGTGCGGGTGTCAACGCCCCATCAATCTGCCGGAGGGCAGAATCTCATGCAGTTGATCGGACGTTGTTTCCACTGAGGCTCTGCCGACAAAACGATGGATTTCGGGGGTCTATGGAAGGCATTTTGGTGCCAAAACACGCACCCGAAACGCAGTTTCTCGCGCGAATACGCTCTCGGATTCCGGGTGTGGTATCCTGCCGAAATGTTCCGAAATCCTCCGAATTACCCCCCCCTCTCTGCCCCATTGGTCTCTACAGCTTATGT
>PLDW01000209.1 GCA_003136315.1 Gemmataceae bacterium | reverse complement strand
GGCTTTCTGGAGACATTTGGTAAGATGACTTCTGGACAAAAGGGGTTGGCGAAAAGAATTTCGGCTTTGTGTCACAACCCGGGGCACCAATGAGATTAGGGTTCTACCTTCAGGGGGGTAACGAGGTTCCTGACCAATCCCCCAGCAGCATCGGCTCGTCAGTCAGGTGCAGCAGAGCGCTGGCGCGCCGGGCCGTTGACCTAGCCGGTATACTTTCCCGACCGGCCCTGAAGATTGCGCCGGCGCAAACCGACTTCGCTTGCCCCCCGCCATCGGGATGTTATGCTGGTAGGGAATCTACCGATTTTATCGGCTCCTCCGTCGACCGAGGCCTGATGTGACTCCGACACCTACAAAGGCCGATTCCGCCATGTCCGAAAAACGGGACCGGTACGGCCGACAAATCGAGGAGGCGTTCGAGGCCGCCTCCAAACTCGCTGGCTCAGCGCTGCCCCCCTCGGATTTCTACCAGCAATTTCTCAATCGCACACTGTCGGCCATCGACGCTCCGGCCGGGGCAGTCTGGCTGAGAACCCCGCAGGGGTTCCTCCAGATCGCTTGCCAGGTCAATTTGGAGAAGGTCGGGCTGGAGAACCGTCGGGGCGGTCGGCAGTGCCACAATGAAGTTCTCCGGCAGGTGTTCCAGGCCGCCCCGCCGCGGCCGATGATGCTCGCGCCGAATGACCGGGTCACCCCAAACCCAGCCGCACCGCCAGACGCCGGGGCCATTCCGGCTGCCAACCTGACCGACTATTTCGCCCTGTTCGCGCCGATCGTCACACCGGAAAAGCAATCACTGGGGGTACTTGAGGTCTTCCAGGACCCCAGCCTCGACCCCCGGCTGTACCCGACGTTCCTGAACTATGCCTTCCAGATGGCCGGGTACGCCAGCCAGTACCACCAGTTCTCGAACGCCCGCTCCGCCTCCGGGGTGGAGCGAACATTCGCCCAGGTCGAAGGATTCGCCCGACTCGTTCACACCACCCTGAACCCGACCGAGGTGGCCTACCACGTGGCCAACGAAGGTCGCAAACTGGCCGAGTGCGACCGGTTGTGCGTTGGGGTCCGGCATGCACGCCGGAAGGTGACGGTGGAGGCGGTCAGCGGGGCGGATATCGTCGAAAAGGCGAGCACCCACGTCCGCCGACTCCGGAAGTTGATGGAGGCCGTGCTTCAGTGGGGCGAACCCCTTACATTCAAGGGCGTCAAGGATGCCGGTTTGCCTCCAGACGTCTCCCACGCCCTGGATGAATACCTGAACGAGAGCCAGCCGAAGCTGCTGGTCGTTCAACCGATCCGGGACGAACGGGAGAAGGACACCAAGAAGCCAGCCCGGTCTGTCCTGGTCATGGAGAGTTTTAACCCACCTGAACAGACCGAGCCCATGATCCAGCGGCTCGAAGTCGTTGGCAAACATGCTGCCCCGGCCCTGTACAACGCGGCCGAACTCAAGCGGGTGCCGCTCAAATTCCTCTGGTGGCCGATCGCCAAGGTCCAGGAAGGACTCGGGGGGAAAGCCCGGTTCTATACTGTCGCGGTGGCTGTTCTCCTGGCCATCCTGGTCGGGGTCATGATTCTTGTCCCTTCTCCGCTGAAGATGGAGGCCAAGGGCCATCTCCAGCCGGTCGAGATCAACAAGGTCTACCCGAAACGGGAAGGTGTACTCCGCGCTCTTACGGTCAAGCCCGGGAACAAACTCCAGCCGGGGGGCACAGTAGCCGACCTGGAAAGTGCAGATCTCCGGAAAGAACAGACGGAGTTGATGAATCGCCTGAATTCAGCAACGGCCGAGTATGAAGGGGCCAGCCGAACTCTGTCTGACTCCCATGCGCTACCACCGGATCAGAAGGCTCAACTGGAGACCAAAAAGGCTCTCGCACTGAAGACGATTGCCAGCGCAAACGACCAGCTTAAGGTGTTGAACGATCAATACTTTGCCATTCCGAACAAACCCGGTTGGTTCGATGCCAAGACCGATCGGTTCAACCAGCAACTCCAGCGAGCCCCCGGAACGAGCCAGTGGACGGTCCTGAATGACGACCGTTCACTCGACCTGATTGGCCGAACTGTTCGTCCGAACGAAGAAATCATTCGGGTCGGGAACCTGGAAGGTGCCTGGCAGATCGAAATGAAGATCCCGCAGCGTAACGTCGGGCAAATCATGCGGGCATTCACGACCCCCGGAAAGCATCTCCGGGAAAACGGCGACACCGGTCGCAAATACCTGGACGTCGATGTGCTCTTGCGGAGTATGCCAGATACCAGATACCTCGGCCGACTGTACCTGGACGAGTTGGCCGCCGAGGCGGTCCCGAACAAGGACGAACACGACGAGAACGAACCGGTGGTCACCGCTTATGTCAAGCTGAACCTTGATGACATCCCAAAAGACAAGTGGGTTCCGCGGGAGCAATTCGTCACGGGCCTTGAGGTCGGTGCCCGAATCCGTTGCGGCGATCAACCCCTCGGATACTCCCTGTTCCACGGTGTCTGGGAGTGGTTCTACGAGAAAGTCGTGTTCTTCTTTTAATCGTAGTGTTTAGTGTTTAGTGTTTAGTGTTTCGTTGATTGGCAGCAGATTCACAGGCTGCTCGGTCGATCATCTGTGTTTTCGCCCCGAAGGGTCGGCGGACAATAGCCAACAGCCCAGGGTGGAGCCGGTTTCCGGCGCAACCCTGGGGGACACCGACCAAAACTACTAAACACTAAACACTAAACACTAAACACTAAATACCAAACACTAAACACGACAACCCAGCAGTCCCCGCCGCATGTCCGGTAGGCCGAGCGGCCCATCACTGCGGCACCCGTGCTACAACCGTTCATCCGTTCCGCGAGGGAGAACCCCATGCGAGTCCGATCCCTGTCGATGATAGCTCTATTCATCGCCGCTGCTACGATTACGATCGGGTGCAGCAAATCCGAAAACCCTGCCGTATCGAAACCTGAAACAGCATCCTCCAGTGACGACCCGAACCCGGATGTCGGCACAGCGCTGTACCCGGTCAAGCCGGACATCAAACTCCCGCCTTCCCGACTCACCGGTACGGAACCGCTCGTGATACCAAGCTGTCAGGGTATGTACGAGGACAAGCAACAGGTGGCGGCGGAGGTAGACGGGACGATCGATCTGATCGCGGTCAACGATGACACGATCAAGTTGAACGATCCGGACCTCGTGTTCCACCCCCGCGACCCAGAACACAAGGTGAAGTATCGCCGCCTCCGTGACGGGTACAACGTCAAGGCCGGGCAACTTCTCTGCATGCTCGACGAGCAACTCGTGAACGCCAAACTGGAATCCGCACGGGGCTCCAAGCTTTCAGCGATCGATGTGAAAGAGTCGGCAAAGGAAGGGGTCAAGCTCTCGGAAGAGAAACTGGCGCTGAGCCAGAAAACCTACCGAGATGGCAACGGATCGAGGGCCGATGTCATCCAGGACCAGATCACCCTGACCCGATTCGTGGAGAACCTTTCGAATGCCAACCTGACCATCGTGAAGGCCGAGGGAGAGGAGAAGGAAGCTAACGTCATGCTCCGGAAGCACCAGATCCGGAGTCGAGTGAACGGGGTCATTCGGAACATCACTCGCCGGCCAGGGGAATTCGTCAAGGCGGGCGAAAAGATCATGGAGATCCAGGCCACCGACCTGCTCCGGCTGGAAGGCAACCTGGAAATTCAGTACGCAGCGTTTGTCAGGCCGGGGATGTTGGGGATTGTCGAACCCGCCGTCCCGAGCCCACCGAACAAGACCCTTGCTCTGCACCGGGCAGCGGTGACCGGTGTCTCGGTCTCATCCCACCCGGACCGACCACTGGTGGTCTCCGCCGGAGCGGATGGATCAGCACGGGTCTGGGATGTGACCGGCACGGCAGGAGCGTTCAATCTTCCTCATCCGGTCGGGGTGCGGAGCGTGGCGTGCAGTCCGCCTGGGGTCAAGACCGTGGTTGCCGTAACAGGGGGCGATGACGGGAAGGTTCGGGTGTGGGACATCTCGAACCCGGACAAGTTGTCGGCGGAACCGAAAGTGCTGGCGGATGAGCACGCCGCCGCTGTCGGAGCCATCGCGTTCTGCCCGAACGGCCGATTCCTGGCGACCGCTGCTGGCCGGGACGTGTTCATCTGGGACGCGGTTGAGTGGAAGAAACTGTACGCTTTACCAGCCGAGCACCGGGACACGGTGACCTCTCTCCAGTTCACACCGCAAGGGACACTCGTCACCGCCTCCAAGGACCGAAGCCTCAAGATCTGGAAACTCGGGACCGAAAAAGCCGTGGTCACCCGCACTCTCGACCATCGGTCTGGAGCCGTTGACGTGCTTGCGGTGACAGCAGACGGTGGACGAGTGGTGTTCGACCAGAGCAAAACGCGCCTCGACCTCGTCGGGCTTGCGGATCGACAAACCACCGGGAGCGTGCAGAATGTCGGCCCAACCGCGGCATTTGCCAGCCTCGCCGTCTTCAACCGTGACGACACCCTGCTGTTGACCGCTGGCGGGGATGGCGAGTTGAAGGGTGGCCTCCAAGTGTGGAAAGTGCCCGAGGGTGGAGGCCGGGGAGCGGAGGCAGCCCGGTTGTTCACCCCCGCTCGGGTCGGGGTGACCACGGCTGCGTTCAGCCCGTCCGAGAAGCACCAGTTCCTGGTCGTTGGGACGGAGACAGGGACTGTTCACCTGTGGGTTCCCCCCTCCTCATCCCACAAGGCGTACACCTGTAAGGTCGTGTACGTGAACTCCACCGACCCCCGCTATCTCACAGTCCGGGTGGAGATGGACAATCGGGAGCTGAACATGCTCGACCAGTCGACCGCCACGGTCATCATTAATCCGGGGCAGTAGGTCTAGCGAATAGCTGGTAGCTTGTAGCTGATAGCTTGTAGCCAAACAGTTGGAATCGATCCCGGTGAGCGACGATACTCGCCGGAAGCCCTGTCTGGCTAGTCGCTACCAGCTATGAGCTACTAGCTCATAGCCAAACAGTTGGAATCGATCCCGGTGAGCGACGATACTCGCCGGAACCCTTGTCTAGCTATGAGCTACTAGCTATGAGCTACTAGCTAAAAACCTCACAAGACCAGCCATATGGACCTGACCGCAAACCTGAATAACCCCGCCGAGCGCCGGAAGCAGGTCCGGCTGAAGGTGAGACCAGACCTTCAGGTATTTGAGCAGAAATACGAAGGTAAGATATTTCACGTGGTCAAAGATCCCGTTTGTTTACGGTATTATCGGTTTAATAAACAAGAATACTTTGTCTTCAGTCTGTTCGATGGCCAGCACACGATGGAGCAGGTCCGGGACCGATTTGAGGATGAGTTCCGGCCGCAACGGTTGGAGCACCAGGATCTGGAGTCGTTTGCCCGCCAACTGGTGACAGCCGGGTTGGTCCAGCACGAACAGCCGGGAGCCGGGAAGCACCTGTTTCACCGACGCGCGAAGCAGCGGCGGATGAAGCGACTGGCCACGATCACGAACATCCTGTACATGAAGATCCCGATCATCGATCCGGATCGGCTCCTCACCTGGATGTTTCGCTATTTGTGGTGGATCTTCACTCCAGCGTTCTTTGCGGCCAGTATCCTGTTCATGCTGTCCGCGGCCGTCCATGTGGCCCTCCACTTCACCACATTTTACGCCAAACTCCCGGCGTACCAGGAATTCTTCACCTGGAACTCCGTTTTGTACATGTGGATCTCGCTTGGGGTGGTGAAGGTCATCCATGAATTCGGCCACGGACTCAGTTGTAAGGCATTCAAGGGTGAGTGCCACGAGATGGGCGTGTTGCTCATGTGCCTCAGCCCTGCCCTCTACTGCAATGTCACCGACGCCTGGACACTGGCAGCGAAGTGGAAACGGATTATCATCAGTTTCGCCGGAATTTATGTAGAGTTAGTCATCGCTGCCGCCGCCACGTTTGTCTGGTGGTACACTCCTGCGTACCCGGTGGTGAATAACATCGCCCTGGCTGTGATGGTCCTCTGCTCGGTGAGTACCGTCGTATTTAACGCCAACCCGCTCATGCGGTTCGACGGGTACTACATCGCAGCCGACTGGCTGGAGATCCCGAATCTGAGGGAGAAGGCGACCCGGTTTCTGAACAACCTGTTCCTGGAGAAGTGTCTGGGGGTCGAGGTTCCGCCCGAGGCCTACATGACCCCGTGGCGGAAATGGTTGTTCGTGGTGTACGCGATCTCAAGCTGGGTGTACCGATGGGTGGTGACATTCAGCATTCTGTGGTTCCTGGCCGATTTCCTCGGTCCCAAACTCAAAATCCTCAGCCAGATGTTGGCCGTCGCGTCGCTGGCCTCCGTCTTCGTCTGGCCGACCTACAAAGTGATCAAGAACATCAGTCAGCGGGGGCGGTTACCTGACATGAAAGCACCGCGGGTCTATATCACACTGACAGTTGTCGCGGGCGTGCTCGCGGCCTTCTTCTTCCTCCCACTCCCGGTCAGCCGAGTCCACGAGACGGGGTTGGTCGTGATCGACCCGGCACACTCGGAAGCCGTATTCCTTCCGGACCCCGCCCGGTTAGTCCGGCTGGATCCGATCGCTCGACCCGGTCGTCTGGTCCGGGCTGGCGACCAGTTGGCGGAGTTCCAGAGCGAAAGCCTGGAAGTCGAACTCAAAAAGGCCGTGGCCAATCAAGAGGAACAGGAGGGGGGTCACGACGAACTTACCAAGGCACTTAAGCGATACGCGAGTGAAATCGACGACGACACCCGCAAAAAATTCCGCGATCAGGCCAAGGAAGCCGAAGCCAAAGCCCAGGGGGCTGAGAAGGAGGCCGGAGACCTCCGGTTGCGCCAAAAACGGCTGTTCGAGTTTCGGGCTCCCCGGGCGGGAGTCATCATCACCGCTCCAAAGCTGGATGAAGAAGGCAAATTGTTCGACCGCGGGTATCACGACGCCCAGCCGCTGTTCGTGATCGGTGACCCGACCCGCCTCCTCATCCGGGTGCCGGTGAACCCCCAAAAGTACCGCATCCTCAAGGAAGACATGCCGGAGGATGGCCTGGATGTCACGGTTTACGTGAAGGGGCGGAGTGACCACGAGTTTTTCGGGAAAGTGCGCCGGAAAGGGCTTCCCGGCCAGAATGCTGCTAATGTTCCGATCCAGTTGACCCAGCGGGGTGGTGGGCCGCTCGCGGTGAAGCCGTCGGAAGACCCCAACCAGCTCGTCCCCCTCGCTCAAACGTATCTGGTCGAAGTCGAGATCACCGACCCGGACGCAGCGATCAAGCCAGGTCAACTGGCGGTGGTTAAGGTCCATGCGAAGTGGCGAAGCGGTGCCTGGTGGGTCTACCAAACACTCGCCAACGCCCTCGATATTGGGCTGTATTGAGAGCGATCGGACTGACGTGGTCACTCACAGCGATTGGACCCCGCGAGACCGCCCGTAACCCGGGCGGTCTTTTTGACAATTCTCGCTCGACTACGTTGCAGGCGACCTCCGTCGGATCCCTGGTCGCGCGTCTGGTCCGTCCAGGCCAAAAGCAATATTAACCACAGAGTCACAGACCCGGGTTTCGGACGTAGTTAGCCTTGTTTTCCAAGGAGATCGCGAAATCCGGGAGTCTCCGGGAGGCACAACCGAGGCTCCCAACGGGTGCTGAATCGAGCACACCACTGGATTTCGAGGCTTTTCACTCCCCAAATAAGTCCGAAACGCGAGGCAGAGATCGACACTTCTCGCGATTCGGACGCACGAGAAAAATCGCACCTCCCCGGACCCCGACCTCGCCTGATTCTCGCTGCCGGTGGTAAAATGCCCTCACCCCCCGGAGGCCGATCATGACCGCCGTACCCAAGAAGAAGTTGACCGAGGCCGAATACCTCGCCATCGAGCGGGACGCCGAGTTCAAAAGTGAGTTCTACAACGGCGAAATGTTCGCGATGGCGGGCGCCAGTCGGCAACACAATGAATTGAAGGAAAACCTCAGCATCGAAATCGGCAGCCGGCTCAAGGGCGGTCCGTGCCGAACGTACTCGGCCGATCAGCGGGTGAAAGTGGAGCGGACCGGGCTGTACACCTACCCCGACCTGCTCATCGTCTGCGGTCCCCCCGAGTTTGAATTGATGGAGGGAATCGCCACTCTCCTGAACCCGCAGGTTGTGATCGAAGTCATGTCACCCGCATCCTCAGCCAACGACCGTGGGAGGAAGTTCCACCAGTTTCGGAAACTGCCCTCGCTTCGAGAGTACGTACTCTTCGCCGAAAATCAGCCTTACGTTGAGCGATTCGTTCGCAGGTCGGACGAAACCTGGCTGATGACCATTTTCGACGACCCGGCCGGAGCGTTCTCGCTCGTCACGGTCCCGGTCACCATTCCACTGGCCGATGTGTACCGCGGGGTCGAATTGCCGACCGATCCGTCCCAGGGGCCGTGAGGCGCCCGGTGGGATCGAGCCGTTTTCCTCTTATTCTTTCGGTAGGCGTGCCTTCATCTCCTTCACGACCTTGGCGTACTCCGGGTCGTGGGCGAGGTTCTTCGCTTCGTTCGGATCTTTCACGTAGTCGAAAAGCTGGACGCCGCGCTTCCCGCCGTCCCACTCGGTGTAGCGGTAACTCTCGTCGCGAACGCTGTACCCCATGAAGAACGGGTTCTTGGCCGGCGGTGCGCCCGTGGCGGTCGGTGTGCCCCGGCTCACCTGGGTGATGGCGGCATGGTCCCATGCGGCTGTCGGGTCGTCGAGAAGCGGCTTGACACTCCAGCCGTCCGTCTTCGGAGCCGGCAGGCCACAGAGGTCGGCGAGGGTGGCGTGCAGATCCACCAGTTCCACCGGTCGACCGCACACTTTGCCGTTCGCCTTCGCCCGCGGATCGTAGATCACCATCGGCACCCGGGCGCTGTTCTCGAAGAGGCTCATCTTCTGCCACAGCCCATGCTCGCCCAGGTGATACCCGTGATCGCTGATGAACACCACCACCGTCCGATCGGTCAACTTGAGCCGGTCGAGCGCTGCGAACACCGTCCCGAGTTGGGCATCCATGAACGAGGTTGACGCGCGGTAGGCTTGAATCGCCTGTCGCCGCTGGGCATCGGTCATCGTGTCTTGGTCGGCCTTGGCACTGCCGAACGCGGGCGCGGGGCCGGCCTGCCGGTGCCCAACCGGAACCTTCGGCAGTTCGATCTGATCGACCGGGTGCAGATCGAAATACGCTTTCGGGGCAACATAGGGTGTGTGCGGGCGGAAGAATCCGCAGGCCAGGAAGAACGGGCGGTCCTTGTTCGCCTCCAGAAGTTGCACCACCTGTGCAGCGATCTTCCCGTCGGTCTGTTCGCTGTCGGTCCCATCGGCTGCAAGCCAGCTCAGAGTGGCCCCGAACCGCCCGCCCGGTCCCTTCGCGTTCGGGGTGAGCGTGAAGATCCTATCCTCGTCGTCCTTGTCCCGACCGCGGGGGTTGATCACCTTCTCCCATGAGACTGGATCGTCGAGCCCGTTGGTCCCGATCTCCGCGGGGACGCCGTAATGGTACAACTTGCCGACTCGCGCGACATAATAGCCCCCTTTGCGGAATGTTTGTGGGAGCGATTGCACGTCCGGGGCGTTCTTGCGGAACTGGGTGGTGTTCTCGTACACCCGGATTGTGTCCGGGCGGAGGCCAGTGAGGAAACTCGCCCGGCTCGGGTTGCACAGCGGGAACTGGCAATACGCTCGATCGAACCGAACCCCCTTCGCGGCGAACTTGTCAATATTTGGGGTCTTCATCGGCCCGCCGTAGCAGCCGATGGCATTGTTGGTGAGGTCGTCCGAGACAACAAACAGGACGTTCATCGGCTCGGCCGCGCGGACCGAAAACGGAAGCAGGAGGATCGCAGCGAAGGCGATAGACAATCGGATCATGATATGCGCCCTGGAGAGTGTTGGGGGATCAGCGTTCGGCAGGAAAAAGTTGACCCGGTGTTGGGACTTGCCCACGTCGGCCGCCACGGAGGGCGGCCCCTACGAANNGTCCATGACGGGTGGTATTCCTCTATCTGCCGGTCGCCTTGGAGCAGGGTCGGAAGCCGGTGGCGCGATTATATCGTTCCCCAGATCTCCGTCACCTCATCGGCCGTCACCGGGCCGTCCACCCCCGTCCGAAGTCGGAGCCGGGCCAGCCCCCGGCACAGCCGGGCCAGGCGGGCACCATGAAACGGTGGTTTCGGCGGCGGGTTCGCAGAGAGATCCGTTGCCCGCGTCACCGCTTCGTCCGATAACGTGAGTCCAACCACACTGGCCGCTCGGCGGACGATCTCGGCCCGATCCTCTCCAGTTGGTGGGCCGAGTTCGAGTACCAGTTCAAACCGTCCTGGCTGCACGAGCCCCGAATCGAGCCCCTCAACGGTCAGGGTCGTGCCAATGACCAGCACCCGTTCGCCTGGGGGCAGGGCGTCCAGTTCCTGCAACAACTGGAGAAACAGCGACGGCTCCGTCACCCCCTTCGTCGGGCGCGCAGCGAACGCATCCAGCTCCTTGAACAGGATCACCGCCGGGGCGACCTGCCGGGCCTTTGCGAACAGCAGCCGGAGATTCTCCTCGTTCCCGCCGACAAACCGGCTCTTGAGTTCGGCCCCAGTTGTCTCCAGGAATACCGCCCCCAGGGCATTGGCCACCGCCCGGGCGAAGAGTCGCTTGCCCACACCCGGCGGGCCGGCGAGCAAGATCCCCCGCGGGAGAAGCTGTTCCACACGACCCCGGTCGTCGGCCGTGGCGGCATCGATCCGGGCGACCACATCGAGAATGTCCTCGCGAAGCCGCAGCTTCGCCAGCGGGTAGCCGCCGATGGCTTCGAACGTCTCGTCCGGGACGCCGAGGCCGAGCGGGAGGGTCAGCCTGCGGAGTTCGACGAAGGCCCCGCTGGAGTCGCCCGGGAGGTCTTCCCGATCCAGTGCAGCGAGGTACTTCCGCAATTGCACGACGTTCAACCCGGACACGCAGCGATGGAGTCGGGCCAGATCGACCTGGGAGCCGAACTTCCGGCCCTCCTTCTGGGTGACCAGGAACCGGAGCCGGTCACACCGGACCCCACCAATCCTCACCCGGCGGAGGGGGAGTTGTTCCACCATCCGGGGGAGGGCTGTCGCCGGATCCTTGAACCCCACCCAGAGCAATTCCGGGTTCTCCACCAGAAGAATGGTGAGTTCGCGGGCCTCGGTCGTGGGCGTCGGCCCACCGGCCAGAAGGTCGAGGTAGGGGAAGACGAAAACGGTGTCGACTTGTGGCCCGCGGACGGCATCCAGCAAACCCTGCCGCATATTGCCGAGGAGTCCGGAGGAGAGCAGCGGAACCCGGTCGTTGGTTGGCCCCCGGCCATCAATGAGTGTACACCGCAACTCATGCGACCTCAAATGCGATCGAATCGCCTGAACGACGAACGGGACGACCTCTTTGGGGCACTCGATCAGGCAGGAAAGCCGACGAATCACCGCGGCCCCAATTTCGGCAAGCTCGGCCGGATACGCCAGGGAGGCCAGCTCGCCGGGTGGGATCGCTTCGGGCAACTCCTCGGGGCGGACGAGAAGGGACATGCGGCCACCGGTTTGCGAGAGAATCGAGAGACGGGCAATCGCCCGATTGGGGCTATTGTGACGCCTACCAGGCTCGCACACCAGACCCGCTTTGGTGGGCGAAGCATCTCTGGCCACCAAAGGGCCGCTTCCAAGTGATACTCATCCTCCCAACAAACCACAAAAGCTCCGACCCGCGTCAGATTCAGTAGGTTTCGGGCAGCGTGTTGAGTTGTCGTTGCTCGTTATAACTATTCTTCACGCCATCGGGTTTCGTGTTCCCGTCGGGTGGGTTGCGGCGGCTGAGGTCTGGCAACTCCTGGGGGAAAGCGAAATAATTCAAAAATAGCTCATGCATTTCGGGATCATCAGGATATTTCTGCTTTAATCTGAGCACTCGTAAGATTTTTTGCCGAACGTTTAGCGCGGGATCGTGGTCTAAGTCGAGTAGCTCGATGAGGTCTTTGGCTGGTTCGGAGAGACCTGTGATATGGCCATCTTCAGCCACTGTGAAGTGAGCCGAGAAGGCGACCTGGGCCGGATCAAGAGAAATCAGATTCGCCTGTTTGTATGAGTTGCAGCGGACACAGGCGTAGACCAGATTGTCGTAATCTGTCTCTCGATTGGGGTCAATCGCTTTGGGGGTGAAATGATCGGCGGAGAACGAGCCTTCCCTGTTCGGATACCACAGCTCGCGTTCGAGACAGTAGACACAGCGGAAAGTAAACTCATCCCGTAGAAACGGCTTGTAATCGCCGTAATCCCGATAGCCCCGCGGGCCGTGACGTCGGACGTGGCGCGTAGTCGGGTAGGCGAACGGCACGGGAAGGGTCATTGCTTGGGAGCACCCTCATTCTCGCCGCGGGATTGTTCAAAGGCCGCAAGTTTCTGGTCCAACTTGCTCTGGACCAAGGGGAACGCGCGATTGATCGCCGAGCGGCTTAGCTGTTGAAGTCGCTCAAACTCTGCCTGCTCGTCTTCGTTCAGTCCCTGGCGATTTTTCTTGTAAATTAGCTCGGCACGACGCTCTGTCAGTTTGTCCCATTCTGGCGTCCCGACCGAGATCGTATGATCTTCCGTCGATCGCATGACTGTCGTTGGCTGTGTCCCGTTCGTGGTGGGGTCGCCAGTGCCAACGCCTAACGCTAATACCGCTGCCAGCAACTCCTGACGAGGGGTCCGGGGCCGACCTGGAATGGTCTGCGGCTCGATTGGGATTGCTTCGCCGGGCTGTTCAGTGGTAGCGAAATAGGCGGCCCAAGACACCGAACACGGTCTGAATTGCACGCCGAGTCGACGTGCGGTGGCTACGAGGGCGGCATAGTTAGCCTCACTTTCCTGTTTGCAGTCCGCAAACCCGATCCATAAGCGCATGGGCATCCCCTTCTCGCGTGCCAACTGAGCCACACGGTCGGCGAGCCATCGACCATGACCAAGGCGCCGGAACTCTGGCCGGACATACAGTTCCTCGATTTCGAGCGCCCCATCGCGCTCGATCACGAAGGTCCAGGCATGACGGTCTTTATTTTGAGCATCACGAACTTCAAAAGCATAAATGCGGTGATCGTCTTCGTCGTGAGCGGACCAGCGTATATGCCCCTCATCATCGAGTTTTTTCAACTTGAAGAACCGAAGCACATCGGATCGACCGTAAGTTGCCCAGCAATCGAACACGTAACGGTCGAAATAGTCATAAGGCATGTACCCTGTGCCGTGATCCCCCCAGTCTCTCCACTTGACCCGAAAATGAAAGAGACGACGATCCGGGATACGGCCAATGACGACTGCTGCGTGCGTGTGCGGCAGGAGGGGGTCTGCTTCCGAGGGGAGCGGAATCATCCCACCCGGCGGGTTTGCCCAGGCCGCCGTGAGATGACATGCGAGATGAGTCAGTCCGTCAGGATCTAAAAAGAGATGACGATCGCACTCAGTTGACGATCGGATGCGGCGGTAAAAGAAGTTTCGCCACAGCACATAGGGGGGGGGGCGGTGGGTTGATGGGAACGGCTCCCCTTCCGGCAAAATGACCCACCCCCAGGAGGTTTCCGGTTTGGGCAGGCCCTCTCCAATCTCCAGACGACGCAGCGTGATCGGCCATGACCCGGCATCGGACGGGTGACGCCCTTCCAATTCCAGTGCGCGGGGATAATAGTATGGGATGGTCCGCATCGGAATCCCTCTCGGGGAACCAATTGCATCTTACATGCTGCGGGGATTCTGGGACAGATAGATCGGGGGCTCAGGAGGGAGCGGTATCCCGCTTGGTGGGCGAAGGATCTCTTACCCAAACGACCCGCCGCCAGGTGATACTCATCCTCCCCACAAACCACAAAAGCCTCAAAGCCCCGTGCCGCACAGGATATTCTCACTCTGGCTCCTGATTTCTCCGCGCGGCAAGACATGCTTGCGTCTGGCTGAGGCCATCGGGTAATCTGATATTCCAGGAGCTGGCCGAGGTCGGCCGGTTCCATCTGCCTCTCTTCATCGTCAACCGAGGTTCGTCATGACCCCTTTCCTCTCCCGTGGTCGGCGTGGATTCACGCTGATCGAGCTTTTAGTGGTGATCGCGATCATCGCGATTCTCATCGGCCTGCTACTCCCCGCAGTTCAGAAGGTCCGGGAGGCCGCCGCCCGGATGAAGTGTACAAACAACCTCAAGCAGTGGGGTCTGGCGATCCACAACTTCGCCGATGAGAACAGCAAGTTCCCCATGGGCTGCCAAAATAACCCCCGGCAAACGTGGGTGATGTACCTGTGGCCCTATATCGAGCAGACGGCTCTCTACAACATCGTCTCACCCGTCTCGCAGCAGAACTTCTACCTTCCCAACGCAACCATCCCGTACACCTTGAACGGTGCGTGCGGGGCCTATGTCCCGCAATACTACTGCCCGAGCGACAACGGGTCTGACCTGAGTTCACCGTCGGCTTACTACCAGCGCCGCCGGGGGAACTATGTGGTGAGTTGGGGTCCGACCGGGTACGACACGGCCCCGCTCCCGAATCAGCTTGCGCCATTCGGTGAAATCAACGGCAACCGGAGTACCCCCCAGGTCACGACCTTTGCCAGCATCACCGACGGGACTTCAAACACCCTGATGATGTCCGAGTGCCTGATGCCCCAGAGCACCGACGATAACGACTGGCGGGGGGATATTCAGAACGACGATGGCGAGTTCAAGTTCATGTCGATTACCACCCCCAATAGTACCTCCCCGGACATTATCTACTCCGGGTGGTTCCAGCCGAGTTCCGACCCTCTCCAGCCCGCAGCCGCTGGTAGTCCGGAGTACTACGCCGCCCGCAGTCGCCACATTGGTGGGGTGAATGCGTCCGTGTGCGATGGGTCGGTCCGGTTCGTCCGCAATTCCATCTCCCTGATCACCTGGCAGGCTGTGTCAACGATGAACGGCAACGAAGTGATCGGGAGCGACTTCTAACTCAACCGGGAGGCTCAGATGCGAATCCGAACCGCCGGGTGTGTACCCGGCTTGTTCACGTTCCTGGTTGTCGTAACCGGCTGCTCGGACAATTCGTTGTCTGAGGTGACCGGCACGGTCAGCGTGAACGGTCAACCCGCTGAGAAGGGATCGATCTCGTTCATCCCGGCCGATGGGAAAGCCCAAACCACCGGTGGTGAAATCAAGGAGGGGAAGTACAGCGTGAAGGTTCCCCCCGGGATGGCCAAGGTCCAGATCCGGATCCCAGTGGTTGACGGCAAGAAGAAACTCTACAACACTCCAGACAGTCCAGTCCAGGACACGCTAAAAGAAGTTCTGCCTGAGAAGTACAACAACAAGACAGAACTTCTGTTCGACGTTCAGCCGGGCAAGAACGAAAAGAACTGGGACCTGAAGAACAAATAGCCCGACCCATCGACCCAGAAATGCGGGTTCCGTGGGTTGCCCGGTGATACCGAATTTCCAACCGGGGCCGCCAGGCGGTCCCGGGGGGTAGGTTCGGGTGTTCGCGTCATCGTCATCTTTACCGTACCGCCCCCGGTGGTTGAGCGTAGCTCAACCACCGGCTGCGACCCCTCTGGGGCCGTTTTCACCTTCTTCGCCACCTTCTCTGAACCCCCTATTCAGACCTTGGACGGGGTATTCATGAGGGACTGGGGGTCAGGTTCTGTCCGACCGGCTCACATGACCGCCACCTCCCGGACCAGTACCCCATCCTGCCACTGACCCCAGACGCGGCGGACAGGATCCCACATCCAGCCTGTGAA
The DNA here is from genome assembly GCA_003136315.1 of Gemmataceae bacterium. GTDB lineage: Bacteria > Planctomycetota > Planctomycetia > Gemmatales > Gemmataceae > Urbifossiella. The sequence continues at coordinate 8,054 of PLDW01000209.1, read as the reverse complement.
CCGGTCGCCGCGGCTGCCAGCCTGGGTTGTGCGTGTGGTGGCTTCAAACCCGTCTGCGTGTGCTCGCTGCAACCACTGCCGGGCATCCGCAGCCTGCACCCCAGCCAGTTCCCCATGCCCGAGCAGGTACACCACCACGGCCACGAGGATCAGGCTGAGGTTCCCACCCGAGATTCCGAGCGGGGGAATGCCAAAGAGCCCGACCAGCCCGAACCCCACCGCCACGACTGTACCAACCCCGACCGCTACCCGTGTGGCCTGGACCCGCGACATCCCGAAGCCGAGTACCGCCCGCAGCACCCGACCGCCGTCCATCGGAAAGGCGGGCAAGAGGTTAAACAGAAGTAGGCCAATGTTCGCAACCAGCAACTGGATCACGAATACGTCGACCAGATCCAGCCCGGAGCGAGAGAACGATTGGGGAATGACAGAATTACCCACGAGCAACCCGGCCAGGAGCCCGCCAGCAATCACAAGGTTCACGGCTGGCCCGGCGAGCGCGACCACGATCTCTTGGAGCGGACGTTCCGGCATCCGTTCCAACCGCGCCACCCCACCGATCGGGTAAAGCGTGATATCGCGGGTACCGATCCGGTAATACCGGGCAGCCAGGGCGTGTCCGACCTCGTGGAGAACGATACACCCGAAAACCCCGAACAGCACCAGAACGTCGAACGCGGCCCCCGAAGCGTTCCCGGAGAAACTACCGCTCAAGAACACGAACAGGGGCAAAAGCCAGAACGTCGCATGGACGTAAACGTCGATTCCAAAAAACTTTCCGAGTCTGAGTGAGCCAAGCATGGTGTGAATACCTCCAGACGGAATAGCCAGCACAACTGGTGCCGTCCTTTGGAATATTCGATGCCCGAGAATCGGTATTGGGTTCAACGTGGGGGATTGAAAGGTTGACTGGGTTCAAAGGAGGTCATGGCTGCCTGACCAGCGGCGTTGGGAGGCCAGTTCTTCGCACTCTGCCGAGAGTCGCGACAGCGTCTCCCGCAATGCGTGGACGTCCGGTGAGAGACGTCCTTTCGCAGACTCGACGATGCCCGCGGTGCGTCCGCAACCGGGCTTCTCACTATCCCAAAGCGTGGGTAATCTCCCACCACTTGACCCCATCCACTCCCCGGACCGGAACCTGTGCCGACTGTCGTAGTGGCCTCGTCGCTGTCCCGTTGGCTGACCCCAACCCCAACGCCAGGGGCTGGCGAGCGGACGCTGAACGTAAACGGCCAGACGGTCGGTGAGGTTCTCGACGCCGTATTCGCTGCGTGGCCGCACTTGAGGGGGTACGTCACCGACGAGCGCGGAGCGCTGCGGCACCACGTCGTCGCGTTCGTGGATGGGGTCGCCGTTGGCGACAAGCAAGGACTCACCGAACCGGTCCGGGCGGACAGTGAGGTGTACCTGTTTCAGGCGCTGTCAGGAGGATGACCCGTGGCCGACCGGCTTCTCATCTCGACCCGGAAGGGACTGTTCACGGTCGATCGCCAGCGGACCGAGTGGCGTGTCGAGCGTGTCGCATTTTTCGGCGAGAACGTGAGCCTCGCCCACGCCGACCCGCGGGACGGCGGGTGGTACGCAGCACTCGACCTCGGGCATTTCGGAGTGAAACTGAAATTCTCGCCAGACGCCGGGGCAAGCTGGGAGGAACGGGCCGTGCCCGCTTACCCCGAGGGTGCGACGATCGCAACGGGGGACGGGAAGCCACCATCCCCCGCCACATTGAAACGGATCTGGGCGATGGAGTCGGGCAGCGCCGATCAGCCCGGCCGACTGTGGGTCGGCACCCTTCCTGGTGGGTTGTTCCGGTCTGACGATGGTGGTCGGTCGTGGGATCTGGTCCGCGGCTTGTGGGATCGGCCGGAGCGGGCGGCCTGGTTCGGCGGCGGGGCCGACCACCCGGGCATCCACTCCATTTGCCGCGACCCGCGTGATCCGGAGACCCTGCGCATTGCGGTGTCGAGTGGCGGCGTCTGGCTGACCGCAGACGACGGCGCCACCTGGCAACTCGGCGGCCAGGGACTGTTCGCCGAGTACATGCCGCCGGACCGTCGTGGCGACCCGGCGGTCCAGGACGTGCATCTGATGATGCAGTGCCGCTCGTCTCCTGATCGCCTGTGGGTCCAACACCACAACGGTGTGTTCCGGTCGACGGACGGGGGGATGCAGTGGGAGCACGTCCCGACCGCCGCTCCGTCGGGATTCGGCTTTGGGGTGGCGGTCCACCCAGCGGACCCGGACACCGCATGGTTCGTGCCTGCGGTGAAGGACGAGTGCCGTGTGCCAGCAGGCGGGCAGGTGGTGGTCAGTCGAACCCGCGACGGCGGTGCGACGTTCGAGGTGCTGCGAGACGGATTGCCGCAGGAACACGCTTACGATCTGGTTTACCGGCATGCCCTGGCGGTAGACGAGACCGGGGACCGGCTCGCATTCGGGTCGACAACGGGCGGGCTGTGGATCTCGGAAGACGGTGGCGACCACTGGGCGGCAGTACGCGCCCGGCTCCCCCCGGTCTACGCGGTTACGTTTGTGTCGAGATAAACGGGGCCAGGGTTTGCGGTAAAGATTGGCGCTGAGCGTATCGCGTCTCACTTCCGGCAGGTAGAATGCGATTGACCCCCGGAGGGCGAACCAATGTCCGCACCTGCTCCCGCCGAACCCGCCTGGCAGACCGCGCTGACATCGTCAGCCGCTGCGCTCCGGCGAGTCGCCGGTTACACCTTGCCGCCTCCGCTTGATCGCCGCCTACTCGATCTTGGGGAACGCAAGGAGATGCTTACCGCGGACGAGCGGGCCGAACTGCTCGCCTGGGTAGCGTTTACCCAACAACGGTCAGTTGAGAAGTTGGAGGCGGAAGCCGCACTCCGTCGACTCACAGCCCTGTGCCCCGAACTCGTCACAGAACCGTGAACGCTTTCTCCAAGGCAAGGCAGGAGGTCTGTGATGCATCGCCTGATTGAAGCCCGCCTGTCCGTGCCAGTCAACGGTTGGATGGGATTCGACCTGCAAATTGCCGATAATCGGCACACTTTTCAGGTTTCGTACACTCCCAATGATTTTCTTGACGAACTCGTAACCGCCTTATTCTTGGCTGCAAAAGGGATTGCAGGGGTTGCACTTGCTCATGCTGAGCCCACGGTAATTGAGTTAGCCTTCTCTCCTGATCTGCAAAGTGACCAACTCTCTCTGACAGTCATTGAGTACTCTGACTGGGGGCGGAGGATAGGACACAATCGACCACTCTTTGCCGTTCAAGGGAGCACCGAATCAATTGTGGTGGCGTTCTGGCGATCTCTGAGACGGTTGCAGTCCGAAGTCACACCGGATGAGTACCGCGAAAGAATGCGGCGAGATTTTCCGACTGCGCGAGTACTCAACCTGTCCAGATTGCTGGGGAAGGTGTGAGGAAAACGTCGAGGTGTTCACCATTTGAATGCAGTCGCTGCCACCCGGACTCTTGAACCGATCTCGCAAGAGCCCACCTGACAACCAATCGGTGCCACGCCAGCCCGATGAAGCCTGACAGGGTCGCACGTGGGTAGAAACCAGTGCAAAGGCCGTTATGATCGATGAGAGGGGAGGAGTAATCCGATGGCTGAGACAGCGCTGGGCCTGGGGATCTACACTTTTCGGGAAGCCGCTCGCTTTTCCCGGCTTCGGCCGCAGCGTGTCCAGCGGTGGTTCGTCCCGTCCTCGAAGCGACCCTCCGAGCCCATCTTGACCTCGGACTTTGACCCCATCGACGGTTCTCAGGCGATCAGTTTTCTCAATCTTATGGACGTATTTGTCTTCGGCCAACTCCGGGAGCATGGAGTGAGTTTGAAGACCCTCCGACGGGTGTACCAGCGATTGCGAGACGACATCGGCAAGCCGCACCCGTTCGCCCACCAGCGACTCACGACCGACGGCCGGGAGGTGTTCCTCCGGGTCGCCAGTCGCGAGGGACAAGATGAGTTGATTGAGGTACTCAACCGTCAGCGAGTGATGCCCGAGATCATCGAGCCATTTCTCAAACAACTCGACTACGACCCAGCCACACAACTGGCCCGACGGTGGCGGATCGCCGATTGCGTCGTGCTCGACCCTGCCATCTCGCTGGGCAAGCCGATTGTTGAGGCGGTCGGTATCAAGACGGATGTCCTGTCCTCAGCCTATTTCGCGAATGGGAAGAACGCCGAGAAGGTGGCGTGGTGGTACAACGTGACCCTAGCCGACGTCCAGGCCGCGGTTGCCTTTGAGAAGGATCTGGCCGCATGAGCCGGCCGTCTCCCCGAGAAGCCCAGGGCTTCCGGCCTGGGCTCAGAACGAACGCCCCATCCGGGGCTAAGAACGAGCGGCTTATGGCCGCATCGATCAGGGTTTTGAGCTGCGGAGCGGCGGCCGTTCTCAGCCCAGGGCGGAAGCCCTGGGAGCCCAGGCGAGTATGCGATTCCCCGAATCTCTCAACCCGACCAGTTACACCCAAATCAGTTCAACGTCACCAGTTTGCGTCCAGTTTGCCAGCGAGTGGTTTGCGGCTGATCGCGGACGATTTCGTGATACAGTGTGTCCCGTTCGATCGGGATGCGGCCCGCCTCCTCGATTAGTCGGCGGAGGTCCGCCACGCTCATCTCTTGCGGCGAATCGCTCCCGGCCGCATGATAGATCGTCTCGTGGACGACTGTGCCATCGATGTCGTCGGCTCCGTAGCTCTGGGCCACCTGGGCCGTCTTCACCCCGAGCATCTGCCAGTACGCCTTGATGTGCGGGAAGTTGTCGAGCATCAGCCGCGACACCGCCATCACTTTCAGATCCATCAATCCCGACGGCTTCGGAATGCCCTGCCCGAGTGGGTTGTTGTCCGGATGGAACGCCAGCGGGATGAATGTCTGGAATCCGCCGGTCACATCCTGGAGTTCGCGGAGTCGGACGAGGTGGTCGATGCGGTGTTCGGGCTGTTCGATGTGGCCGTAGAGCATGGTTGCATTCGACTTCCCACCCAGTTCGTGCCACTCCCGGTGGACCCGTAACCACTGGTCGGCGTCGGCCTTGTAGTCGCAGATCTTCGAGCGGACGTCCGGGTGGAAAATCTCGGCCCCGCCTCCCGGCAGGCTACCGAGTCCGGCAGCCTTCATCTCGGTGAGCAGGTCTTTCGTTGGCCGCTTCGTGAGCCGCTCAAACCAGTCCCATTCCACCGCCGTCCAGGCTTTAAGGTGCAGGTTGGGGAATTCCCGGTGGATGTTCTGGATGATCCCGAGATACCACTCGTAGGGGAGTTGATGATGCAACCCGCCGACAATGTGTAACTCCGTACACCCTTTCGCGGTCGCTTCCCTGGCCCGGCCAATGATCTGCTCGTCGGTCATCACGTACCCGCTGGGCGACTTCAGGTCGGCCCGGAACGAGCAGAAGGCGCATCGGTAGACGCAGACATTCGTCGGGTTCAGGTGGGTGTTGACGTTGTAGTAGGTCCGGCTCCCATTCTTCCGCTCGCGGACGATGTTGGCGAGTTCGCCGAGGGTGAAGAGATCGGCATGGTGATCGAGGTGGAGGCCATCGTCGAACGACAACCGGGTGCCAGCCAACACCTTGTCGTGGATCTGGGCGAGGCGAGGGTCGGCAGGGGTCGTCATGGCGGGACTCCGTTCGGGAACCGGCGGTCCGCGATGTTCTACCGCCGTAACGAGATAACCGCAACCGGCGAGTTGGGAGTAACCTGGACGGGGTCAGTCGGGGTCCGCTGCGATCTCGGCTTGCCGTTGCCGCACCAATGCTTCGGCCCCGGGTTGGAGCATCCAGGTCATCACCGCATCAAACACGTCTTCCAGCTCGGCCACGGCAGCGAAGGACCGGACCTTGAGACGGGTTCCGCAAGCCGGGCAGGATGCGTAAATATCGAACGGTGAAGTCCGAAATGTCATCCCACAGTGCCGCACCTCACGGGCGAGCGGGAACGAAGCAATTGCCTCGATCAAGTCGTGCGACACGTTCACCTCGGCGATTTTGCTCGGGGTCATGACGACTCCAACTCCTTAATCGCAGTTTTGTACGAACTCCGGGTCATCGTTGCTGCGGCACGAATCTCCCGGTGCGCCAACCGCAGTCGATCGGACAACGTGTCGGCTCCCTCGGTCGGTACGATTTCGAGCCCAAGGAGGGCAATCTCTGTGGCACTGCGATACACCACCGCGCTACCGGGACGGAAAGCGTCCAGAATCTCCTCCTCTGTGAGCGGCGGGTCGACGGCAGTTGGGTCGAATACGGAGAGTCCTTCTTCTCCCTTCCGGAGCTGAAATGCCGGCAAGCCGGGTGTGCTCACCCGAGCCACTACAGCGACCATCGGTTCAGGCATCGGAGGCCTCGCGACGCCGGGATCAACCCATTATAACCCCGCGATCGTTCGACGTCGCATGGCGCGGAAAACCCGCATGGCGCGGGGAACCCGCAGCACCCGTTGTCACAAGCTCGGCAAGATGGACAAGACGAGTTGAATACCGCAGGGGAGGCGCTAGAGTCGAGAAATGGGGCCATCTGCCCCAGCTCACCCGGGAGATTCACCATGCGGAAGTGGCTGATCCTGTCCGTTCTCGCGGTTGCGGGGGTACTCGCCTCGACGGAGCGAGCCTCGGCCGACCACCCGTTCTGCCATCCATACATCTCGCCGGCTGTGTTCCCTGGCCTCAACCCGCCGGGGTATTACACGACCACGTATTACAATCTGTGGTACTTCCCGTGGTACGCCAACTACAACTACAGCTCTAGCCCGTACGCAAACTGGGGCGGTCGCGCGACCTACGGCGGAGACGCCGCGCCACATCCCTATGGGGTCGGCATTCCGAATTTTGCCAACCAGCAGTCGGCTGCCCCGGTGGGAGAGGCCCCGGTTGGGGAGGCTCCGAAAGCGGACATCACGAATGAGGACACCCCGATTGGGGACACTGCGGTTGAGGGGACTGTCTCGGTCACCCTCCCGGCCGATGCGAAACTGCTCTTCAACGGCACCGCAGCGAACGGGACTGGCCAGGTCCGCACCTTCCGCACCCCACCCCTGACCCGCGGCCAGGAATACGCCTACGACCTCACCGCAGAGGTAGTCCGCGACGGCCAGGTGGTGCGGGCAACGGAACGGGTCATCGTCCGGGCCGGAGCGAAGTCGACGGTGACGCTCACCCCGGCTGTCACTCAGACCGCAGCAAAGTGATGTCAGCCAGTCGGTTGAGCGGGTGCTGCAGGCACCCGGAACAACTCGGCCACAGGCACGGCGAACCCGGGAAGTACCGGGTCGCCGGTGAGGGTGTCGGTGGCGTGCAGCAGGGCCACGGAGCCGTCGGGCCGGTAGATGTGGATCGACGACTCCACCGGATCAATCACCCAAACCAGCTTCACCCCAGCCTGTAGCCACTCCTCTCGTTTCGCATTCACCTCGTAGATCAGATCGTTCGGCGAAAGCACTTCGGCCACCACGTCCGGGCGGACTGAGATATGTCCTTCCGAGTCGTACTGTTCATTGGTGGATCGATCCAGGGCGATGAACGCTGCGTCCGGCTTGCGGAATCTATTCGTGTCGGGCGTAAAGCAACGGAACGACGTCTCCGCCGGGAATGCCCAGCCGGGGTGAGTGTCGCAATATTCATCGAGCCACCGGTACAGTCGACCGCCAACGCGAATGGATTTCGCTCTCACGTTCAACTCGTGGACCTGGTCGTTGACGAGCTCAAATCCCTTCCCTGGTTCGAGTTCGTGGGCGTTCTGAGGGGGGAACGCTCCCCGTAGCGGATGGGAGCTTCTCACCTCCCCCTAGTGGGCTAACAGGGGTAAGTCGGCGAGGTTTTGCGAGCCGGGTGGAGGGGAAACCTTCCCAACTGGATAGGCTTTAGGCAGTTGGTGAGTGAAAATCTACCAGTGGGGTTGGGATAGGGGTAGGGAGAGCCGGTTAAGGCACCCCCTCCCTCCGAACCGGACAGGCGGATCTCCCGCATCCGGCTCTCCGGTCAGTGGTTTATCCCGTTAAGGACCCGTCAGGTACTGTGTCATCCTCACTTGGGCTGCTTCCAGACTCCACAGTCCACGCT
>PLDW01000066.1 GCA_003136315.1 Gemmataceae bacterium | reverse complement strand
CTCCCCTTTGCACAGTTACTTGGAGCGCGCGAACGCCTGGAAAAGTCAGGCGGTCGACCAAACCGGGCGAGAGCGAGCTAGTTCGGGCCGTAGACCACGGGTTGCAAAATCCCTTGCAAAGCGACACGCAAGATCCGTCCCCAAAGGACTTACGTCGATTTAGGCTGTGCAAAGGGGTGGGCTCCCCCTCCTCGCGAAAGGAGAGGACGAGACACTCAAGGCCGCGGCCAAGAAGGATCTGGCTCGACCCGCCACCGTACCGGAAAAGGCCGAGATCGGGCACGCCTGGTACAACCTCGGGGATGGCTACGACCTACGGGAACGGACTCAGGCACGATGCCGGGCATTCCAGTGGTATTATCAGGCTGCCCCGATGCTGACCGGACTCCCCAAGGATCGGGTCAATAAACGGCTTGACGAGTTGAAGAAAGTTGTGGGTGCCGGGACTGGAGTAGGTGGGTGGCGGATTCTCTTCCGCTCGTCCGACCCAGCGAGCTGGAACACGGACACCATGCGTGGGTGGGATCATTTCGCAGTACTCCTCAGCCGGGTTCCGTCCGACATCCGCTACCTGAAAATGACCGAGACCTACAAGGGAGAGTTCGTGATCGTCGAGATAACCCGGTCGAGGCTTGCTGATGCGGCCGAGAATGATGGTTATGGATGGAACGGAACGAAAACACACAGGTGGAATGGCTACCACCTCGGGATCTACGACATGACAAGGCAACAAGTGGAGCGAGGAGGGACCTCGGTTTATGAGTTCGTCGACAAGGCGAACTACCGCGGCTGGGGATTTGGGCATCGGACGCAAATTGGTGACCAGCAGGGTTATTGCTGGGCTGGCGAATCCATTGACAAAACCGTGTTCGAGATCGCCGTCAAGTCCACAGCCCTCACCCCCGATGAGGCCAAACACTTGCTCAAGAAGTAGGTACACTCCGCAGCCGGTCTCCTTTCCTACAACCTCATCACCTCCATGATTCGATTCCTTCTTGCGCTCGCCAGCGTGATATTCATTTCCCCTGCATTCGCAGCCGAGCCGACCTGGAAGGCCGGGTTTGGGAAGGTGAGTATTACCCCCACCCGGCCGATGTGGATGTCTGGATATGCCGCCCGGACGGCCCCCTCCGACGGCAAGGAGACCGAGCTGTGGGCCAAGGCGGCCGTCCTCCAGGCGGCCGACGGGCGGAAGCTCGTTCTCGTTACACTCGACCTTGTCGGGATCGACCGCGACACCGCTGCAACGATTACCAAACGACTTCAGACCGGGTACGCGCTGCCTCGTGAAACCATCGCCCTGTCGGTCTCACACACGCATTGCGGACCGGTCGTCGGGAAGAACTTGCGGTCGATGTACTTTCTCGACGACACCCAGGCCGCGCGGGTCGATGAGTACACCGATGCCCTCCCCGGGCTCGTCCTCAAGGCCGTTGCCGAGGCGAACGCAGCCCTTGAACCGGTATCGCTGTCGTGGGGAACAGGGACGGCTGGGTTCGCGGTGAACCGACGCGAAAACAAGGAGGCCGATGTCCCCACGCTGCGAGAAGCCGGGAAACTGAAGGGACCGGTTGATCACGCGGTCCCGGTACTGGCCGCCCGCGATGCAAGAGGGACACTCAAAGGCGTCGTGTTTGGGTACGCTTGCCATGCGACCGTGCTGTCGTACCAGAAGTGGTGCGGGGACTATCCCGGGTTCGCGATGATCGATCTGGAAGCCGCCCACCCCGGGGCGGTCGCCCTGTTCGTCGCGGGGTGCGGGGCGGACCTGAACCCCATCCCCCGCCGGACAGTCGAGCTGGCGAAAGGGTACGGGAAGCAACTTGCGTCGGCAGTCGACCTCGTACTCGGCAAGCCGATGGCCGCGGTGTCTCCGACGTTCGCTGCGGCCTATCGCGAGATCGACCTGCCCCTTCAGGATGTCCCAACCCGAGAAGGACTGATCCAGGAGTCGACGAGCGACAACAAGTACATCGCTGCGCGGGCCAAAATGTGGCTCAAGCGGCTGGATGCAGGCGGGGAGGTTCCCGCGACCTATGCGTATCCGGTCCAGGCATGGCAACTCGGCAGGGATCTGACGCTCGTGACCCTCGGTGGTGAGGTCGTGGTGGATTATGGACTTCGGCTTAAGAAGGAACTCGGGCCGAACCTTTGGGTGATGGGGTACGCGAATGACGTGATGGCGTACATCCCCTCAGCTCGGGTGCTGAGGGAAGGCGGCTACGAAGGGGCAACTTCGATGATCTACTACGGGCTTCCGTCCATCTGGGGTCCGACGGTGGAGGAGCGGATCGTCCAGGAGGTGACCCGGCAGGTCCGGCAGGTCAGGGAGTAGTCGAAACGACCCCGGAGCGGGCGAGGATCAAACGCGAAACGACTCCTCCGGGGTCGAAAAGACGCGGCCCGACTCGGCGAATCTCTTTTCAGACGACCGATTTTGGTTGCCAGACAGCATCGACCGATGCCACAATAGCCGCAACCACCCAATTATTGGACGGAGGCGCATCATGGGGCTCTGGGACAGGATCACCGGCGAGTTCATCGATATCATCCAGTGGACCGAACCGAGCCAGAACGAGATCCTCTCGTACCGGTTCACCCGCTACAAGAACGAGATCAAAAACGGGGCCAAGCTCATCACCCGGGAGGGCCAGGCGGCGGCCTTCGTCCGGGAAGGCCAACTCGCCGATGTGAAAATGCCCGGAACGTACACCCTCGACACCAAGAACATGCCGATCCTCTCGACCCTTCTCGGGTGGAAGTACGGATTCGAGTCGCCGTTCAAGGCCGAGGTGTACTTTATCTCGACCCGGCAGTGGACCGACCAGAAATGGGGCACCCAGAACCCGTTCATGGTGCGTGATCCGGAGTTCGGACCGATTCGGGTCCGGGCGTTCGGAAGCTATGCGTTCAAGATCACCGACCCGGCCACATTCCTGCGCGAACTGGTCGCCACCGACCCATCGTTCGAGGCTTACGAGGTTACCAACCAGTTCCGCAACGCGATTGTCTCCCGCTTCGTGGATGTGGTTGGCTCGGCAAAGATCCCGATCCTCGACCTGGCCGGGAACTATGAGCGGATGAGTCGGCTCGCTCTGGATCGGATCGCCCCGGAACTCGCCAAGATGGGGATCAGCCTCACGCAATTCTTCGTCGAGAACATCTCGATGCCGCCGGAGGTGGAAGCCGCGCTGGACAAGCGGAGCCAGATGGGCATTCTGGGGAACCTCGATCAGTACACCAAATTCCAGACGGCCGAGGCGATTCGGGACGCGGCCCAGAACCCCGGTGGAATCGCCGGACTCGGAGCCGGGGTGGGTGCCGGAGTGGCGATTGGCCAGCAGATGGCCGGGGCGGCCGCTGCCGCAGCCAGCGCTCCGGGTCAGGTGGCAGCGACAAACACACAGGCACCCTCCGGGCCGCCCCCACTCCCGCCCACGGCGGCCTTTTTCGCTGCCATCAACGGAGCCCAGGCCGGACCGTTCGACATCCCTGCCTTGCAAAACCAGATCCGCGAGGGTCGGATCACCCGTAGCACCCTCGTCTGGAAGCAAGGGATGGCAAACTGGGCCGCAGCCGACACCGTCCCCGAACTGCAATCGCTGTTCGCCAGCGTTCCGCCGCCACTGCCGATCTGATTCTCTCGGCGCGCTCTGTGGTTAAAATGAATCTCAAACAGTATTAACCACAGAGTCACAGAGGACACAGAGAGAAATCCGATTAAAATACCATCAAAAGATTTTATTAATGTTGTTATTTTCTTAATATTAAACTCTTTTTTTTCTTGTAAATTTCTTTCTCGGTGTTGGATTTCTCTCAGTTTCCTCTGCGTCTCTGTGTCTCTGTGGTTAATAAATTGATCAAATTGAAACAGAGGACACTGAGAAAAACACCACTGAGAAGAGCTAGAGAGAAATCATTCCATGCCCAACACACCGCCGCCTGACAAACCCCCGTCGATTACCAAGGCACCCCCGGCCGGGCGCCAGTTCCCCTGCACGGCCTGTGGGGCGAAGGTCGAATTTGACCCCACCTCGCGTTCGTTGAAATGCCCGTATTGCGGGCATAGTTCCACCGTCCCCGATGCGGGATCGGATGCGGCCGCGGCTGCGGTGGTCGAGAGAGATTTCGAAGAGTACCTGGCCCGGTTGGAGTCCGCGACCGGAGCGGGGGTCGCTGGTCGATCGTCGCAGGTCCGGTGTACCGGGTGCGGGGCGATGGTGTTGCTCGAAGACAAAGTGGTGACCGAGAAATGCCCGTTCTGTAGCACCCACCTGGAGAACAAACCGGAGTCTGCGGAAGGGATGATCCCCCCCGAGTCGCTTGCCCCGTTCAAGGTGGACTTGCGCGGTGCCCGTGACTCATTCGACCGGTGGCTGAAGAGGCTCTGGTTCGCTCCGACCCAACTCAAGAACGTGGCGAACCTCGGGCAACTCGCCGGGGTGTATGTTCCGTACTGGACATACGATGCGATGACCTACACCCGCTACCACGGCGAGCGCGGGGTCGACTACCAGGAAGAGGAAACGTACACCGAGAAAGACGCCCAGGGGAACGAGGTGACCAAAACCCGCACGGTGACCAAAACGCAATGGTGGCCGGTGTCTGGGGAGGTGCAGCATTTCTTCGACGATGTGCTCGTCTGTGGATCGAAGAGCGTCCCCAAGCACCTCGTCAGGCGACTGGAACCCTGGGATTTGGAGATGCTGGAGGCATTCCGGGCCGAGTTCCTGAGCGGGTTCAAGACGGAGCGGTATGCAGTCGGCTTGAAGGATGGGTTCGACGAAGCCAAGACGATCATGGCACCGGAGATCACAACGCTGATTTGCCGCGATATCGGCGGCGATCACCAGCGCATCCACTCCCAGCAGACTCACTACTTCGGAGTCACGTTCAAGCACCTCCTGCTGCCGGCCTGGGTGGCGAATTATCGCTACCAGGAGAGGCTCTTCCAGATCCTGATCAACGGCCGAACCGGGAAGGTTGCGGGCGAACGTCCGTGGAGTTGGTGGAAGATCATCCGCCTGGTGCTCCTGATTCTGCTCGCAGTCCTCCTGATCATCGCCGTGATCTCGCTTGCGAGCGGAAAGGCCAGGGGGGCCGAGCCCGCCGCCCAGCCGCCTTCGCGGACGATCCCGGTGGAGCCCCGTACGAGTCGTGGCGCGGAGATTCGGTCGGAGAAGGTCTGGGCGGAGGTATCCGCCCACGCTCGCACGGGGAACGGGCCGGTTGGAGCGAGAATACTTGATCGGGAGAATGCAGAAAAACGGTTGCACTTGGTGCCAGTGCGCGATCCAATGAGGGCATGAGTTGTCACCCAAGTGGTGGACCCGGCCCGCGCCGACCCCCGAGGCGTGGACGGAATGGGTGAAGCTCAACGACGCGCGCTTCGCATTGTGCAGGGCATGCGGCCGAACCCTCCGCTGCTGCGACTCGCCAAGTATCTCACGGGGTCGGGTCTTTAACAGGTCCGCGCGTTGCCGAGCACCGCTGTTCGGCACAGAGGAGGATGCCACAATGGGTTGGCGAGAAGATATCGGTAACTTCGACCTGGGCCGACTGAACTTCGCTGGTTGGTTGGTCTTTTTCCTGTCCATCGGCGCAGGAATCGGCACGGGGTTCGCCACTTACTCAATCATGTATTCTGTCCTGGAATTGCAACCAAGCAGCAACTCGCAAAGGCCCAGTAAACTGCCAGCCATCGGGGGGATTGCCGGCGCCTTGGTTTTTTTCTTTGCATCGAAACTCCTGCTGAAGCTCGCCGGTATTTCTTTAATGCGTTCCCCTGTGCAAAAGAACGAAGACCCAAATAAGGACGGTGGACCGCGGCCGAAATCATAAACATGAGCCTGGTGGTTCGCGCCGGTGCGAGGCAAATTCGATGGCAGATTTGCTGGGGCGGTGTCAGCGGTTTGGGCCGGGGGGCTGCTGTACAAATGGCTGCAACAGACGGCGGCCCTTTTATCGGTTTCCCAGGTATTATGCCCAGCAGGCCGCCACTGCTGAGCTTTGGCGTTCGGGTGCGTGAAGACCCACGAGGGTCGGCCCGAACCTGGTGAGGGAACTCTACCCTCCTTCCCAAGTGGTGGACCTGGCCCGCGCCGACACCCCGTGGCGTGGAGGGAATGGGTGTAGTTCAGCCACGCGCGATCCTGAACGCGTCCGAACTGCGGAACTCAACGACGCGCGATTTGCATTTGCGAACGTACGCGGCCGAACCCTCAGCTGCAGCAACGCGCCAAGTATCGCACGAGGTCGGACCCTTAACTGGTCCGCGCGTCGCTGAGCTCCGCTGTTCGGACGCAGTGCAGCGATCGCCGTGTTGATCAAACATGTGGAGAAGTTGGGGGCTGCCAAATGCTAATCGACATTGACGAGAACGGCGGCATGCGCGAGATGGATGACATCGACTATCGCGAACGATTCGACAGAAAGTGGGACGAGTTCACGCCAGAGGAGCAACAGGATATCGATGCTGAAATCAAACGCCTACTCGACGCACTCATAGATAACCCCGACCCTCAATGGGGCTCGATCATGAACACGTCGATCGTGGGTGGAGCGGTCAATCCGTTCACCGGGAACCCCGGAGATTGGAGCGGCACATCGTGGCAACCAATCTGGGAGCGACATGGTCAGAGCGACGAGCAAGCCGCATTGTTCTTCGGAACGCTCTGGAAGCTTCGCATCATTGAGCGGCCGGAGCAGTGGATTGGCGTTCGAAACACCGACGACAACCCTACCTTCCCGAATAAGGGCATCACCCTGCCAGGCAAAACCTACTTTCTTGCGAGCGGATCGTAGCCGAGGAAGGCGCAAAGACAGTAGTCGCATGGGCCGAACGAGGTGCTGCACCTGACCCGGCCGCGTGTGTTGTTTTGGGCTGCTCACCTGGGCTTGGTGTAGGCTGGTTGCGATCCCGGCCGGGCTGGTGAGCTTGATATTCGGCTTGAAGCAATGGTGATCAATGAAACTAACGATTGCAAGTAAGCTGATGTCGAAATGGGACCAGCGATTCTGTAACTTAGCAAAGTTCGTGGCAGACTGGTCGAAAGACCCCAATGCAAAAGTTGGTGCCGTACTGTTTTCAAAGCGTGGCGGAGATATCACTGTTGGATACAACGGCCTACCGATGGGGGTAGAGGATTCGGCAGAACGGCTTGGCGATAAAGAGACAAAATTGGAAATGATCGTCCACGCCGAAGTCAATGCCATTGTTGCCGCTGGTCTGCGAGCACACGGGGCTACGCTTTATGTTTGGGGAAAGCCAGTATGTGCGCGTTGTGCCGGCCCAGTGATTCAATCTGGAATCAAACGAATAGTAGCGTTCAGTCCCGAAATGGATGACGGCAAATGGAAAAAGTCAGGCGAGGTTGCTCACGAGATGTTCAAAGAAGCTGGGATCGAGGTGGACTTCTACGTTGATCAAGAATCAGACTCGCAGCAGTCGCAAGTTGAGAAACCACAAGCTGAACCAGGCGCTACAACTACCCCCGCCACGTAAATTGTTTCCCGTTGCTCACTGCGTTTCGTGTAGGCTGGTTGGTATCGTGGCCGAGTTGGTGAGTTGTGTCGTTGCCCCGACCGGATCACGCGAATCTTGACGTGAGGGAGTGGAGGCGGTCGCGAGCCAGAGCTTCAAGTGGCTGCGTAAAAGGGAATTCACGAGTCTTCAGTTGTACGTCCCATACCCGCGTCATATCCTCTCAACTGCACCAGTACGGCATCGATCTGACTCGTTTTTCCAGGTTCCACCAGGCTCATTGACCGAGCGACGAGTCTGCGTCGGCGAGGTCCACTTGGCCGCACGTGTGAACCTTGTCCGAGGTGTTTCCGATGCTCCAAGCCCTGTGGTCGAATTCCCTGGCCGGTTCCGTCCCTCCCCGCCCTCTCCCTCCTTGCGGGTGCGATCATGACCCCATTGAGGGGTTGAAACAACTCTTTGTGGACTTTTTTCAAGGGAGACAGCTCGCTGCCGGCGAATACCCAGCCGACCGTCCCGCCTTCCGCCGGTTGCACGGGGTGGCCCACGGCACCTTTGTGGTTCGTCCGGACCTCACGGCCGACCTCCGGATTGGGCTACTCGGGCAGAAGCCCGAATACCCGGTCTGGGTCCGGTTCTCCAGCGATGTCCAGCCGGGAGTCCCTGACTTCAAGGGGACAGTTGGGATCGGGATCAAGCTGTTTGGGGTCGCCGGGGAGAAAGTGCTCGCGCCAGACCAGGCTGCGACGACGCACGATTTTATCCTCCAGAACCATGACGTGTTCTTCGTTGATACCGCAAAGGACATGTGCGAGTTCACCTGCCAGTCGTTGAACGGGAAATTCGATGAGTATGTCTCCACCCACCCGGTCACGGGTCAGATCATCAACGACATGAAGAAGGTGGTCGATACCATCCTGGGAACCCCTTACTGGAGTGTCCTTCCCTACACCTTCGGGGATGGTCGGTATGTCAAGTACAAGCTGGAGCCCGAGGGACTCCAGGGGTCCGACTGGGTCGACTACACAGATCCGTTCTATCTCCGGTCCGACCTCCATTCACGATTGAAGGCCGGTGGTGCCCGGTTTCGTTTTCTCATTCAGTTCCAGACGAACGAGACGGACATGCCCCTGGACCGTGGCACCGTCCGGTGGCGCGAGTCGGTGAGCCCACCGCTCCATGTCGCCACCCTGATCCTTCCCCAACAGGATCTCGACACCCCCGGCCAGTCCGCGTATGGGGAGAATCTGGCCTTCAATCCGTGGCACGCCTTGCCCGTACACCAACCGGTCGGGAGCATTTCCGACGCCCAGAAAGTGGTCTACAGGGCCTCTTCGGAGGTGCGGCGACATTTCAACGCGGTCCCAGACGGCGAGCCGACCGAACCCCGTCCAGCGGAGTGGAAGCCCGGCATTCCTTACCCGCCCGATCGTGACACCCAGATTGTCCGGGCCGCGATCCACCCTGCCATCGGAGTGGCCCGCGTTGGGAATAGTCTAGATGAGTTTTTCGTCGGCCCCGAGGTGACAGACCCGCTACTGGAACGGCCAGGGTTCTACCGGGATGCCGCCGGAGCCCTCAAGCGACAGGCCGCGCGGTTCCGGGTCTACGGGTACAACGCCTCTGGCGAGGTGATCCGGGAACTCACCGGGAATGGGGCCGAGGTTCGGTGGACTGTCCATGTCGCGAATACGAAGGCCGCGTGGTATCGCTGGTCAATGGCACTGGATATCCCGGAGGCGGCAGGCACCACCCTACCCCGGCGGAATGCGAAGGTCGTCGGAGACCAACGGAGTGGCCTGATCATCGACGGTGGAGCGAAATCGATCGAGGGGAACAAGACAGATGGACCTGATTACCAGTTCCACGGGATGTTCCAGGGGATCGACATCTACCTTGGGGAGATCCGGACGGACGACGCTGGCCGGCTCCTCTTCCTCGGAGGGCGTGGGATCTCGAAATCCCCGACCGATAGCCCCATCTACAACCCTGCCGATGGGGATACCTTCATCAATGCCGATGGCTGGTACGACGACATCTCCGATGGTCCGGTGACAGCGGAGGTGACCGTGGAGGGACGACCCATCCCCGTTGACCCGGCATGGGTGGTCACCGCACCGCCGAACTACGGGCCAAACATCGTGGGTGTTCGCACCCTTTATGACCTCCTCTTCGATCTCTCTGTCCAGGCCGGCTGGCTCCCGTTTCCCAGCCGGGTCTCATTCCGCGACCATATCTACCCGATCCTCCACCGACTCACCAACCTTCAGTGGGTCAACCGCGGCTTTGCCACTCAATTTGGGCACGGCGGGCCAAACGATTTCCTGAACCCCGAATACCTGGCGAAACTGGCCAGAGATCCATCGGCTAATGGAGTCGACCTCTATCACGAACTCCGACGCCAGGTGCTCCACTCCTTCCGCAACCCCGCCGGAACGGACAACAACCCACTT
The DNA here is from genome assembly GCA_003136315.1 of Gemmataceae bacterium. Lineage (GTDB taxonomy): Bacteria > Planctomycetota > Planctomycetia > Gemmatales > Gemmataceae > Urbifossiella. Next base: position 21,783 of record PLDW01000066.1, on the reverse strand, counting down.
CCCTGGCCGTGGGTGTATGGGGATGCCATGCAAGTGGTGCCTGCGAACACCCCCCGCCAGAACGCCTCGATTTCCCCCACGCAATACCTCCTCCTCCAGACCTGGGCTGGCGGGCATTTCGTCCCCGATTGGGACCAGTCTTGTCGCCCGCCGTCCGACCTCGATCAGGTCCGGCTGGCAGACCAACCCGGGATGCTTGACCAGGCTGCCCTCACGTTTTGCCTGGCCGATGCATTCCACCCGGGGTGCGAGGTGACCTGGCCGATCCGACACACATCACTGTTCACCGGCCCGTTCCGAATCCGCCACCGCCCTGCGGGAGATCCTGCCCCAGACTACGGGGACACGCTCACTCCTGAGATCGCGCTTTCCGCGACCGGACCACTCCACGCCCAAGGACCAGGGGATCTGACCCGGTGGATGGGGCTCCCGTGGCAGGCGGACACCGGGTTCTGCCGAGGCGGGTATGCGGATAAAGGCTCAGGTTATAGCTACGACCCGTATATCCCGACTTTCTGGCCCGCCCGAGTCCCCAATCAGGTTCTCACGGAGCCGGCCTACCAGATCGTGACAGACCCCAACCAACTGCGGGAAACGCGGCTCGCTGCGTTCACCGATCGAATGGAGTGGGTCGCTCCCCTCAAGGGGTCGACAGTCAATCAGATGAACGACATGGTCAGACTCTTCGGCGATATGGGCTTGGTGGAAGCACGGGAGGGACTGACCGACGATCCAGACTTCCCCGAGACGATGATGGTGGCGACCTTCGGCCCAGGCGTGATCCCCGCTGCCGTTCCGGGACCAGCGGCGACTCACACCTCAATCGCTGCTGCGGAGGGTCAGCGGACCGGGCACCCCATGCCGGTTCGGTATCCGAGGTCGAGTTGATGGGGGGATGTGATGTCATCGTTGCGGGTGGCGGTCCCGCGGGCGCGGCCGCAGCCCTCGTCCTCGCCCGAGTAGGGCGACGGGTCTTGCTTGCTACGGGGGCCGCTGGTGACGAATTTCGGGTGGGCGAGTCTCTTCCACCGGTCGCCCGTCTGCTCCTTCGCGATCTCGGGGTTCTTGATCGGTTCCTCGCGGAATGCCACGCTCCGTGCTATGGGAACGTGTCCGTCTGGGGTGGGGCCGACCCGGTCTCCACCGACTTCATTTTCGACCCGAACGGTCATGGCTGGCACCTGGATCGGATTCGGTTCGACAGGATGCTCCGGGCGGCTGCCAGGGATGCCGGTGCGATTGTCATTCCCGGCACACGGTTGGCTGGGATGGCCAGGAACGGCCAGGGCTGGCAGGTGGCACTCTCTGGAAGCACGGGTGCATCCGAGGTGGTGTCCTGTCGGTGGTTGATCGATGCCACCGGGCGTGCGGCTCACGTTGCCCGACAGGCCGGTGCAGTCCGCACCCGGGATGATGCCTTGATCGCCTTTTACTGCCGATTTCGCCAGGTGACTGGGACACGGGCCGACCGCGACTCCCGGACGGCAGTCGAGGCCGGGCCGGACGGGTGGTGGTACTCCGCCCGGGTACCGTCAGGCGAGCGAGTTGTCGCGTTCTTCACGGATGTTGACTTGGTGGATAAGCCCACAATGTTGACCAGGGCAGGATTCGCCACAGGTCTTCTCGGGAGCCGGTACGTGCGGGAGCTGCTATCCGGTTACACAGCGATCAGTACACCCAGGGGAGTGGATGCGGGGACCGGACACCTGGATGCGCCCCTGGGTGACAGGTGGGTGGCAGTTGGGGATGCGGCCCTGTCGTTTGACCCGCTCTCGTCGCAGGGGCTCGTGAACGCTCTGTTTACCGGGCTCACCGCTGGACGCGCAGTTGATCGGGCACTCGACCAAGACCCCGTCGGGTTGGCCGACTACAGGTCTCGACTGGCCGGGATCGAACGTGCTTACCGACGCAACCGAGAGGTCTACTACGCAGCCGAGCAGCGATGGCCCGATCGCCCGTTCTGGCGCAGGCGGACCACAGGTCCGCCTCCAGGTTCTCCAAGAGAGAGTGGGTGATCCAGATAGCAGCCCGGCCGGTGGCTGGCTCCTTATTGCCGCACCCGGAGCGATCCGGCGATCTGGACAAGCCGAGCCTCAAGCAACGCCCTGTCCTTCCAGTCGCACGAGGCCTGAACGACGATCAACTTGTCCCCGAGCTTGATCGCCGAGACCACCAGCAACTCGTTCGAGTTCTTCGCTTCCGGAACTGTGGCCTTGAGACGGACGACCGGGGCAGTTGCTTCCACGGTGTTGGAGGTTGGGTCACCCTCCAGGTTCCCGGTCACTTCGGTGATCATCGGGGTCAGGCCGTTGCCCCCCCTTGCCTTGATGCCGGCCGCCCACTTCTCCTCGACGTACTTTCGTCCCTCGGCCAGTGGATCTCCCCCGGCGGGGTCGATAGCCAGGACGATCAGGGTCGCTTCTTCCGCCGTGTCGATGCCCCGCCGTTTCTCCCGCGCATGCAGGATCAGATCGGCTTTTGGGTCGATGTCCTCGGGATTCTGGTCCTTTCGATCCGGCTCTACCCACAACCCCTCGGCGTCAAGCACCTGATATCCGTACCGGTGACCTCCGAACGGTCGAACCGTACTCTCCCTGGGAAGCCACTTCTCTCGCTCCTTCAGGAGTTTGAACCGGTTCCGGATCGCCTCGAAGGTGGGAAACAAGCCCTCCGCGTCGTTCTCCCCGGCCCAGCAGAGCATCCAGTACGCCACACCCTTGTAGCTGACCGCGTGGCACTCCCCGGCGACGTGTGGGCCGTCTCTCTTTCCCCGACCCCGGAAAGTGAACGCAGTCGCTGGCTCGCCAAGCCAGCGAGCGTTGGAGATGGTGGTGACGTCCCTCAGGTCGTCGAAGAGCCTGGCCAGTTTCTGGAAAAGGCCGTCCCGGAGTTCGCTCGGGCGGGGTTCTCGGGGGTCGAAGTCCCGGGCACCAAACGCAATCCAGGCCTCCGGGTCGGTCCGTTTTAATACGAACAATATTGGAGCGTTGAGCGTCTTATTGGTCTCGTCGTCTCGTTCCCAGGGTGCGGTTGGGGGTTCGAACGACACATTTTTCGCAATAAACTTCGACGGTTCCTCTTTGCTCACACCGCTTGGCTTCGGGTTCAACTGGAAGTAGATCGTGACCGCAACCACCCCGAGAAGAGCGACCCCGGCAAGCACCAACACGGCCGTCTGGACTGGCCCAAACGCGGCATGTGCTGGTGTGGTCAACTGGATCGCCGGCGCTGGCTTGTCCGCTCCTGGACCACGAGAGGTACTGGGGTTCGGACCCGCAGTTGAGAAATCTGAGACGATCGAGGTGCCGGTGGGTGGGGAAGTGGGGTAAGGTTGGGGGGGGTATCCAGGTGGTGGGTACGCAGAGGGGCCGCCCTGCGAAATCGCAGCCGTCGTCGGCAACCTCCCTGGGGCTGTGGGACCGACGGGAGATCCCGCCTGGCCCGGAGCAGGCTGACCCAGGGTGAACCGCATCCCGCAGCGCGGGCAAGTGATCACGGCGCCGGGGGGAATTCGGGTCGGGTCAAACGGGTAGGGGCAACTCGGGTTGGGGCACTTCAGTGTGGTCGACATGTCATTTTCGGGGATGGTGCTGCACGGAAGCTGGAACCACAGCCGCGGCCGTGGCCCACCCGGATCCCCTCGACCCGGTCGGGCGGTGGATTTCGCCCTCAGGGATGGTTATAGCTCATCCGTTGACGGCGGCTCGCCAGGAGTCGGATCATCCGGCTCAGGATCGCCCGCAACGTCGTCTGGCGTGGGCGGGGAAGTGGTGCCTGGCGCGGAGACAGGAAAGTAGGCAAGTGGGGCGGAAGAATTCGGTTTTACCACCCGCACAGCATGGGCACCATGCAGAACCGCGAGGAGTTCTGGCAAAATCGCGCCCGCCCGCCACCCACGTGTGAGTGGCAGGTCCGGGGTTGCCTGGCCGGTCGCCGTGGCCCGGACCACCGCTTTGAGATCCTGACCGGATGCAACGAGATTGGCGGCCAACTTCCGCCGAGCGCACAGGTCTGCCAGCACCACCCCGAGGAGGTTCCCCAGCAGCACGATATGAGCCGGGTCATTGTCGCGGGGTTCCAGGTCCGGGAGTTCGGTCGGGGGGAGGGCCTTGGCCCGGTGGACCGCGTCGAGGATGGCTTCTGGTTCGCCGCGGGGAAGTCCGCGAAGGGATTGCAAGTCGTTGAGGCTAGTAGGCCCGCGGCGAGCGATCTCCACGATGAGGTCGTCGCGCAGGAGCATTCGTGGGGGTCGATTGACTCGGCGAGCAAACCCGTCTCGCCAGCCGTACACTTCCCGAACAATGGCCAGCCCCGAGCGGTCTAACCCGCCGATCCCTTTCACTTTTCGCCACCGCTCGGTCGCTGTCTCGTCGGCGATGGCCTTCCCGATGAACCCAGCGAACTCCTCTGTTGCCCAATCGAGTCGGTTGGCCCGACGGAGTCGCTCGGTCAACCGTCGCCAAACTGGCAGGAGATGTCGGACATCGTCGAACGCGTAGCGCATCTGGGCTGGGAGGAGTGGTCGTCGTCGCCAGTCGGTCAGCGTCTCACCCTTACTCATCCGGTGCCCGAGCAACTCCTGGACAAGTCCGGCGTACCCGATCGGGTAGCTGAATCCGACCAACCCGGCTGCGAGTTGAACGTCAAACACTCCGGCTGGGGGTTTCCCGGCAGCGAAGAAGCAAAGCCGGACATCTTCACGGCCGGCGTGGACAACAACCGTCCGGGCCGGGTCGGTCATGACCTCCCAGAACCGATTGAGAGGACCGCACGAGAACGGGTCAATCACGAACAGGTGATCGGGGGCTGCGACCTGGACCAGGCAGAGTTCGGGGCGGTAGGCATCCTCCCCGACAAATTCGGTGTCAAACCCGAGAACGGGAGACCGGGCGAGGTGGTCGAGGCAACCGGTTAACTGGTCCGGTTGAGTGACCAGGGTCTCGGGGAGAAGCGCGCTTTTCGGCAGTCGGCGGTGCATGGTCAGCAGACCCGGGACAGGGAAGGGCCAGATCCCCTCATGGTGAGTGTATCGACCGGGGTAGGTCAAGTCGGGCCGGCTCGCCCGTGACGGTGACATGACCCCCTGGTCCCCCTGACCGTGTATACTCCAACAACCAGTACACACCAACCTCTTCCCCCCGGACGACTAGTGAGAACCGTTTCAGAATCTTCCCAGGACCGAACCCAACCGTGTATTCCGCTGGCAAGAACCCCTCCGCGAAAACATACGCATGGTCGCGACCATCCAGTCCTTCGGGGTGTTGCGTGAAATGGCTTGCTCGGGTGATCCCGTTGATCTGGTGAGCGTCGATCTGATGAAACCGAAACATTGCCGTCCACTGATAGTTCTCGGCGAAAACGGGGTCGGTCGCCCCAAGCCCGTGCAGGGTGCTGGCCAGTTCCTCGGCCAGATCTTCCTTCGCCGCCTGCCGGGTGATCCGGTCCTGGTGGGGGGATAGGGCGGGAATCGGCCGGATCAGGTGGATCACAAGCATAAGAACGCACCCCGCTGGGATGGCAAACGTGGCTGCTATAACCCACCGCCAGCGGGCCGACCTTCGGATTCGTTCATACCACACCGCCGCAAGGGGCCAGACGGCGATGTAGCACGCCAGTGCCCAATTCCCCTCAAGCGGTCCACGGGTTGCCTTGTAGAGAAAGAAGGCGAACGGGAACACGAACAGGCAGGTACACACGCGCAGCCGCGGGTCTGCCAGCAACTCTCGACGGTTCCGGATCGCCCACACGAAGACCCCGAACGGGAAGAAACCGAAAAGCAGAATCTGAATCCCGACGAACGAGAGGAACGCGAGCAACCCGGGTTCCGGGCTCCCCATCGAGTGCTCCCACTGATACTTTAGGGGGATGAAGTCATACCGAAGATTGTGTATCAGGATCGGGAGCGTGACCACAAATGCGACTGCAAGGTGAGCAGCGTAACCGACGACCCATCGTCGCCAGTTCCCGCCCAGGACGAAGCTGAGGAACCCGGCAATGACAGCCAGCCCCGTGGTGTACTTCCCAAGGATACCGCAGCCGAGGATCACTCCACCTATCGGCCACAACCAGACAGGGACATGACCCGGGACTGGAGCACCAGACAAACCCTCCGGGACATCCGCCCTGTCCTTCTCAGGAGATGGCACGGAAGGGTCAGGTCCGGCTGGCGGAGTCAGGTGTTGGTGGACAGTCACGAGCCACAAGACGTACAGTGCCCAGAACATGAGGAGTGGAGTGTCCGGGGTGACGAGTACGGCCCCGAGCGTGAACAACGGGGTCAAGATCACCAGCGGGAGCAATTGCCGCGGGCGGGTCAGCCGACCGATCACGAAGAGGACGGTCAGAGTCGACACGACTGCTGGGAGGCGGATAGCGAAAAGGGTGTCACCGAAAACAGCCGTGGCTGCGCGAATGAGGTACGCAGTCATCGGTGGGTGGTCGTAGTAACTGAGCTGGAGACGCTGAGACCAGCACCAGTAATACAGCTCGTCGTCTGCGGGGGGCAGAACGGCGGCCAGAACGAGGTAGGCCGGACCGAGACCGGCGAGGAGCCACACGAACCCGCGGAAACTCACCACCCACCCCCGATCCGTCGGATCACAGGAGCCACTTCAATGCGGCCGACCGGGGGATATACCCGAAATGGGAGGTCCAGGGCGAGGCCGATTTTCTGCTATGCTGATCGAGGTGCCCCCGACGTCGGCTGGGGGGAAAAACAGTCAATCGACCCGGAGCTGGTCCCATGCTCGACGAGTTCCTGAACCAAAAGGTCGTGATCGATTGCAGTAGCACGTTTGTCTGTCTCGGCCGGCTGACCCGGTACGACGACCACTTCCTGGAGCTGAAAAACGCCGATATCCACGACTTGCGGGATACCGATACGACCCGGGAGAACTACGTTGCCGAGTCTGTCGCAACAGGGATCAAGCGGAACCGTAAACGTGTTCTGATCCGCCGAGACCAGATGGTGGCCCTCTCCCTGCTCGAGGAGGTGGTCGATGAGTAACGATCGGCAGTTGCTGCAACCCCCGGTGAAGTTGGGAACTCTTGGGAAACAGAGGCTCGATTATTGTATTTCGGAGGCCGTTGGGACCGAGTAAGTATCACAAGTGAACGTACCGCCCGGGTGGGTCACGGGACGGTTCCACAGGGGGACCGACCAGCGGGCCAACCCCTCCGTTCGCCACTTACCGTCCTGGAGGCCACCTGTGGCTCGTTATTCGGCTCTACAGCGACCCGGTTTGCTTGTCCTTGGCGCCGCTCTCCTCGCTCTACCCGTCACCGGCGGGGTGGCCCGGGCGGAAGACGATGATGTGATCTTCAAGATGACGGCTGGCCGGATCGAACGGATTGTGAAGTCGTTCAAAGACGTGACGGAGTTCACCGAGGTAGACGATAACACGTACAGCTTCCGGGTGGCCCCGCTGAAGATTATCATCTTCAACAAGGGCGAGACGATGCAACTTCACGCGGGTTTCAAGATCAAGGAGCGGATCACCCTGTCACGGATCAACGAGTGGAACAAGACCAAGCGGTTCGCCAAGGCCTACCTGGACAAAGACGGTGATCCCGTCCTGGAAGCGGACATCGAACTCACGGGTGGGGTGACCGAAAAGAATATCAAGGAATGGTTCAAGACCTACGTGATCTGTCTCAAGGCGTTCCGTACGCACATTTCGGAGTGAGTTGTCAGTTGTCAGTTGTCAGCCAGAAGTGACCGACAGGCACCCGGCTAATAGCTAAGCCGTTGGGCAGATGGAAATCTCCCATGAGCCGCTGGGTTTTCCCACCTCCCCGCTTGCGGGGAGGTCGCCGCGAAGCAGGCGGGTGGGGTGCGAAGCATGTCGTGTAGTGAAGGCTCAACCCCCTCCCGGCGAGCAAAGCCTCGCCGACCTCCCCGCAACCGGGGGAGGAAAAAACCAGATACTGCACCACGGGGTTTTCTCACCTCCCCGCTTGCGGGGAGGTCGCCGCGAAGCAGGCGGGTGGGGTGTATGACGTGCAGTGTGGTGAAGGCTCAACCGTCAGGTGTAGCCTTAAATATATGATCTTGCGTACACTATATTGCTATCGATCGAATTTTTTTATGCTGTGTCTTTTTTAGTGGAAACAGGAGGTAAGTCGCTGAGAGTGCTGCGAACGCGGGCACCGGCGACCATCAGTTGCAATGCTTGCCAGCCACGCCACAACACCAACCAACCGGGAGGATGGTCTTTCTTGCGGTTCTGGTGCCCTCCCACTCTCGCCAATAGCAGGAAGAACTCACGCACGGTTAACGGTTGACCCTTCTTCTGGTAGTGGCCGCCCAGTACCTCCATCTCCTCCTGGCCCACGACCTCTGTTGCCGGCAGATCCTGGGTCTGTTTGTCCCGGCTCATGTCGCGAAGATTCAACAGGGTTACCGCGATTACACTCAGCAATGCAATCGTCGGATTCAACGCCGCCACAGTCGTGAATTGCGGATCTTCGATGGCGCAACCTGTCTTCTGGGCCTTGTGATATTCCTCAATTACCCAGCGAGCACAGTACCAATCCACGCGTTCCCATGCGTCCACTGTCGATTCCACGGCCACATTGGTCAGCAGGAACCACTCCACCGCTTCGACTCCCTCTGGCGGGTCCGGTTCCCACACACGTACCACCCACACCTTCAGCGGTATTTGCCGTGAGTGCCCGCAGTGTTGCTCCGGCGGTGGCAGTGTCATGGCCGCCCAACTCAGCCTCAGCGTCGCCTCCCGCTGCGTTCCTCCATTGTGGCTGCGAACCATGATCTTCCGGCTGCCGCCCTGCGCCGGCAACGACCGGAGATGCTCCTTGAGCTTGCCCTTGGGACCATCATTATTGTGACCGATGTGGATGTTTCGGTTATGCTTGGCACGCCCGACATAGCTTCTGTCGCTGTCGTCCAGATAGTCGAGGAACTCGAAGCAATCGCCGCCACGGTCGAAGACATCGACCAGACGCAACCCCTCTGGCAACCCTTCCAATCCTTGCTTTTTGCACACATCCGCGACCACCTTGCCCGCAGCCTTGGCACCGCGTGACCAGAGCAGGGTTTCGCGATCTTCGCGTTGGCGGCGTTGGGCAGGAGTCTCGCCCTTGGGAACATCGGCTCGGTGGTGAAGTTGCTGAGCGAGCAAGCCAAGGGCACGCCGGGTGTCGGCGGTCACCACCAAGCTGTTATGGCACTCGTAACCTCGCCCCCTGCCGTCGCCAATCTGGCCGAGCTGATCGTGTAAGGAGGTGATGCTGGTGTAGTCCAGTTCGGTAAGGTCATGCAGGCACAAGGCAGTGCCTCGGTGGTCCAAGAGCTTCTTAGCAGTACGATGCGTGTGAGGAAGAAGAACCTTGGCGTGAGTGGCTTCGTTGGTGTTCATAAGATCGTAGCAACGGCGCAGAGCATTGGGCTCCTTGAACTTATTGGGCAGGGTGCCATTGGGATGCCTGCTGATCCGGTTCGCCAAATCAATGAGAGACTTGTCTGGGCGGACATCGCCGAGATTGGCTCCTCCGAAATGCTCGACGCCATACGAGGATAAGTCATAGGTCGCCGGAGGCATGGCCGCTCCGCTGGTAGGGAAGGGCAGGCAACACATGAGGTCCGCCCGCGGGGAAGCCTTGTCGCCAACTGCCCCCAAGTTGTACACTCCCCACGACAGAAAGTTAAGGCTAAACCTGGCGGCTCAACCCCCTCCCGGCGAGCAAAGCCTCGCCGACCTCCCCCGCAAACGGGGGAGGACAAAACCAGATACTGCACCGCACAGATCCAGATACTCTTTCTCCTGCCCAACGCCGAAGCGACCCAATCCGCGGCGTAGTTAATCCCGGCTGGACTCGTTCCGGTAGAATGGGGCATCTCGAACGCGAAGGGAGCGAACGTGAGCCGATTCTGGCAGCATTTTATCTCCGACGGTGGGGCGGATTCCAACCGACGGCCGAGCGATGATCCTACCCCCAATGATGGTGAATCGCTGGATGCGTTCTCTCGCACCATCGTCACCGTGGCAGAGAAACTCCGCCCGGCGGTCGTGAATCTGCGGGTCGGCCGTGGCGGGCGGGGTGGAAGCGGGTCCGGTGTGCTCTTCAGTCCGGACGGTCTGCTGCTCACCAACCATCACGTTGTTCAGGGTCACAACTCGATCCAGGTTCGGCTCGCGGATGGAACAGAATTGACCGGCGAGGTGATCGGGAATGACCCCTGGACCGATCTGGCAGTGGTCCGGGTGGGTGGTGCCGCGTTCCCCTTCGCTGTGCTGGGCGATTCGGCGAAATTGAAGGTGGGGCAACTGGCCATCGCGATCGGCAGTCCGCTGGGGTTCGAGTCAACGGTCACAGCCGGGGTGATCTCGGCGCTCGGTCGAACACTGCGGAGTGTCAGCGGGCATCTGGTAGATAATGTCATCCAGACAGACGCTGCGTTGAACCCAGGGAATAGTGGTGGGCCGCTCGTGGACAGTCGGGGGCAGGTGGTTGGGATCAACACAGCAGTCATTCAACCGGCCCAGGGGATCTGTTTCGCGGTTCCTGTCAACACGGCGAAAACAATCCTCCCACAACTCCTCCGTCATGGACGTGTCGTGAGGGGGTATCTTGGGCTGCATGTCCGACGGGTGCCGATCGCCCCCGACCTCCGGGAGAAGTTCGGCCTTCAACAACCGACTGGGGTCGAGATTCTGATGATGGAAGAGGATGGCCCGGCTCAGACGGCCGGGTTGTGGATTGAGGACATCCTTGTCGGGTTCGCTGGCCAACCGGTCACAACCCCCGACGACTTGCATCGAATGCTGACACTGGCACCCGTCGGAATGCCAGTCCCGGTCACCCTCCTGCGGGAAGGACGCAGGATCGAACGAACCGTCGCTCCTGCTGCTTACCCTGACCCGGTCCCGGGGTAAAGATAAGCGGCCAGAACCTAACCCCCCAACCCCCTTCCCTGGGAAAGAAGGGGGAGCCAGAGAGTGGTCTGTCCGGTAGTCCCAAAGACGGCTGGACGAAAAGCCCTCTCGAAGGAGAGAAACTCCGACCTGACAGGGTCTACTCCCCCTTACTTTTTAGGGAAGGGGTTTGGGGGTTAGGTTCCTCCTCTGCCCCCCAAACTCCCATCGCTTCGACCTCCTCGAACAGCCCCTATGGAACTCCACCCGCTTGCAACCCTTTTTTTTAAAAAAATCTCGAAATTGGCCTTTGCTCTTTCTGAGTGCGGAGTATTATTCAGCGACGGCGGGCAAGTTGCCCGTTGCTCAGGAGATGACGAACTGTAGTGCAGCTCTCACGCTTCGACCCGTCTTGGTCTTCCTGCTCTGAGTTTTCCCTCACGGCCCCCAAGATTCTGAAGCTAGTGTCGCCGCAGCGGTTCGGGGTCTTTGTACCCGTATCCGTCGGTTGTGCCTCCGTGTCGGGACGCGCATGTCGCCGGGTGGTTCCACAGATGCCGAACTATCGTCCGCCCCTGCCAGTTACCGCGGCCACCGTGGCTGTGGGTGTTACGTGCCGGCCGTGAGGCCTTAAGAAAGTAGACCATGAGCAAGAAACTTTACGTCGGGAACATCTCGTTCCAGACCACGAGCGATGATCTCGTTCAGGCGTTCAGCCAGTATGGTAGTGTGACCAGTGCCCAGGTGGTGACCGACCGGGAGACCGGGCGGAGCCGGGGCTTCGCATTCGTCGAGATGGCCGACGGGGCGGATGAAGCAATCGCAGCAATGAACGGCGCCCTCATCGGTGGCCGGACCCTGACCGTGAACGAAGCCAAGCCCCGCGAAGACCGCGGTGGTGGTGGCGGCGGTGGTGGCCGGGGCGGCTACGGTGGTGGCGGTGGCGGCCGGGGCGGCTACGGTGGCGGCGGTGGCGGCGGCTACTTCGGCGGCGGCGGTGGCGGCGGTAACGCCGGCGCTGGCGGCGGCGGATCGGCTTTCCCCGGCTCGCGGACCCATGTCGGCGGTATCACCGTGCCCCCGCTCCGCGACAGCGCCCTGTGGACCGGCAACGGCCAGGTCACCATCACCTACCGGCTGATCTCTACCAGGACCACGGTCAGCGGCAGCCCGAACCCGAGCACTACGTCCCAGCCGGTCACCCTCACCGCGACCATCAGGCCGCCTGGCGCGACCGGCACGGTCAACTTCGAGGCCAGCAGCACCACGATCGCGGGCTGCGGCAGCCGGCCGGTAAGCAGCGGAACGGCCACTTGCACTACCAGCACCCTGCCCGCTGGCAGCAACGCGATCACGGCCATCTTCACGCCGGCGCTCAACTCGGCGTACCTGGGCTCGCAGGGCACCACCACGCAGGTTGTGCTGACGTCGACCAGCACCGTGCTCGGCTCGTCACCGAACCCGAGTACCTTCGGCCAGCCGGTCACGCTGACGGCCACGGTCTCGCCGACCGATGGCGGCGGGAGCGTTGACTTCAAGGCCGACGGGGTCAGCATCTCCGGCTGTGACAGCCAGCCGCTGGTCGACCATAGCGGCACGTACTCGGCTACCTGCGTTACCAGCAGCCTGCCGGGCGGGCCGAGCAGCCTGACAGCGGTCTACAGCGGGGACACCGACTACGCCGGGTCCACGTCAAATACGGTGGACCAGACGGTCGACGGCGCTCCGACCCGGCTGGTGGCCTGGCTGACCCCGCACGCACACGGGACCTACACCCTGTTCGCCCAGCTAACCAGCCTGGGGTCGGGCGTCAGCGGGCAGAGTCTCGCCATCACCGCCGGGCGCACCGGGCCGACCCTGTGCACGCCGGTCACGGGCGCGGGCGGCCTCGCATCGTGCAGCCTCACCGCGGCGCAGACCAGGACGCTGCTCAGCTATAACGGCGCCTTCCTGGTGAAGTTCGCCGGCGGAGTGGAGTACGAGTCCTCGTCCGCGTACTACCCGGGGATCCCCTGGGCGTAGCAGACCGGCGGTTCACGCGCTAGCCGAGCCCGTAGCCGGGCCGCGGGCTCGGCTGGCGCGTCCGTCCGCCTTCAGTGCCGGCCCTGTTCCGCGCGCCAGCGTTGCTGGCCTTTGACAGGTAGCTATTTCGCATGGGCCCGGCATTCGGGAGAATTGAAATCCGGACGTGTTCTGATCCTTTTTCTGGCGCGTAGCTGATATCGTCCGGCGCAGATTGATGCAGAAGAGCTCCGGCCATTGTCCGGATTTCGAGTGGCCGATGCTGCTTTTTGCTGACTCTCCACGCTCGTGACTGTCGCCTTGCCGGTCCAGGGATTTCCCGCCGGTGCTGTGAGTTCGTTCGAAATAGCTCAGATCAGAATCAGGGGGAATGTACATGAGAATAAAATTGCCGACAATGGTCATCACGGCCGCGGCGGCCGGGCTGGCGATAGCGGCCGCAGCGCCCGTCGCGGCGCAGGCGTCCCCGGCATCGACCACGCTGGCGGTGCCATGCAGTGCCACGACGCTGGCAACCGACATCACTGGCGCGACTAGCGGGGAGACACTGCAGCTTGCGCCGGGCTGCACGTACGTGCTGACCAGCGCACTTCCTTCGGTCGGAACGGACCTGACCTTCCAGGGGAACTCAGCGACCCTGGAGCGGAGCCTGACCGGCAGCCCGCCGGACTTCAGCCTCCTCAAAGTCACGTCCGGCGCCAACGTCACCATCAACGGCGTGAACTTCCGCAATGGCGACGCACCTGCTTATGGCGGCGCACTCTACAACGACGAGGGATCCGTCACGCTGACCGGCGGCACTTTCTCCGGCAACACCACCGGCGAATACGGCGGTGCCATCTACAACGACGGGGCTCTCTCGGTGACAGGTTCGACATTCACCGGCAACACGGCCCCTGGATATTACGGCGGCGCTATCTACAACGAGTACGACGCAAATATCAGCCGCGCCACCTTCACCGGCAACAGCGCCAAGGACGGCGGCGCCCTGTACAGCGAATACAACACTGTCCTGGCCGGCTCTGTCTTCTCTCACAACACCGCCACCGAATACGGCGGCGGCCTGTACGTCGACGACGACGGAATCACCTCGGTCAGCACGAGCTCCTTCCTCAGCAACAACGCCGAATACGGCGGCGGCGCTTATAACTACGGATACGGCTCAACGTTCATCAGGACCCTGTTCAGGTCAAACCACGCCAGCGAGTACGGCGGTGGCCTCGAGAACGCCTACATCGGCTCCCTGATCGACGTCACCTTCGACGGGAACTCGGCCACCTCCTACGGCGGCGGCATTTACAACGACGACTACCTGTCCCTGATCGGCGGCTCGTTCAACGGGAACACCGCGGTCTACGGCGGCGGCGTGGACAGCTACGACGACGTCGTGACGAGCGGCGGAACTTCCTTCACTCACAACAGCGCCCAGTATGGCGGCGGGCTGGACGTCGGCAGTGACTACGCGACGGTGACAGGCGCCAGATTCCGGTGGAACACGGCGTCGAGTTACGGCGGCGGCATCTACATGGGGGGCGATCACCTGACCCTGGCGAATGACTCCGTCACCTACAACAGCGCGCCGGCAGCCGCCGGCGGAGGCGTCTACAACGACGAGGGCGACGGCGCGGTCGGGCCGGTAGGCCAGAACGTGATCTCCTGGAACACCGGAGGCAACTGCGCGCCCTCCGGCTCGGTCTACGGCTGCACGGGCTGAGTTCGCCGCCCGCCGGCCGCACGGATGCGGCCCGCGGGCACCAGCAGGAGCGCAGAGTTCATCTGACGGCGNNTGACGGCGAGCCCGCGGCCTGGCCGCGGGCTCGCTGCCATCTGCGGCTGACTGCCGTGCTCTGCTCGTGGCCGCCGCGCTAGGCGGCCGGGCCGCCACCCAGCAGGCGCAGGCCCGAGCTGGCCAGCCGCAGCGGGCCGCTGAAGGCTGCCGATGCCTGTTCCAGGCAGACGGCGCGGTCGTTCCAGGGCACCAGGTGGGTCAGCACCAGCTCGCCGGCGCCGGCCCTGGACGCGTACTCGGCGGCCTGGCGCGCGGTCAGGTGCAGATCGTCCGGCAGATCCGGGCCGTCGACGAACGAGGCCTCCGAGAGCAGCACATCCGCGCCCCGCGCCAGCTGCACGAGCGCGTCGCACGGGCCGGTATCGGCCGAGTAGGTCAGCACCTGACCGGCATGCTCGATCCGGAACCCGAACGTCTCCACCGGATGAGATACGTGCCCGGCGGTGATCGTCAGCGGCCCGATCTCAATGGTTCCTGGCGTGACGGTGGTGAAGCTGAAGGCGTCTGCCATGCCGAGATGGTCGCTGCCGAGCGCGCGGCTCAGGCGGGCCTGCGTATCCGCCGGGCCGAAGACGTCAATCTTCGGCCGCGGGCCCTCGGGGTGATAGTTCTGGAACACCGAGTAGGCGACCATGTCGATGCAGTGATCCGCGTGCAGGTGGCTCAGCAGGACCGCGTCGACCTCACCGAGCCCGGTGTACCGCTGCAGGGCGCCGAGCGCGCCGTTGCCGAGGTCGAGAACGAGCCGGAAGTCACCGGTATCGATCAGGTAACAGGATGCCGGGCTGTCCGGTCCGGGAAAGCTGCCGGACCAGCCGACAATCGTTACCTGCACGGACGTTCGCTGCCGCCGCAGCAGATCAAGGTCGCCACAGCGGTCGAGGATAGCCTGGCTGCCAGGAAAACGGGCACCGGAAACGTGCCGGCACGACTGGCCCTGCCACTATCATCCCCAAAACGGCATGATCCGGAGTAAGGCCCCGTACCGGGATCCGCGGGGACCGGAGCTGCCAGCAGCCGGATCCGACAGCGCGCCCGGGGGGCCGCGGAGGTGTCATGACCGAGCAGTCCACCGACTCCGAGCGCTCTGTGCCGCTCGCGCTGACCGAGCCGTCAGTGCACGTGCGCTGGGGCTGGATCACCGGGCTGAGCCTGGCGAGCCTGGGCATGTGGATGGCCTCCCTGACGCCCGTCCAGATCCTGCTCCCGCTCCAGCTGCAGGCCGCTGATCCCCGGCACAAGATCGCCGCCCTCGGCATCGTGACCGGCGTCGGAGCGGTGGCCGCCTGCATCGCGACGCCGCTGGCCGGGGCACTGTCGGACCGGACCACGAACGCTTTCGGCATCGGCCGGATGCGCGGCCGCCGCCACCGGTGGACGCTCGGCATGGCCGTGCTCGGCGCGATCAGCCTGGTCATACTCGGCGGGCTCAAGACGGTTGCCGGGATCGCCGTCCTGTGGGTGCTGTTCAGCGCCTTCCAGAACGCCGAGTACGCGAGCCTCAGCGCAGCCGTTCCGGACCACGTGCCGGTCCGGCAGCGGGCCACCGTGGCCGGCTGGGTCGGCATGCCGCAGGCACTCGGCCTGGTGCTCGGCACCGTGCTGGTCGTCGACATCTTCACGAAGATCTCGTCCGGCTATACCGTTCTGGCGATTCTGCTTGTCCTGTTCGCCATCCCGTTCGTGTTCATGACCCCGGACCATCCGCTGGAGCCCGAGCACCGGGACCCGTTCTCCTGGCGGAAGCTGGCCAGGGCCTACTGGATCAGCCCGCGGCAGTACCCGGACTTCGCCTGGGCCTGGATCACCCGGTTCCTGGCCTCGCTGGCCATCGCAATGGGCACGCTCTACCTGCTGTATTTCCTGGAAGGCCCGGTGCACTACCGGCAGCAGTTCCACCAGCCCGCCACCAACGGGCTGCAGACGCTGATCATCATCTACACGGTCTGCGTCGTGGTCACGGCGATCGTCGGCGGCATCATCTCTGACCGCATCGGCAAGCGGAAGATGATCGTNNGACCTCGGCATCATCAACATCGCGATCGTCGGCCCGAGCACGATCGGGCCCGCCATCGCCGCCCCGATCACGGCCGAGATCGGCTACCCGGCCCTGTTCGGCGCCACGGCCATCGTCGCCGTGCTCGCCTCGGTGCTGGTCTGGCGGATCAAGAGCGTCGCCTAGCCAGCTGCCGCCGCCACGTTCCATCCCAACGATGACTCTGTGACGATTGCGGTTATATTCGCGGGTGATTTGCCCGTTTCGATGCCCTGAAAGTGTCACGGTGTGCCGCGATGGCGCGCTGACCTAGCCTGAGACCGCCGATCGGGGAGATCCGGCCGCTCCGGCCGCTCGGGCCGTGCCATTCGCCAGCGTCCGCAGCCGGCCCCGGCCGACCCTGGCCAGCTGCCGGCTCTGGGCGACCAGGCGGCCCGCGGCGTCCCAGACCTCGGCCTCCTCGTCGAACCAGCCGCCGCTGACGTGCCGGGACCGCGCCGCCACCTGCAGCGGGCCGGCCACCGGCACGGCGCGCATGTGCCAGGTCAGCTCGACGGTCGGCGCCCAGCCGGTGGCGCCGAGCCCGAACACCACCGGCGGCAGCGCGTCTACCGCGAGCGCCAGCAGGAGCGCATCCGGATCGCGGTGATCGCGCAGCCGCACGTAGCCGCGCATCTCCGGTATCCCGGCCGGGTCGTTGCTCCGCCAGCCGGTGCAGGCCGGGTCAAGCAGCACTTCGACGTGCGCGGGGAAGCCGGCCGATCCGTCGGCGGCGACTGCGCCTGGCCACTGGCCGAGATCGATGCAGTCGGCCAGGTCAGGGAACGCCGGCCGGACGCCAGTCCACTCCAGGCCCGGCGAGGCTCCTGAACCGGCCCCCTCAGCCCCCTCGCCGTGGTCAGCCCCGTCCGCCGGGCTGCCGCCCGCCGAGCTGCCGGCGGCCAAGCAGCCGGCGGNNGCTTGAGCCAGCTGACCTGCACCTCGGCCGGAGCCAGCTGGGGCACGCGGAGGAAGCTGGCGTTGGTCGCGACCGGGTACGGGTGCGGCGAGCCGTCCAGCACGGCGCGCAGCACGGTCGCCAGCAGCGCGCCGCCGTTGACCGCGGGCGGCGTCGCCCCGCCGGGCGCGATCAGCGCGAACCGCGGGTCAGCGGCGGTGTCGTAAATCCCCTCGCTGCGGCGGGTGACTGCTGTCGCCTCGTCAAATACCGTCATCCGACCTGGCCGGCCCTTCTTCCGCGGAATCTGTCAGTGCTGCGTCGGCCTCAGGCCCAGAGCTGGCCCTCGAGCCTGGCCTCGGCCTCGGCGAGCGTCCCGCCGTAGGCGCCGGTGGACAGGTACTTCCAGCCGGCGTCAGCGATGATCATGGCGATGTCAGCGCGCTGGCCCGCGGCCTGCGCCTTCGCGGCCAGCCCGAGGGCGGCATGCAGGACGCAGCCGGAGGAGATGCCGGCGAACAGCCCCTCCTCCGACAGCAGCTCCCTGGTCCGGCGCAGCGCGTCAGCGGACGAGACCGAGAACCGCGAGGTGAGCACCGACTCGTCGTACAGCTCGGGCACGAAGCCCTCGGACAGGTTCCGCAGCCCGTAGACCAGCTCGCCGTACCGGGGCTCGGCCGCCACGATCTGGACGCCGGGCACGTGCTCGCGCAGGAACCGGCCGGTACCCATCAGCGTCCCGGACGTTCCGAGCCCGGCCACGAAGTGCGTGATCTCCGGCAGGTCGGTCAGCAGCTCGGGCCCGGTCGTCTCGTAGTGCGCCCGNNTGGCCTCGTTCCCGTACTGGTAGAGCATGACCCAGTCGGGGTGGTCCTTCGCCAGTCCCTGCGCCACCCGGACGGCCTCGTTGGAGCCGCCGGCTGCCGGGGAGGAGACGATGGACGCGCCGTAGGCCTCCAGCAGCAGCCGGCGCTCGGCCGAGGTGTTCTCCGGCATGACGCAGATCAGCTGGTAACCGCGCAGCCGGGCGACCAGGGCCAGGCTGATGCCGGTGTTGCCGGACGTTGGCTCGAGGATGACCGAGCCGGGGTGCAGGAGGCCGTCCTTTTCCGCGGCCGCCACCATGTAGGCGGCGGCGCGGTCCTTTACCGAGCCGGTCGGGTTGCGGTCCTCCAGCTTGGCCCACAGCCGGACATCCGGCCCAGGCGACAGCCGCGGCAGCCCGACGAGCGGCGTGCCGCCAAATGCGTCCAGCAGGGACTCATACCGCATGGCGTGGATCCGGCCGCGTGCTCGGGCTGCTCAGGTCGCTGGGGCCACTCAGCGCGCGCCGCCGGCGACAGCCGGGAGCACGGTGACGGTGTCGCCGTCACTCACCGGCGCGGAGAGGCCGCCAAGGAAGCGGACGTCCTCGTCGTTGAGGTAGACGTTGATGAACCGGCGCAGGCCGGCCTCATCGATCAGCCGCTCCCGCAGCCCGTCGTAACGGCCGTCGAGGTCGGCGAAGAGCTCGTCAAGAGTCGATCCCGAGCCCTCGATCGACTTCTCGCCGGCGGTGTAGCTGCGCAGGATGGTCGGGATGCGGACCTCGATTGCCATGGCTTTCTGCTCCAGTTGGTACACGTGCGCTGGTAGGTCTGTCGGGTCGCCGCGGCGAGCGGAGTGCGCCAGCCGGACGGTGCGGGCCTGCCGAGAGCGCCGCCGGGGCGGCGTCCTCTAGGCCATGCAACCGGCGGCTGGCCGCGATCATTCCGGCTCGATCGCGACGTCTTCCTCGGTAACCTCGCCGTCGACGATCCGGAATGACCGGAATTCCTCGTCGGCGGGTTCTGCGGTGGAAACCAGAACATAGTGCGCTTCTGGCTCGCTGGCGTACGAGATGTCGGTACGGGACGGATACGCCCGGGTTGCGGTGTGCGAGTGGTAGATCACGACAGGCTGCTCGTCCCGGTCGTCCATCTCCCGCCACACCCGCAGCTGCTCCAGCGAGTCGAACCGGTAGAACGTCGGCGACCGCTCCGCGTTGAGCATCGGGATGAACCGCTCGGGCCGGTCACTGCCGGCCGGGCCGGCGATCACGCCGCAGGCCTCGTCCGGGTGGTCAGCGCGGGCGTGGGCCACGATCTTCGCGCGCAGCTCGGCGCTGATGGTCAGCATGGCCAGAGAGTAGCCTGCGCCTAGGTGAGCGACTCGATCAGGCTGTCCTGGAGATAGGCGAGCCACTGATAAACCCATATGTAAGCGGAACGAGGGTCTTCAGGGCTCAGCCGCTCCGAGAGGTCCTCGCTCTCGTCGGTAATCCCGAGCCGCACGCTCAGCGCCAGCCGGACATCGTTCAGGGCGCGGAGCCACTGCTGGCATTCCGGCTCGGACAGGCGCACCTCGCCGCCGCCGGGAGGCAGTGACGCCAGGACCGTCTGAGCCGAGGAGATCTTGCCGGACCTGAGGGTCTCCTCGGTGTAGCGGCGGAACTCGGCGGACGCGTCCTTGTCATCGGCGTAGCCGTCGGGCAGCAGCCGGGCCAGCACCGGGTCGTCTGGCGCCTCAGCGTGACTGGACAGGCCAAGCTGGGCTTCGAGGTCCCCGGCGGCAGGGGTCTCCCCGCTGCTCTCGGCGTCGGCGCTGACCAGCTCGGCGATCTGGCTGACCAGGCTCCTGATGACCCCGGCCTGCCCCTCCTCGAAATAGGCAGCCGCGCCGCCGGGGGCCGCCCGGAACGCAGCGGCAATCTCGACGCTCTCGTCGCCGTCGTCCGCCGGAAAGCCGTCCCAGCTCACGAGTCGTGACTCACGGTCGCCCACAGGCCGTAGCCGTGCAGGGTCTCGGCGTCCCGCTCCATCGCTTCCCTGGTTCCCGCGGAGACGACGGCCTTGCCCTTGTGGTGCACGTCCAGCATCAGCTTCTCGGCCTTTGCCTTGGGATATCCGAATACCTTCTGGAACACGTAGGTCACGTAGTTCATGAGGTTCACGGGGTCGTTCCAGACGACAGTCACCCATGGTGCGTCCAGAGCCGTGTCCTGGCCCGTCATCGGCTGCTCAACCTCAACTGGCGCGACGCCCACCTGCCGTCACCTCCCCGGTAGCTCAGTCTTCCACTCCCCCGACGTTAGTGTTCCACGCGTGCCGGCCGCGAACGCGCGGACATTTCACCAGGCAACATCACTTGCCGTGGTGACTTCTCCGCGATATTTGCTGAAAAGTAACCACGGCAAGTGATCTTGGCCGTTATCCACAGCCGCAGCGCGCTCATCACGGCGAAACTGCCCGGGCGGCAGTCTTGACGGTATGCCGCTCGCCGTCAGCGCCGAACTCCGGGAGCTGCTGCTCCGCCAGTCCGGTGTCCTGTCGCGCCAGCAGGCGCTGAGCCTCGGCTTGGAACCGGCAGCCGTCGATAATCAGCTCAGATCGAAGAGGTGGCAGCAGGTGCAGCGCGGCGTCTACGCGGCCTTCACCGGCGCTCCCGGCCGGGATGCCCGGCTGTGGGCAACGGTCCTGCGGGCGGGCAGCGGCGCGGCCCTGAGCCATCGCACGGCAGCCGAGCTCTATGGCATCGCCGGGCCGTCCGCCGGGCCCATCCACGTCACCGTGCCAGCGGCCAGGAATGTCCGGCCCATCCAGGGCGCAGTTGTTCACCGTTCGCGGGCTCTCGGCACGGCGCGCCACCCGGTGCTGCTGCCGCCGCGGACCCGCGTCGAGGAGACGGTGCTTGACCTGACCCAGAGCGCAGCCTCCTTCGACGATGCCTTCGACTGGCTCTGCCGTTCAGTCGGCCGCCGTCTCACGACGCCAGCGCGCCTGCGAGCTTCGCTGCAGGATCGTCCGCAAGCGCGGTGGCGGCTCGACTTGCTCGCTGCGCTCGCCGACGTTTCCGACGGCGCGCATTCCCTGCTCGAGCGCAGGTACGTCCGGGACGTCGAGCGCGCGCACGGCCTGCCGCCAGCCCGGCGGCAGGCAAGGATCGTCACCGGGAGCCGCACGCGCTACGCCGACAACCTGTACGAGGAGGCACGACTCGCCGTTGAGCTGGACGGCCGGGCCGCCCATCCGCCCGAGCAGCGCTGGGCCGACAGCAGGCGCGACAACGCGCATGCCGCGATCGGCATCCTGACGGTGCGCTACAACTGGGCCGACGTCACCGTCCGGCCGTGCGCGGTCGCGGCCGA
>PLDW01000088.1 GCA_003136315.1 Gemmataceae bacterium | reverse complement strand
AAACCCCATTCTGTGACAAAGCCCCCCGCTTGTGCGACACCTGGATACTCTGACAACTCTATTCTGTTACACTTTTTGTGTTGCCCCGCTTCGGCTGTTTCACGCGGCGTTCGAGGGTGTTCCAAATGGGACGAGGTTCAGGGGTTGTGGGTGGGAATCGTCACACCTGCCTCATGGTTTCACTCAAGGAAGGGGTTTCCAACCTTCTGTGACACCGCATTGGCCTCGGCTTGCGGCCAGCTCCCCAATCCCTCACTGCAGCGGGATGTCATTGGGAACAATCATTCAGGTCATCTTATTGGGAGAAGTTGCCTGCCCGAGAAGGAATGGTCGCAAGAGTTCGCAATCACGAGGTGTTTTCCGCCTGGGGCATGTGATCCGATTGTTCGGCATGAAAGGCCGTTTCCTAAAGCCCAGGCCGCTGGCCGGGGTATCGCTGGGTGGTGCATTCGGCCCTCTTAAGGCCGTACTTGCCGGGCCAATCTTCCACCTGATGTTTCGCCCATTTCCGGTCCCCAATCCCTGGAGACGCGGAAGCCGCGTTACGACTTCGGGTGATCGCAAAGGACGATCAATTCATTCTTACGAAGGTACAATTAGCTCAGCCGCTTACTGACGAAGTCCCCGAGTTCTCGAATTCTGGTAAATGCGACTTTTTTTTACTTGCGATCCCATTCGAAGGGGATTACGATCCCCCATTATTGCGAAATCGAACAGGTTTTGGTGAGGAGTCTGCAGGGTGACGAGCTGCACGACTCTTCCAGCCGTTGATAGGCAGGAACCCTCGCACTGTTTGGTAGCGCGTTCCTTGGATCGTTCACACGGTTGTGAACGACCGGTTGCCCTCGCCACCGACTTGAGCCAACGAGCCGCAGGGGCGGCAAACGACCAGGAGCTGTCATGCCAGTCAACCCGACGTATCCAGGCCTCTACATCGAAGAACTACCCAGTTCCACCCACACGATCACCGCCGCCCCGACCTCGGTCACGGTCTTCATTGGTTACCCGCACCCGCTCAAGACCCCAACGGTGAACTTCAGGAAGCCGATCGAACTCTTTAGCTTCACCGACTATGAGACGAATTTCGGCGGCTTCTTCCAGAGCGATGTTTTCGCGTATGACCAGTCTCAGGGTTGCTTCGGTGACCTTGCCAATGCAGTCAACCAGTTCTTCCTCAACGGTGGCGGGATCGCCTGGGTCGTCGGTCTCCCACCCTCGCTCCAACCCAACAAGACGTTGGGCAACTTGACAGCCATCCCAATCACCGGGGCAACTCTGACACTCGGCCCGGTGACTTTCATGGCCACCGAAATTACCGATGCTAACCACCAAATGCAAGTAACATTCAGCAATCCGACAACCGTACAATCTTCGGTGCCGGCGTCCAGCTCTGTGTCCCAACCAACTGACACGCTCGTCGACGTGCTCATCACCTACGGTCCTACATTAGCTGCCATTCAAGCTAATATTACAGTTCAGTCAATCACAGAGTCTTATCGCCAGGTAAGTCTTTTTACACAATATATTAACAATAATCTGAATCAACTGAACCCGAATTACCTCTTTTACAAACTCGGTGCCTCCTCCCTGGTTACGGTCTCGCCCCCCCCATCAAACGTATTGTACCCCCCGCTACCGCCAATGGGAATGACTCTGTTCCCCATGTCGCTCCCTCTGCCGAGTGGGCTCTTGCTCTCTCCCCCCATCGTCCTTCCTGGCGTTCCCCCCGTTCCCGCCAATGCCCCCACTGCCGCCCCTCCCGAAGGGGGCCTTATCTTCAACACAGGCGATTTCACGGCTGTCCTGCAAGCCGACACAGCGCTGGACAAACTGTCCATTTTCAATCTGATGGTCATCCCTGGCGTCTCTGACTTTGCCGTGCTGGAAGCTGCGGTCGGCTTCTGCGAGCGCAAGCTCGCCTTTCTTATCATGGACCCGCCAATCAATGCCTCTGCGGATGGCACAGTCCCGCCGAACAGTACGCTGATCCAGGACGACTTTAACGGGGTTGGAGATACCCCGATTTCCAACAGCAGCCCGAACAGTGCCCTCTATTTCCCCTACCTGCAGTCCTCCGATCCGCAGTCGGGACAGACGATCTATATCCCGCCCAGCGCGACTGTCGCCGGCATCTTCGCCTCCACCGACACCAGCCGTGGTGTGTGGAAGGCACCGGCCGGGCTGGCGACGACACTCACCAACATCATTGATGTCGTACCCAGCGGGCAGATGACCGACTCGCGTCAGGGCGTGCTCAACCAGCTCGGGATCAACTGCATTCGCAAGTTCCCCAGCATCCCGCCGGTCGTCTGGGGCGCTCGCACTTCGGTCGCGTTCAACACGGCCTTCGCACAGTGGAAGTATGTTCCCGTGCGGCGGATGGCACTGTTCCTGGAACAAACACTGTACTTGAACCTCGGCTGGGTCGTCTTCGAGCCCAACGCCGAGCCACTATGGACGGCGATCGTCACAAGTATCCAGGCATTTATGCTCGGCCTGTATCGGCAGGGGGCGTTCCAGGGGACAACCCCGAGCCAGGCGTTTCAGGTGAAGTGCGACAGCAGCACGACCACACAGACCGATATCGACAACGGGGTCGTGAACATCGTGGTCGCCTTCGCGCCGCTAAAGCCTGCGGAGTTTGTCATCATCCAGATCGCTCAGCTCGCTGGGCAAACCCAGACATCGTAATAAGCACTGACAAAACGTGAACCGCCGGGTTCGTCCCGGCGGAGAATAATTTACCACCGCTCGTTTGTGAGGTCGCACCATGGGCAAGCCGTTCTCGGTCAACACGAACCGCTATAACCCGTACTCGGCATACCGTTTCCTGGTGTATATCGGATCGACCACCCAGGCGGTGGCGGGGGTCAGCAAGGTCAGCTCGCTGAAGCGCTCGTCCAAGCCCATCGAATACAACGAGGGAGGCAACGCCATCACGCTCAAGGGGCTGGGACGCACGTCTTACGACGCGATCACCCTTGAACGCGGATTGACCTACGACATCGATTTCCAGAACTGGGCCAATGCGGCCCAGGTGCTGGACCAAGGCGCTGCCAACACGTCGCTGCTCAACCTGCGCCAAGAGCTTCGCATCGAGCTGCAAAACGAGGAGGGGCAGACCGTTTACCGGTTCATCGTCCACCGCTGCTGGGTGTCGGAGTATCAGGCACTGCCCGACCTCGACGCCGGTGGCACCGCGGTGGCGTTGGAGCACATCAAGCTGGAAAACGAGGGGTGGGAGCGGGATCTCACCGTGACCGAGGTGGCGGAAACCTGAGCACACCACCGGGCAGTGAACCCGAAGGATCGCCGTGCAGAATCCGGCCGACGAGGAGAAAGAGGGGGCTCGCTTCGCCCTGCCTGTCAGCAGGCGCGCGGTTGTCTTGCGCCCACCTCGCGGAGCCGAGGATCTGTTGCTGCTCGAATCGGGCCGCACTTCGACCGGCGATGCGTTGTTGGCCCTGGCCCTGGCCCGCCGTCTGGTTCGTGTGGCCGATGGCGATCCACTGGACTGGAACAGTCTGTCGGTGACCGACCTGGACGCACTGATCCTGCGACTCCGTCAGCTCGTGATTGGCGACCGTATCCGTGCAGATGTTGCCTGCCCCGCAGACGGCTGCGGCGAACGCATCGACATCGCTTTCGGCATTGAGGAGTTCCTCGCTCATCACACGCCGGAGCCGGGCGAGTGGCCGATCGAGGCGGACGACGAACCGGGTTGGTTCCGACCGACCGAATCAGCGGAGGGGGTGAGTTTTCGTCTGCCGACCGTGGCCGACCAGTTCGCCGTGATTGGCCGACCCAACGCCGCCGACGAGTTGGCACAGCGCTGCGTCCGTCCGGTCGACGTACCAGCGAGGTTGCGACAGCAGGTTGAGGAGGCGATGGAATCGCTGGCACCGAGCCTGTCCAGCGATCTGAGCGGTGTGTGTCCCGAGTGCGGGGCCGAGGTGATGGTAGGATTCGACGCCCGCTGGTACTGCCTCCGCGAATTGCGCGACCGGGCCGCTTTTATTTACCAGGATGTCGACCTCCTGGCCCGGCACTATCACTGGACCGAGCGAGACATCCTGGCACTGCCGCACGGTCGCCGCGCTGCCTACGCCGAACTGGCCCGCCGTGTCGAGGGAACCTAGTCATGCCCGGTCGGTCCTACTTGCAGCGCGTCGCAGGTGGTCGCGTTACAGCGGCGATTGCCCCTCCGCGGCTGCTCTACCGGCCAGAGCCCACGACAACTGCGTTGGGTGTCCAGGAAGTTACAGCCCCAGCCGCTCCCCCGATGGCGGCCCCTGTGCAACCCGGTCCAACTCCGACGGCGCTGCCTCGCGAACAGCCCGGCCCGACCCTGACAGCCTCCCCCGTGCAATCCGGCCCGACCCTGACAGCCCCCCTCGTGCAACACCGCCCGACTTCAGCGGCCGGCCCTGCTCCGATCATTGCTGGCCCGGCGGCCAGCGTCGAACCGGCCTCTCCAGTCCCGGTTGCGCCTCGCGTACCGCCAGTCCCTCCCACCCCGGTTGTGATCCGCGTCCCCCCGGTCGCCACAAAGGAGATCTCGCCTCGCTTCCCAACCCTCACACCAGGCAAGCCGCCCGCGCGAGCCGCAAAGACTGTCGTCGAGAAAGTCATTCGCCCGGAAACGCCGATCACAGCGCCCTCCCAGGCCACGGATGCTAACGAACCGGCCTTGCAGCAGGTCGCAGGTGGCCACGCCCCCGCGGCAATTGCGGCGGGGGCGATCACTCCACCGCAGTTGTTCGAACGGCCGAGGTCCACGACAGTCGAATCGGGCGTCCGGGAGGTGACTGCAGCAGTCGCTCCGCCGGTGGCCCCGGTGCAACCCGGCCCACCCCCGGCTGGGATGCCTCGCGTCCAACCGAGCCCGACCCCAGCGGCTGACCCGGCCCGGTTTATTGCCGGTCCGGCGGCCGTTGTCGTGCCGGCCTCTCCTGCCCCAGTTGCGTCTCGCGTGCCGCCAGTCTCACCCCGTGTGCTGCCGCCCCCACAGACCCCGGTTGTGCCCCGCGTGTCGCCAGTCCCTCCCACCCCGGTTGTGACGCGAGTCCCCCCGGCCGCCACAACGGAGATCTCGCCTCGCTTCCCAACCCTCACACCAAGTGAGCCGCCCGAGCGAGCCGCAACGAATGTCGTCGAAAGAGTCATTCACCCGGCAGAGGCGGCCACTGCGCCTCGTAGGGCCACGGACGCGAACGATCCGTCATCACGACCTACCCCGGCGGTGAAGCGCGGTCGGGTTCCGTCCCCCGTCCGGCCACCCACCCCGAGTCCGGGACAGCCGCAATGGGGAGAACCGCAGCAGCCGATTGTGGTTGATGCGCAGCCCACGCCACCGCTCCCACGAGCGCGGCCAGTTGAAGCCGTTCGCGATCGCGCGAGCACCCAGCTGAGCGATTCCGGGGAACGACCACCTGCGGCAACGCGTCTTGCCCCGCCGATCCGTCTTGAGCCGCCGGCAGTCGTGCCTGCTCCCCGCGTGGTCGACGAAGGTAGTGGGCGCGGCACCGTGCGGATCGGCTCGCTGGAAGTGCGAATCCTACCGCCGCTGGACACACCCGCAGCAGCCGGGCGCCCGCCGGTTCAGCCGGTCAGGGCAGCGCGGCCGGTCGGTGTACCAACGGCGCCGCTGTCGCGAGGGTTCCGCTCCTTCGGGCTGTCGCAGGGGTAAATCGAGCCGCCTCTGGCTCTGGATCGCGCAGACCGCCGCACTCGCGATGAATCGCCAAACTGGGATCGGCTGGTAACGTCATGAGCGAGGTTCGAATCGATCGTCTGATTCTGCAAGTGCCCGGCCTCACCCCCGCAGAGGGGAAGCGGCTCGCACTCCAGGTCGCGGCGGGGATCGCCACGGCCCGGGCTGCCGGCGGGGGGCGCGACATCCCGGCCTTGCGTCTGGACCTCACTGCTGCCCCCGGTGGGAGCGTCGATGCGTTGGCCGAGCAACTCGTCGCCGAGATCCGCCGCCAGATACAGCGGCTCCCGTGACCGGTGTTAATCGAAAGCTGACCGAGGAGGTGTCATCAGGTGGCCGCTCAATATCTCAAAGGCGCGCTCATTTCATTCATACCAACGCTCGCTGGCTCGACCCCCAATGTTATTGTATTCCAGTACAATCCCGAGACCATTACGCACACCTGGACAGCGGCGGGCCAATCGGGGTCGGCGACATCGCCCAAGGCGGGCGTCAACCCCCGGGCCGCGGACTACATCCCGGGTGAGTCGTTCTCGTTCAAACTGTCTCTCGACGGCAGAGACATGATCGCCGACGGCGCGACCAACCCTGTCGCCGCGACCGTGGCCAGCGTCAGCGGCGTCTACACCCGATTGGCAGCGTTGGAGATGCTCCAGTACCCCAGCGGTTCGGCCGGCGGACCCGCACTGGTGGGGACGGTCTCGGCGTCGATCAGCGCGGCGGGCGTGAGCGCGTCGGTCACTGGTGGCACGTCCACTCAGAACACCACTGTTCCCCGCTCCGTGGTCCCCATGGCGCTGTTCGTGTGGGGTCCACAGCGAATTCTCCCCGTCCGCGTGACCTCCCTGTCGGTCACCGAGACGATGTACGATGCGTTGCTCAACCCAATCCAGGCCGAGGTTTCAATCACGCTTCAGGTGATCACGCCCCCGGAGCTTTCGCCCCCGGTCGGGGAACTGACGCAGATCGGCCTGGTGGCTTACAACTACACGCAGGGCCTGCGGCAGGCCAACGCCATCGCCAACCTGGGCGATGCCGCCGCGACGATCATGGGCATGCTCCCCACCCCGTTCTAAGACACTACCGGAGGCACGATGATATTTCCGCAAAGCCGCTATCAGAATAGTGTCACCTATTCGCTGACGCGACCGGACGGCACGACCGTGACCGTGCTGAGGCTGCCGCAGCCCGGCGCGGCGGTGGTCCAGGGGTATTACCGGCAACAGAATGAGTACCGGCTCGACCTGGCCGCCAATTTTTTCCTCCAGGACGCCACCGCCTTCTGGCAGTTGTGCGATGCGAACGACTCTGTCGTCCCCGACGCCCTGGCGGCACGGCCGCTGATTGGCATTCCTCCCACGGGGCAGTGAGGCAATGCTCAGCACCTACCAGTTGCTCCTGAACGGCCAGTCGGCCGACCCTCCCCTCTACAACGCGATTGAGTCGCTGGAGGTCGAGGAGAATATCGACCTGCCCGGGGCGGTGCAACTGAAGCTGCCGATCTCGCGAACCGACAGTGGTGACCTGGAATACGTCTCCGATCCCCGCTTCCAGCCCCTGGTCAACCTGGCAGTGGTGGTCGTGCCGGTCACGACGACAGGAGCCGGTGCGACAGCGGCGCTGGCCGGCGCTGCGGCCGGCCAGGGGGTCGGCGGCGGGGGCGGCCCGGGTCCCCAGTGCATCTTCGACGGCTACATCCTCTCCCACAAGGTGCATCTGGAGACCGGCCTCACCAACTCGACCCTCACCGTCTGGGGCCAGGATGCTTCGTGGCTGATGAACCTGGAAGAGAAGGTGAAGGAGTGGGCCGATGTCACCGACGCCGCTGTGGCCAATTCGATCTTCGGCGACTATGGTATCACACCCTCCAGCACCAACCTGACCGACGACTCGCCCTCGCACAGCGCGCCGGCCCACAGCCTGATGCAGCGCGGCTCGGACATCCAATTTCTGCGCACCTTGGCCCGCCGTAGCGGCAAGTTCTGTCGCGTCAGTTGCGCAGGCCAACCGGGCCAGCGCACCGGTTACTTCGCGACGCCGCAACTCTCTGGTGACCCGGCCGCGAACTTGTCGGTCAACGACTTGCAGACGTGGACAGTCAGCACCCTCGACCTCAGTTGGGATGCGACTCTGGCTACGTCGGTGATTGCACGCCAGGCGGTGTTCACCGATCCCGACGAGGACGGCGTGACGGCCGACACGTCTGCTACCGGTCTGACCGCGTTGGGCACCCGCCTCCTGGCGGCCTTCACCGGCAGTCCCCTCACAGTGATGCTCGCAGCGCCGGCTGACACTGCCGGGGAATTGCTGCTGCGCGCGCAGGGGTTACTGCGCGAGTCGACCTGGTTCGTCCGCTGCGAGGGAGAGACCGATGTCGCCCGGCTGGGCGCTGTGCTGCGGGTGGGGGCCGTGGTTACGCTCGATGGTGTCGGCCCGCTTCACTCCGGCCGCTACTTGGTGTGGAGTGTGCGGCACACGATCTCGGCCGATGCCCACAAGATGAAATTTGTGCTGGCCCGCAACGCCGTTGGACCCGCCCCCTCAGGTGGCTCGGGCGGCCTGGCGGGACTGGCGTAACGGGCAAGGGCGCGATGAACGAGCAGGCACTGATGGACATACTGGACCGGCTGCGAAACCGGTTCTACGGCAAGTATCGTGGCACCGTCACCGACGTGGACGCCCCCACACTGCGGATCAAGGCCAAGGTGCCGGAGGTACTCGCCGGCCAGGCGACGGACTGGTGTACGCCCTGCGTCCCTTACGCTGGTGCTGGCGTGGGCATCGCTTTCCTGCCGGAGGTCGGCGCAGGCGTCTGGATCGAATTCGAGGGTGGCGACGTGTCGCTGCCGATCTGGGCCGGATGCTTCTGGTACGACGGCCAACTGCCGTCCGACGCTGCGCCGGCTGTCAAAGTCATCGTCACTAAAGTGGGGAAGATCGTGTTCGACAATAACGCCGGGACGATTACTGTCTCCGACGCCAACAATAACTCGGTGACGCTCAACAGCGATGGCATCACGCTCCAGAGCAGCGGTTGCTCGGTGGCGATCAGCGACTCGGAGGTGAACGTCAACGACGGCGCCCTGGAAGTCTTGGGGGGATGATGGCGGCATTGCTCACCAGTTCGAGCATCCTGATGTGTCCGCATGGTGGCACCGTGTCGGCGGTGACGTCGAACTTTCAGGTGAAGGCGGGCGGGGATTTCGTCCTGCGTCAGTCCGACACATTCCTCGTAGCTGGCTGCCCGTTCGTGATCCCCCCTGGCGTGCCCCAACCCTGCCTCCAGGTGCTGTGGGTGGAGGCAGCACTCCAGACGCAGGCCGTCGGCGATTTCGTCTTGACCGAGGAGAGCGTGGGTTTGTGCGTTGCGGACGACCTGGCGGTGCAGGGCACCGTCCTGATCATTTTTACCCAACCGCAGGTGTCGGGGCAGTAGCACAAGCGGCAACTCGCCAGGCGGCCCCCCAGAGGAGACCTCACTGTGGTTCGACACGACTACGCTTACCCGTTCCGCATCGACCCGGTGTCCGGCCAGGCGCAGCAAGCGCCGTACGGTACCCATGTCGATCAAATGATCCGGCAACTGCTCCTCACCGCACCCGGTGAGCGCGCCGACTTTCCACAGTTCGGTTGCGGCCTGCGACAGTTACTGTTCGCGCCCAACTCCGATGCCCTCCAGGCGACCACCAACCTCACTGTCCAGCGGGCGCTGAACCAGTGGCTTGCCGGACAGGTTCAGGTTGTCAATGTGACCGTCTCTCCCGGCCCCGGCGACGACTATTCGCAGATCGTCGTCCTCGTTGAGTACATCCTGATCGAGACGCAGTCGAAACAAATCACCCAGATTGTTGTGAGCTGATATGGTGGAGTCAAAAGACCGCAAATCGCTGCTATTGCAATCGAAGTCGTTCAACGGCATCGACTTCGTCGAGGTCGTCAACGACGCCGAGACAGCCTTGCGCGTCCACTTCCTCAACGCCGTGTCGCTGGCTGGCACTCTCGTCAGCCCACTGGTCACGATCACCGGTGGCGAGAGTATCCCAACCGTCACCGTCAACCCGATTTATGACTACACCGACTGGGACTACGATAGTGGGCACCTTGTCCTGAACCTGAGCGTGGCCGCCCCTGGCGACTTCTCAACTTACACCCTGGCCATCAGTAGTCCCCGACTCGACCTGTTTTTCAACCAGACGCAGTTCTCGTTCAAGGCACTCTGCCCCTCCGACCTCGACTGCCAGTCGCCACCTGGGGTTTGCCCGGTGCCGCCCTCGGACGCTCCGCCGATTGATTACCTATCAAAGGATTTCCTCTCCTTCCGGCAGGCGTTGCTTGATTTTTCCACCTTGCGCTATCCCGAGTGGCAGGAGCGGTCAGAAGCGGACTTCGGGATGATGTTCCTGGAGGCGCTGTCTTCCCTGGCCGACGACCTGAGTTACACCCAGGACCGCATCGCCGCGGAGGCCACCCTCGACACCGCAACGCAGCGGAGGTCCGTGATCCGCCACGCACGGCTGGTCGATTACGAGCCGCGCCCAGCCGTCACATCCTCGGTGTTGCTCCAGTTCGACGTGACCCCCACGACCACGAGTTTGCCGGACGGTGTTATCGTCAGCGCTCCCGGCCCCGACGGCACGCCGGTTCCGTTCGAGACCGGTGACTCCCTTCAGGCGCGGCTCATCGATCCGACCACGAACGGTCTCCTTGCCGCGCCGCCCTCACGGCCAGTCAGTTCGCTCTGGAATAGCGGCGAGATCCAACCGTACTGGCTCGACGACAGCCAGCAGTGCCTCCTCGCTGGATCGGTGCAGATGTACGTTCTCGGGCACAACTTGAATTTCACCGTCGGGCAGGCGCTACTGATCAGCACAACCACGACCACGACCGCCGACCCGCCGCTCCGCCAGATCGTCCACATTGCCGCAGATCCAATCGAGACGAGCGATCCTCTTTATCCGCCAGGTGACCCGAATGGGACGCCGATCACACTGATCCAGTGGGACGCCGCTGACGCGCTGACCGCCGACCGCGACCTGGCGATGACGACGCTCGCCGGCAACCTCATCCCGGCCACTCAGGGGCTGACATTGCCTACCGTGTGCTTTGTCATTCCTCCCGCCACTGCGGCAACGCCGCCGATGACAGCAGCATTGGTCCGCACTGGCCCGAACGACACCCCGGCCGATCCGTCACTCCAGTACCTCTACCCGTTGACAAGCGGCCAACTGGTGTGGTTCCCGGCCACCGACCCGACGCAATATCCGCAACCGGAATTGGTGCTGCTCGGTCCCGTCGGAGATGCCACGGATGCACTCTGGACGTTCGAGCGATGGCTGCTCGAGTCCGAGCCGTTCGACACCGCGTATACCGTCGATCCGGTTCTGTATTCGCTGGTCGCTGGGACCGTTGGTAACACGCCAAGCTACGACTACGACGGCGACACTGGGTCCACCATCCGCTTCGGGGATGGCGTGTTCGGAGCACTCCCAATCCCCGGCACGGTCTTCAAAGTGACCTGTCGCATCGGCGGTGGACTGACGACCAACGTGGCCGCCGATGCGATCACTCAGGTCGGTTCGGCTTGGTCGAATTTGGTGACAGCGGCCACGAACCCCCTGCCAGCGACCGGGGGCCTTGACGCCGAGACCTCGCTCAGCGTCAGCCGCATGGCACCCCAGGCGTTTCGTGCGGTGCCAAACCGAGCCGTCCTTCCAGTTGATTACGAGGCCGCCGCCGAAACTCTGCCGTGGGTTCTACGAGCCGGCACGGTGTTTCGCTGGACGGGGAGTTGGCACACGGTTTTTACCACGCCCGACCCGCTCAACTCCCAGCAGATCACTGTCCCCGAGCGCACCGCATTAATCACCCTTCTCAACCGCTACCGCATGGCTGGCTACGAATCCTACGTACCCAGCCCGCAATATGTCTCGCTCGACCTGGTCGTGGGAGTCTGTGCCCTGCCGACCGCGTTCCGTGGAGATGTGGAGGCGGCTTTGCTCACCTCGCTGGGTTCAGGGCCGACCGGTTTCTTCAACCCCAACAATTTCACGTTCGGCCAGCCACTCCAGCTCAGCACCCTGGAGGCAGCGATCCAGCAAACCTACGGTGTGGCTGGGGTCACCTGCGTCCGTTATCGGGTGCGCGGGCGCACCAGCGGCTTCGTGCGGATGGGTGATACGGTCAGCGTTGGCATCGACGAGATCATTCGCTGCGATAACGACGCGAGTCTGCCGGAACACGGCACGCTCCAGATACTCGTCGAGGGTGGCAAATGAACTGCTGCGACACCGATCAGACGCCAGTCTGCCCGTGTAGCGGGTTCACCTTCCCGCAGACGATTTTCAACCTGCCGGGATTGACAACCCTCGCCTACCGCGTCGGCGATTACACCAGTTTCCGCGAGGCCCTGCTGCAACCACTCCCTGGCGAAACGGTCCTAAGCAGCACCGACAGCCAGGGGAACATCACTCAACTCTGGCGGCCGGGTGCCTCGGGCGACCTGGCTGTGCAGATGATCGAGTGGTGGGCTTACCTGGCCGACATACTGACGTTTTACAACGAGCGCGTGGCCAATGAGGCGTACCTGGGCACGGCCTACCTCCGGGAAAGCGTCAACCATTTGATCCGCCTACTCGGCTACCGCCCGCGACCTGGCATCGGTGCCACCGGCACGCTGGCAGCGCTGGCCGTTGGCCCGAACCCATTCACCCTATCCGCAGGGTTCCAGGTCCAGAGCAAGCCCGGCCCCGGTCAACAGCCGCAAATCTTCGAGCTGACAAACGACATCACCATCACGCCACTCATCGCCCCCCCTGGCACCCCTGCGATTCAGGGCATTGCGAACGTGATTCCGGTGCCGAGCGCGACGCCGGTCGGAATCTCTCAAGACGGTGGTATCGTCCTCGCGGGCACGGTGTCGGCAGTCAAGGTCGGCGACCGCGTACTGCTCATGCCGAAGCTCAAGTCCAGCGCGACCGTGTCTGCCGTGGCGACGGTGACTGGCGTCACACCGGACACCGACCCGCTCAGGAACCCCATCACACACATCACATTTGACCCAACTGTTGACACGCAGGTGCTGTCAATTCAGGATGTAACGCAATATCAATTATTAAGAACAGATTTATTCTCTCAGGTTTGGCAGTATCCAGCTAGTGCTTCCAAAATTGTACAACTGGTACCCGGACTCCCCGCATCACCCCAAATCCCATTCCAACTTCAGGTTGATTTGGCGTCAGTGGTCCGCAGCATAAAAATCGGCGATCCGATCGTCTTTGAATTTCTTCCCAATGGCCAGCCGCCGCCGCAGTTCGGGACTGTCACGAAGACGACAGAGGCCGTCTGGTATGCCAATCCCGAGGGCTACATCCCAGGCACCCAGATTATTAATGGGAGTGTTGATCCGTCAGTGCCTCCCCCCCTCCTGTCGGCCTCGGTTTCCGTCTCAAGCCCGAGCCCCGCGGCAGTGCCGATTGCGATGCTGCACACGCAGATCACATTCGGCTGCCAGTTGAACACCCCGCCGACGGACAGCATGGCGACACGGCCGTCATTCCTCGTGCGCTACGGCTGGAAAGCCGTGGGTAACTTGATCGTGGAGGCCGCGCCAACTGTCGGTGGGACTGCCACAGTCGACACGACGACTCCCTCCGTCAGCCTGCAGTTGCCTCCCACACCGTCCACACAGCCGCTCACTGTCCCCGCCAACACCTCGGTGTTGGTCCAGGATGTCAACGGGAATGGCGCCATCGGGGTCGTGGACACCTCGACCACCCTGCATCTGGTGGACCCCGCGCCTGTCCTGGTGCCGCCCTTGCAGATGCTCTTCAACCTGTTGGCGGTGACACGCGGCAAAACAGTGGCAAACGAGGTACTCGGCAGCGGTAACCCCCTCGTTGCGGGGCAGGACTTCACCTTGCAAAACTCTCCCGTCACCTATCTGCAAAACGGCAATTCGACCTCGGGCGATAACTACAGCAGCACGGTGAGCGTTTTGGTCAACGGCCAGGAGTGGACTGAAGTGCCCAGCTTTTATGGCCAGGCCCCGAACGCCACGGTCTACGTGACCCGCGAGGACGACCAAAACATGACACATGTCGTTTTCGGCGACGGGCAGAACGGGGCCTTGCTGCCGACTGGCGTCAACAATGTCGTGGCCAGTTACCGCTACGGCAGCGGTGCGGCCTCGCCAGCCGCCGGCTCGCTCACGGTTGTCCTCAAGCCAGTGCCCGGTCTGCGGAGTGTGCTCAACCCCGTGGCCGTCGGCGGCGGCTCCGACCCCGACCCGCCGAGTTTAGTCAAGCAACTGGCACCGCAATCCGTCCTGACCTTTAACCGCGCTGTCTCGGTTGATGATTACCAGACCATCGCTGCCCAGGCGCCAGGCGTTGTGCGAGCCAAGGCCGCTGTCTCCTTCGACCCGCTCGCGCAGCGGCCGCGCGTCACCGTTTGGGTCGGCAATGATGCCAACGCGGTGGCCGCCGCACAGGCCGCTCTCGTCGCTACCGCCGACCCCAACCGCCTGCCGCGTGTCGTTCAGGCGCAGGCGGTGGTGATGACCCTGAGCCTGACCGTCGTGACAGACCCCACTTACCAGCCGCAGACGGTGATGAATGCTGTCCAGACTGCCCTGCTGGACCCCGATGTCGGGCTGCTTGGGGTCAACGTCGTCGACATCGGGCAGGTCTTCTACGACAGCCAGGTTTACACTGCCTGTCTGGCGGTGTCCGGCGTTGTCGCAGTCCACTCGCTCCAATTCGTGGTCACGACCCAGCTTGTTCCCCAGACCTACGTCACGATGCTGCGAATCGGCAGTGGAGGGCTCCCGCTCCCGGAGCCTGTCACCGTTACGCCGTCGAGTTGCTGCGGCCAGCGGCACGATCCCGGCGAGGGGGCGTATCTGTTCCTGCCCGACGACGCCAGCCACTTCACCCTGAACCAGGAGACGGCGTCATGATCGACGACCAGGACAACTACGAGACCTACTACGCCAACAAGCTCTGGGCGCTCCTGCCGGCGATCTATCGGGCGCTGGACACCGACCAATACAACGCCAATGGCCCGCTCCGCGAACTGGTCAACCGTATCGGTGCTCAGGCTGCCATTCTCCGCCGCAGCATCGACCGCCTGTGGGAGGACCAGTCGATCGAGACGTGCGACGACTGGGTGATTCCGTACATCGGCGACCTGCTAGCGACGAACCTGGTGACCGGCCTCGACACCCGCAGCCAGCGGATCGATGTGGCCCGGACGATCTACTACCGCCGTCGCAAGGGGACTCTGGGCGTGCTGGAGGAGATCGCCGCCAATATCACCGGCTGGGACGCCAAGGTCGTCGAATTCTTCCGTCGACTGGGCCGGTCACGTCACAGCCTGGACCCGGAGATCGGTCTCTCCAGTGCGCCCGGTGACGACATCGCGGTGCTCCAGGCCGCGGAGGGGCTGGTCGGTTCCCTGACGGGAACGGGCATCGGCGGGCTCGCCGACCTCCGCAACGTGAACGGTGCAACGATGGCTGACACGGCATTCGACGAGTTCTTCCACACAGCCGACTTCCGCCAGGGCCAGGGCCGAGTCGGCTGGTACGGCATCCCGCGGCTCGGTGTCTTCCTCTGGCGGCTCACCAGTTTCAGAGTCGGCCCCACGACACCGGTCCACGTCCACAACGCTCCTGGATGGTACACCTTTGACCCCACCGGCCGTGATATCCCGCTGTTCGCTGCCTCCCGCATCGCGGCCGACTACGGCGACAACTGGGTGTCACCCTCCGAGGAACAACTGCCGACGCCGATTAGCCAGGCATTGTTCGATGCGGAAGGGGCAGCTTCGCTCTATCACGGCGTGTTGGGAGTGTTTGCATCGCCAGCCCCGAACGCCTCGGCGTTGCCGCTGGACTGTCTCCAGGTCCGGCCACCCAGTGGTCGCTTCTTCATCCAGGGCCAGGCTTCGGCATCGTTCTCTTGCCCTGTATCGGCGTCGCAACAGTACTGGACGATTTACTATTACGGTTTTCCTTCCGAGATCGGCGCAGGGCCATATGACCGTCGCGTGGGACAGACCCTCCCACCCGCTCCATCCCCACAGGTGCCGCCGTACTCGGGAGGCGGCAGCACGGCACTGACCGGCAGCAATGCCATCCCGGCAGCGGGGACCGCAACCATCGCCGATTCTCTCACCTACACCAAGGTGAACGATGTGTCGGTGCTGGGGCAACTGACTGTCCGGGCGGGGGTCAAGCAGCGCCCCGTCATCCGCCCCACGCCGCGCGGCGGCCCCAGGGAGCGGTGGAAATTCACCGGTCAGGCTGCGACTACTGCTGCCCCCGCGAACTGCCTGGTGCTCGACGGGCTATTCCTCAGCGGGACCGACATCGTCCTGGACGGCACCTTCGATTGCGTCACCCTCAGTTGCTGCACCCTCGACCCGGGCAGTTCCCCCACCAAGGCAGGCTCAGGCGTGTTCGCAGTCGCTGCAGATGGCCGCCACCTGGTACCGTGCCGCTTGTGGATCGAGGGGACGGTCGGCACTCTCACCATCGACCGCAGCATCACCGGACCCATCCACACCCGTGGTGCCGGGCAAGTCGAGACACTCTCGGTGACCAACAGCATCCTCCAGGCGATTCCGACCGCCAGAGGCTGGCAGGTTGAGCCCGACGACATCAAGGATCTCTTCGGGCTCATCGAGCAGTTGCTCACCGGGGGAGGTGCCCTCATGGGGTATCTGCGTCAACTCGCACCCGGCCTCTTCGAACTGCTCAGCGGGCTGGGGTCGTGGTCGCCGCAACACGTGCCACAGAGCATGCTCGATGCGATCCTGGACCAGATCAACGCCCTGCTGGCAGGGCCATCGATCTACAACCCCCAGGCGTTTCAAGGCGTGCCACTCTCCGCGGCGACGCTGCAACTGCTCCAGGAACAGCCCACTGGCTTCTCCACCCCGGCGCCGGACCTCAACCGTAGCCTGCTGGATGACGCATTGCCAGAAGCGCTGGCCGATGCTGCCCTGGCCTTGACCAACGGCGATGTGAATCTGTCCCGCTGCACCGTCCTGGGACGTGTCGTGGTCCACCGACTCCAGGCCAGCGAGTGCATCCTCCGCGAACTGGCGCAGGTGGACGACACTCAGCACGGTTGTGTCCGTTTCACAGCCTGGGCCGCCGGGAGTGTCCTGCCGCGGCAGTTCGAAAGCGCTTCCATCCCACAGGGGGCGCCGCTGTTCACGTCCACCGATTTCGGGCAGCCCGGCTACGGCCAATTACTGCCGACCGCGGACGCCGCGATCCTGCCGCCGCCCGGTCCGGCCCCACCTTCTCCGCCGACAATCCTGGCGGGGGCGGAGGACGGCTCCGAGATGGGCGCTTTTGCCCGCGACATGAACCCCATCAAGGAGCGGGGGTTGCTGATCAAGTATCAGGAGTACATGCCGGCCGGGCTGGTCCCGGTTCTCATTTACGTCACCTGAAGCTCGTACCGCTGCTCACCCCAACCCCTCTCTCCGGAGTCACCGGCGAGTGGCTGTAAGGCCCAGGTTTGCAAAGGACCAACCCATGCCCAGCGACCTGACCAGACCCCCGACAGGCGATCTCCGCCAGCATTACAAGGCGGTGGTCATGCAGCAGGGCCGAGTCATCCTGGACCGCGATTTCAACGCGATGCAGGATCTTGTCAACGGCCGCATTGCTGCCGACGCCCTGGACGAGATCGGCCCGTGCGGGACGCCCAACGACGGCCTCGCCATCAGCGTGCCACCCTCCGGACAATCCGTCACGGCATCGGCATCGGTCAGCTTCTCGTCCCCACAGCCGTGGGATTTCCTCATCAACCCCGGCACCATGTACGTCGGTGGCCAGCGCATCGTTTTCGACGCCCTCGCCCCGCCGCTGCCACCACTGAGTTACTTTCAGCAGCCCGACTGGCTCAACCCGCCCAACCCGTTCTCGTCAGGCAGTGCATCCCACCCTACCCCGCAGTACGAATTCATTTACCTGCATGCCTCCGAGCAAGAAGTCGGCTCCGTCGAGGATCCCGACTTGCTCGACGTGGCGCTTGGTGGCCCCGACACGTCGCAGCGCGTGCGGTTGCGCCGGCGGATCGTTCGCCTCGGGGTCGCCGGTACTGATTGCACGACAGCGCTGGTCAACGCCCAAACCGACTGGGGCCTTCGGGGCTATTTGTTCGACCCGGCAACGATGCGATTGTTGCCACAGGTGGCGCTACAAGTCGGCTTCACAGGAGCAATTTCAACCTCCAACCCCTGCGACCCGGTTGCGCAGGGTGGCTACCTCGGGGCCGAGAATCAACTGATCCGCGTCATGATCGCCAACCCCGGCAGCAGCGGTGGCAGTCCCAGCTTGCTTTGGGGGTACGATAATGCCAGCTCCCTCTATCGCGTCAGCGTCAACTCGACTGGCACGACCCTGCAACTGAGCCAGCCCCCGGTCGATGCCTTCCACAACCCGGCGACAAATCAGTGTGTCGAGGTGCTGCGGACGGCAACAATCCTGGGCACCGAGCCCGACCAGACCGACCCGACCGGCCAGCGGACAATCATCCGCTGTGTCGCGGAAGCGACAGGTTATGTCACCACAGTCGCCAGCTACAACAGCGGCCAAAACTCACTTATCCTCAATTCGGCACTGCCATCGCAATTCACAAACGACTCGAACCCGCTGTTTCTGCGTGTCTGGGTGGGCCAGCAGTCATTCGATCCGTCGTCGACCACCCCGGTCATCCTGACCGACCCAACGCCGCAGGCATTGTCGCCGGGTCTCCAGGTCACGATCACGCAACCGGCCACCGCTGCAAAGGGCGCGGCCCTGCCATCCGGAGCGTTCTGGCTGTTCGCAGTGCGCCCCAGCACACCGCAGGCCATCTATCCGGAACGGTTCCTCACTGGCCCACAATCGCCCGACGGCCCACGGCAATGGGTCTGCCCCCTCGCCGTGATCGACTGGGTCTCGAGCAATTCCGTCTCAGTCTCGACCCCAGCTTTCTCTGCGCCGGCGGCCGTCATCCACGACTGCCGCTCCTCCTTCGAGAACTTGACGACACTGACCACGACTGTCTACAACCTCCAATGCTGTTTGAACGGCGTGCTGACGCAGTCACACCCCATCCCCATCCCCATCCCCAACCCCAATCACAACCCCGACGGCTGCTGCACGATCAGGGTCGGGCCGTCCGACGCCTTTCGCTTGCAAGACATTATCGATCACGCTGTCGGCAAAGGGCAGGTCGTCTGCATTTGCTTCACTCCCGGAATTTACTCTCTGCCGCAACCGTTGCGTCTGAGCCGCCGACATTCGCAGCTGGTCCTCAAGTCGTCATCAGGCGGAGCGACGTTGCAGGCTGCCCTCACGGCTGACCCCACGATGTTCCTTGACGGGCTCATCGTCCTCGCGGGTGCGGAAAGCGTGAGTCTGCATCACTTGTGGTTCGAACTGCCCAGCGTCCCGCTGGCGACGGCCCTCAGTGGGCGACGCGGCAGCTCGCTGGGCGCCATAATCACACACGACACGAAACTCCTGAGCATGATCGGCATTCGCGTGGCCGGCTCTCGCGACGTGACAATCGAAGGATGCCGATTCGGCTATTCCCCACGACCGCACTCGACTACCTTCGGAACGGGCGTCTTTGCCGAAGGTGACTGCCGCGGTCTTGTCATCCGGGGTTGCCGGTTCGAGTCCGACAGGCACCCGACGGTCACTCCGCTGTCATCCACCACAACCATCGCGGCCGCGGCGGCAGCTCCGCTTGTCGCCGACCCGCCGCAACGAGCCAGCCCCGGACAGCGGGGGCGGGGGCGGGGCCGGGAAGCAGCGACAACAGCCCCTCCTCCCGCACCCCCAACTCCTCCCCCAACACCCCCCGGCTCTACGGGTTCCTTCACCGAACACTTACGGCAACACGCGGGCAGGCACAGTCCGCGAGATCACGGCCCGCCAGAGTTCGTTGCCCTCTATGGGTTCCTTGCGATGGGCTCCTGGTCCGAGGACGGGGAGAGCATTGGCGCTGTCCTCGACGGCGCGATCGATGATTGCGAATTCCGCAACCTGACCCTTGGGATCCTCGTTCATGCCGAGATCGGATCGCTCCAGGTTCGGGGCAACCGTATGTCGGATTGTTTTGCTGGGTTCTGGTTGGAGGCATCCGATTTCGCCTGTCCCTGCGAAATTTCTGTCCCTCTCTATCAAAATAGTTGGGAAGAACATATCGGAGAGATGATTCGCTTCTGGGAAATCATACCCATTTACTGGTTGGGGTTGTTTCCGTGGCCTGCAGGGGAGAGGGCAGCTCAGCAGACGAACGAGGGGGGCCAATCGGGAGTGCTGTCGCTGAGTGTGACCGACAACCGAATCGATGTGATCCTGTCCCACTCCACACTCACTGGCACGGCCCTGGCGCTGCTCCTGAGTCGGCAGGTTGCTGATGGGTTCAGCACCAGCACGTCTCTCATCCTGGCCTCAAACGAACTCCGCGGCCGGTCGCCCAATCTGCCCGTGGGGCTGATATCGACCAGCGGCGGCAACAAGGAGATCGCTCGCGGACCAAGCGCATTGACCGGCAATCTGGTTCTCAACAGTGGAACCAGCCGCCACCCCAGCCTGATCCTCTACCCGCAGGGGGGCCTCATGGATATCTGGGGATTGGCAATCACCGGAAATGTCCTCATCGGATACACCACTGTATTCGGGTTGACGCAATGGGCACCGTTAAACTCGATCTTGCAATGACCGACCGCCGCGGAGAGTAGCCATGAGTAACCCACTGGCCATTGCGACGGTCACAGCAACCCTGCATCACGTGCTGACCCATGCATTGCCTGCGTCTGGCGTCAACGGTGCCACTGTTACAAACTTGCAACTCAACGACGCGCACTTGCCCTTCCCCGGCATCAACATCTTCCTTTTCCAGGTCACACCGAATGCTGCGCTGCGCAATGCCGATCTCCCCACGCGACGGGCCGACGGCTCACTCTTGCGCCGGCCGCAGGTTGC
This sequence comes from Gemmataceae bacterium, assembly GCA_003136315.1. Taxonomy (GTDB): domain Bacteria; phylum Planctomycetota; class Planctomycetia; order Gemmatales; family Gemmataceae; genus Urbifossiella. Next base: position 74,011 of record PLDW01000088.1, on the reverse strand, counting down.
AATCGATCTCCACTACTTGCTCACTTTCTATGGCACTGACACCACCTTCGACCAACAGCGGTTGCTTGGCGCTGCCATCCGTCAACTCCACGCCCACCCCGTGCTTGGGCGGGACACGGTTCGCAAGGCCATCACCGAGAACCCGCTCCTGAGTGCCTCCGATCTGGCCGAGCAAATCGACGTTGTGCGTATCACACCGGCCACCGTGTCTCTTGAGGATCTCTCGAAGCTGTGGGTGATTTTCCCCGACAAGGACTATGTGCTCTCGACCATCTATATTGCTGGCGTTGTGCTGATCGAGACCGACGATGTTCCACCGGGAACAGCGCTGCCGGTGCTACGGCGGCATGTGATTGCAGTGCCGTTCAACCTCGCATCGATCGACTCCGTTCAGCCACAGCCGGTGGAATTGTTAACCTCTCCCCCGACGCCACTCACGCTCATCGGCAGCAACCTCAACCCCAGCGACGAGGTCACCTTCACAACGCCTGGGCTGACGACAACGCTGGCCGGGACGATTCTGTCGTCAGTCAACGACACACATATGACCGTCTTGCTCCCGCCCGGCCTGCGCCCCGGTCTCAACACCGTCCGGCTGACCCAACTGGCCCCGATATCGGCCTCGCACCCCTTCGCAGCACCACGCATCTTGTCGCAGTCCAACGCAGCGCCGTTCGTTCTCCGGCCGACCATTCAAAGCCTCGCAGTGAGTTCGCCGACCGGAGCGATCACTGCTGTTCTGGCGCCGCCGGTCGGGCCACAGCAGCAGGTGATGCTGATGCTCAACCAGCTTTCCGTCCCTGCCTCGGCCAGCGTTCCGGCCGGAACGCAGCCGGCATCTTTTGTCTTGCCCGCTTCCCCTCACCCGACAGAAACGGACACCTTTGTGTTCGACTACACCACCTTTTCGGGAGCAGGTCTCCCCTCTGGGACATACCTGGCACGGGCCAGAGTAGACGACGCCGAGAGCCGACTGGAAACAACGGCTTTGGGCTTCAGTGGCCCCCTGGTGATGATTCCATGACAGCCGCAGTCGGCGAAACCTGGCAGTCGGCCAATCAGGCGGGCCTGGTCGCAGCACTGGCGAGGGTCAAGGCGTTGCTGCGCTGCCATACCGAGCGGGTGGCGACCGCGCAGCCCAACGGCAAGCCCGAGACGGAGGCAGACGTCTCGCCGCCAGCGCTGGATGCTGTGTGCGCAGCGTTCGGCCTGTCGTCGTTCGAGCGTGACGTCTTGCTGCTCTGCGCGGGGGTCGAGTTGGATTCCGCCTTCGGGCCGCTCTGTGCCGCAGCGCAGGGGGAGCCATCACGGCCGTGGCCAACCTTTAGCCTGGCCCTGGCCGCGCTACCCGACCCCCACTGGAGTGCTCTGACGCCCGCAGCGCCGCTTCGGCGCTGGCGACTCATAGACGTCGGGGCCGGCTCGGCTCTGACCCTCTCACCTCTGCGCATTGATGAGCGCGTGTTGCATCACCTCGCGGGCGTGGGGCAACTCGACGAGCGGCTGGCGGGGCTGGTCGAGCCAGTGGCACCGTCCGCAACGGTGGACCTGGTGCCCTCGCACGCGGGGCTCGTCGAGCGGCTTGTTGCGACGTGGTCCGCACCGCGCGGGCCGCGCCGGCTGCCGCTGGTGCAACTGTGCGGCCCAGACGTGGCCGACTGCCGGGCCGTGGCCGCCGCAGCGGCCGCTGCGCTCGGTCTGCGAGTGGTGGCAGTACCGGCTGATCTGGTCCCCGCCACGGCTGCGGAACTGGATGCCCTGTTGCGGCTGTGGGAACGGGAAGCGGCCCTGGGCGGCGCGGTGTTGCTCGTCGAGTGCGACGGCACCGAGGCCACCCCGGCCGTCGGACGGCTGATCGAGCGGGTTGGCGGCCCGGTGATCGTTTCGGCCCGCGAACGCCGCCGCACCTTTCACCGCCCTGTCGTCAGCTACGACGTGGCCCGCCCCACGCCGGTCGAGCAGCGGGCCGCGTGGCGGACCGCCCTCGGTTCGGCAGACGACCCGGCGGGGATTGATGTCGTCGCAGCGCAGTTCAGCCTCGGAGTACCGGCGATCCGCTCGGCAGCCGCCGAGACCATCGCACGCACGACCGTCTCCAGCCAGGGAGTCGGCCCCGCCGCATGGGATGTGTGCCGCATTCAATCCCGTACCCGCCTCGACGACCTGGCCCAACGGATTGAGGCTTCCGCTGGGTGGGACGATCTGGTGCTTCCGTTGCCGGAGATGGAGGCGGTTCAGCGAATTGCAGCACACGTGCGTCGGCGGGCCACCGTTCACGACACCTGGGGCTTCGCCACGAAATCGGCCCGCGGCCTGGGCATCAGCGCCCTGTTCGCGGGCACCAGTGGTACCGGCAAGACGATGGCTGCCGAGGTGTTGGCCAACGAGTTGCGACTCGACCTCTACCGCATTGATTTGGCGGGTGTGGTGAGCAAGTACATCGGCGAGACGGAAAAAAATCTGCGGCGAGTGTTCGATGCGGCGGAGGACGGCGGTGCGATCCTGCTCTTCGACGAGGCCGATGCCCTCTTTGGCAAGCGAAGCGAGGTGAAGGACAGCCACGACCGTTACGCCAACATCGAGGTGAGTTATCTCTTGCAGCGGATGGAAGCGTATCGCGGGCTGGCGATCTTGACGACCAACCTCAAGAGCGCCCTGGACACGGCCTTCCTGCGTCGATTGCGGTTCGTGGTGCAATTCCCGTTCCCCGACGCCGCGCAGCGGGCCGAAATGTGGCGGCGTGCCTTCCCGGCCGCCACCCCGACGGATCGGCTGGACATGGCGAAGCTCTCGCGGCTGAACGCAACGGGGGGCAACATCCGCAACATCGCCCTGAACGCGGCGTTCCTGGCGGCAAACGCCGGTGAGCCCATCCGGATGAAACATCTTCGCGAAGCGGCTCGAATCGAGTACGCTAAGCTGGAACGACCGCTGACCGAAGCGGAAGTGGGAGGCTGGGTATGAGAAGCGCAACCGCAAGCCGACAGGCTCTCAAAAAGCCAGTGACATCACAGGCTTCCGCGCGGCGGTCCGCTCCAAGCATCCTACTGCAACGCAAATCCGCCGAGGGCGACGCCGCCGGGATGGACGAGGAGTGCGACGGATGCAAGAAAGGACTGAGCCTTCAACGCTTTGCTTCGGGGGCTGGCGGCCCGGCGGTGGCACCGCCGATCGTGCATGAGGTTCTGCGGACGCCGGGGCAGCCACTGGATGCTCGGACACGGGCTTTCATGGAGCCACGGTTTGGGCACGACTTCAGCCGGGTACGGGTGCATGCCGACGCCTCTGCTGCGCGCTCCGCACGAGCCGTGAACGCCGATGCTTACACCGTTGGGCAAGCGGTGGTGTTCGCGGAGAATCAGTATGCAGCCGGCAATTTTGCGGGCAACCAACTACTGGCGCATGAGCTGGCACACGTCGTCCAACAGGAAAACGTGTCGGCGTCAACCACGGGCAGCCTCACCGTGAGCGAACCGAATGATCCCCTTGAAAGCGAGGCCGACCGAATCGCCGCGAGCGTTCTGCAGGCACCTGCAAATTCCGGGAATCTCAGCACCACGACTGCTCACGGCCAAGCCCCGTCAAGGCCCGCGCTACGAAGGCAGATGGCCGCCCCGCCCGCGAGCGGCCCAGACACAGGGCTCTCATCGGCGCCGACTACTGACCCAGACACGATACTCCCAGCTCAACCCTTGCTGAGCCTGGGATCGACCGATCCGGCTGTGCTGGTAGCCCAGCACCAACTCAATCTGTTCAACGAGCAGAGCATTGCCAACGGTGCGAATGGCCTGCCGAATGCTCCCCTCAACGAGGACAGCATCTACGGACCGAAAACCTCGGCAGCAGTCGTTGCCTTTCAGGAACAAGCGTTTCCGAGCGATCCGGGGGAGTGGGACGGCATCGTCGGACCGCATACCTGGGCAGCGCTCGATTCTGTTCCATCTGGAAATTTCGGGATCGACACGATCACTGATCTTATCATTATTGGTCAATTGTCGACTGGAGAATCTGATACATCCGTTAACAACCTACAACCTACAGACGGGTCAACGACCGCGGGTAACGCCAACTGTCCCATATCGGAATACTTTCTGATCATGCAGTCAGGCAGAGCCAAGGCTGACTGCCAGGTGGATGAGGGCTTAGTGGGGCCACCAACGCAAGTCGCAGGATTCCGCCTACTGGGGCTCCCCACAGACTCAAAAGGTGCCACTGTCACGGAACAGTTCAAGAATCTGGAAGATAGCCATGGTAAGTTCCATCTTCTACAACCAAAAACATACACTACCAATTCGACTGGTTTGTTCGACGATTGTTACGGAATTGCGTCAGATATATATCTACCTCCCAATTTCCGATTAAAAGTAGAGCAAGAACATCTCGTCGATGGTGTAGTCGTTGGCAAAAACCAGATCATGTACACTGCCAGCCGGATTTTTTTCTGTCATTATGATCGCGTGCGAGGGACATGCGATTTTGGCAACCGGTGTAAATCATGACGACTTTCGAGCTGCACGCATGTTGTCGCAAGTGGTACCCAGCTAAAGTAGAGAGGCGGGGCTTCCTTCCAGGCTTTGGCAGAGGCCACTGGCAGCCAGCACTCACCGCGAGGCCAGGACTGGCTTTGCGATTGACTGACTGAGCCCTCCGAGCAACCAAAGGGAACCTGGAACGGTAAGGTGGTGATTGAGTTTTGGCAAGCCGCCTCCAAAAGCGTCCGATGCACCTTTGACACAGGCCAGTTTAAGGGCTTATGGCTATGGCGGCGTGACAGTCACAGATGACTTGGCTCTGCAGAGCGTGACCTGGCCTTGCGAAATGCGTCTCCGACCCTGATGTACTTTGATCAGACGCTGACCCGCGACGGAGGAAGACACAGATTCCAAGATTGGAGGCTGGGTATGAGCAGCGCAACCGCAAGCCGACAGACGATCAAGACGCCAGCGGCGCCGCAGGCTTCCGTGCGGCCGTCCGTGCCAAGCGTTCTGCTGCAACGCAAGTCCGCCGAGGGCAACGCCGCCGGTATGGACGAGGAGTGCGACGAGTGCAAGAAGGGACTGGGGGTTCAACGGCTCGCCTCGGGGACTGGCGGTCCGCCCGTGGCCCCGCCGATCGTGCATGAGGTTTTGCGCTCGCCAGGCCAGCCCCTGGATGCTGGGGCACGAGCTTTCATGGAGCCACGCTTTGGGCACGACTTCAGCAGAATCCGCGTAGTGAGCAGTTCGACACCACAGGCCCAACTGACCGTCAATGAACCCGGCGATGAATACGAGCAGGAGGCTGATCGCGTCGCCGAATCGGTCGCGCACAGCCCGGAGCCAGCAAGGACTTCTGGCCACGATTTCGCGGGTGTCCGGGTTCATACCGATGTCCGGGCGGCGGAGTCGGCACGCGAGGTCCGGGCGCGGGCCTACACCGTTGGGCATCATATTGTTTTCGGCGACGGACAGTACGACCCCAGTTCCACCGCTGGCCGCCGTTTGCTGGCGCACGAGTTGACCCACGTTCTTCAACAGCAGGCTGGTGAGTCACGCCCCGTAGCGACCCACATGGAAGGTGCAAGTGTGGCGGCTGAGGGCGAGGCCAGCAAGCCGACGAACCCGGTTGGGTTAGGGCTTTTCTCGATGTCGGAACGCTCCCACACGGCCCCAGCTGCCCTACAGCGTGCTTGCGGCCCTTGGGGAGTCAAAGCTGCGGTCGCGAGCTCAACTGGCTGTACCGCCCAGTTCGACAAGAAGTTCCTCACTGGCCGGCCCACCTTCAGGTTCAATTTCGAGTGCGACACCTTTGCCCCGGGAGAAGACAGCCGACTGCGACAGTTCGCTGCCCCGTTGACGCCCACATCCTTCCTTGAGATCCACGGCTTTGCCAGCAGTGACGGCCCACAAGACTTCAACGAAAACCTTGGCTGCGCCCGGGCGATTGCGGCCCGGCAAGTTCTTATCACACCAAAACCCGACCCGGATCCTGCGAAGAATTACCCGGGCCTTGACGCAAGCCAGATCACATCTGTGGTCAATCACGGGCCGGTAACCGGTGATACCGATGAGAACCTCCGTAGCGTTGTCATCCTACAGACGGTGCCCACAGTCATTGAGGTAGGTTGCCCACCTGCATTCTCCCAGGCCTCGACACTTGACGAGTACCTTGAGTTGGTTGTCTGCGCCGAGCAGGCCATGCCAGGTACGTCACCACGCGACATGCTTTCTCTGCTGAGGCAAATCTACTACGGCGCCCGGTCTTGGTCGAACAAGCCTAATCCCGTTTGGGACCAAATTATCCCGTGCGGCAACAAATCGCTCCCCGACCCACGCCCAGTGCTCGGGCCGCTCTACGACAAACTCCTCAATTCTCAGGTGGTTGCCGGGACCGACATTGGCCACGTCTACACCGGTCTAGAAGCAATGTTCTGCCCCGCCGCGAGTTTCGATATCACCGTGGTCATCAAGGGCATCACGTTCCATCCCAAGGTGAACGATCCGAACGAGGAGTTCGCCACCTGGGGAGGCGACCTCGGCTCCGCTGTCGCCCAGAAGGTTTGGGACGAGAAACAACTTGGCCTGCCTCCAAAACCGTACTCAAAGTACATTGGAGGCGCGGGGACACTGGCCAGTGACGAGGACCTCGGTGGGGACATTGATGCCTATGCGATCCGCAAAGGGTTGACTGGTGCCGCCTGCGCTGCCACTCCGCAGACACCCCTGACTTCTCTCGCAGGGCCAGTGTCGGAAGTTCTTGGCGATTACTACTACGATAGCTCCACCCCTGTTGGTGCGGAGCGCGGTGGACGATTCGCATGCTTCGCTCAGGCGCTTGGAGCAGTAATCTCGGGTAAGCACATTTCCAATAAGTCCGATATCGAACAACTCATCGCATGGCGGATCACGGAAGCTTCAGTGCCGCTCTACGCCTTGCTGATCAATAACAATCGGAGTTTTGGCAGCATATCGGGCGCAATCCCGCTAGACCAGCTCCGAGTCGAGTCGATACTTTTCACAAGAGAGTTTTTAAAATGGCTTGAGCGTCGTCTATAGGCAATTGATAATTATTAATAGATATAAAATAAAGTGGATAATAGTAATTATATAATTATATATAATAATAAAATTAATCAATAATAATAAAATTATTCATTTGTTTTAATCGTCGTAGCAATCGAGGTAGTGTGATGGGTAGGGTCAAGGCAAGAACGCAGTCATCACCGAAGGCTGCCCCAATGCAGGCTCGAAGCCTTTTGCCAACTCGCCCTGGACTCCTACAACTCAAGTCTGCGGCTGGCGATGCCGTCGGGATGGACGAGGAGTGCGACGGATGCAAGAAAGGGATGGGCATTCAACGCTTCGCCTCGGGGCCAGGCGGTCCAGCTGTAGCACCGCCAATCGTGCATGAGGTCTTGCGCTCGCCAGGTCAGCCATTGGACGCGAGCACACGAGCCTTCATGGAACCTCGCTTTGGCCATGATTTCAGCCGAGTGCGAGTGCATACCGATGCCTCTGCTGCCCGCTCCGCACGAGCCGTACACGCCAATGCTTATACCGTTGGGCAGGATGTCGTTTTCGCGGAGAAACACTACACCCCCGGTACAATTGCAGGCAAAGGGCTGCTGGCGCACGAACTCACGCACGTGATTCAACAGCAGGGCGCCACCGGTCTTGGCCGCCTTACTCTTGACTCCCCCGGCGTACCAGCGGAACGAGAGGCAGAGACTGTTGCCGCGCGGGTGATCGAAGGCACCGCTGTGACAGTGGACCCAAGATCTTCGGGTGCGCAGCACCTCCAGCGTGACCTGGCGACCCCGCCACCCCTCCTCTCTCCGGCACAACCCGACCTGACTGCGGAGCAAATTCAGCGTGCCATTACGTATAATCGCGCTCGCTATGATGCGACGAATACTCTACTCATCCAGAACCTCCTCGGCGGGCCTGTCACGGGTGAATGGACGGAAGAGACCATCGTTGCCGTCGCGGCGACCCAAGAGGAGTATGGCCTGAAAAAGGACGGCATGGTGGGAATGGAGACATTCGCGTTTTTGAACCGCGAACAGCAGAGTGAGGGGGCACCGACTGATACGGCCAACTGCCTCACCGACTTTCAGGTGATCGGCATCCAACAGCCGAGCATCACGCGAGATGACCCCGGGCAATGCACCATTCGCGGCTATTTCCGGACGGCCTCGCAATTTTCGAGTCGCTGCCAATGCTCGCAGTTCCAATACCGCCAATTCATCCGCGGACACTTCTGGCGACAAAGGGGCACTGTCCAAACGGATCTGAGTAACATTTTCTTCACCGAACCAGCGGGATTCTTGACTGCCGCGTTTCAAGAGGATGGCAGCGCGAACGACCCAGTGGCCCCGTTCTACGGCCATCGCGATCACCCCGCTAATCCAGCATTCGAAGACCACTATCTCAATGACCAATTTGTCGATGATCAACCCAATGGTTGTCTTTACCGCAATGAAGACTTCCCCAGCGCAGTCGTGAACGACTGTCAGGCGGGCGATGTTTATGATTTGGACATGAACTTCCGCGGGGAAATCCGCCGCAATGACATCCCCGTCCAAACTAAGTTCTGGACGGCGATCAACGGCCAATTTACCGCACCTGGGTGACAGAGCTCGAATCGCACTCCCGACACGAGAGAGGGCAGGCGGCAGGACTCCTTGACCAGAACTTGCTGGCCCGGTTCTTCCGCGATGTGGTTGAGTAGCCAGGTGACACTTGGAAAAGTCTCGCTCCCTCGTGATCACTCTCTCTGCGTCGATATTCCATCCAATGGGCATGGTCCGAAGCAGGGAGGAGAAATCGGTGTCGGACCGGGTTTCCAAGTCGGAATTCGTTTTGTATACGAGAGAAGGGAGGAACCACTGATGAACTTCTCGCTCGTGTTGCCAAGTCGCGACCGATTACCCCTACTCAAAGGACGAGGCGAGATCTGTCTGGTTGCACCAGGCGACAGAATGCCCGATGCCAGGCGATGCGGTGTTTGTGGGACCCAAACGAGTCGGTCACCGCCGCTCCAACTCACAGCTGCGAGGCAACCCTCACGAGCAGAGCAAAGCAAGGAAGCGGTGGACTTAGCGGGTAAAGGGTGGTATACAGTTCGTAATGGGGGAACGTCGGCTCTCAGGGGAGATCCGATGCTATTGGATGCGAGAATTGTTCTTAATGTTGCGCGGACAATCCGATCTCTGATCAGATCAACTATCGATTGAGAGATATGGAAATCACGACGGAACTACGTCTGTGTTGAGGCCAGCTATAACAAGCACGTTCATTGATTGGCGATCTAATATGTAAAGGTGACGATATGATTCTCCCAAAATTGGCTATCATCACGGCATGTTCGCGACCGGCAAACTTACCAATTGTTAGTGAAAGCCTAAAGCAGCTAGATAGCTTTTTTGACTGGCAATGGATTATTGTATTGGATGAAGCCAAAGCGAGCTCAAATTCTGTTGGAGTCAAGCCGCACAAACTTGAGGTCGCACCATCCGACGGCGAGGGGATTGCTCAAAAAAATCGAGGGATTGAGCTTGCCAGTCACGACACATGGATTTACTTCCTTGATGATGACAACATAATCCATCCTGATTTCGGTATAATCGCATCAAGAACTATAGTCGATCATTACAGTGATATCAATGCAAAAGTCTTTGTATTTAAGCAACAAATGGCAGATGGATCTCATAGACTCGATGCTGGGCCTGTTAAATATGGAAAAATTGATACCGCAAGCTTTCTCGTTCACTCATCTGTTATTGGACGTTCAAGATTTTCCCACTATTCTCAAGGGCGCGCAGATGATTATATGTTCATTAATTCATTATATACTTGTAATCAACATAATTTTAGATTTATAAATAAGTATGCTTGCTATCACAATGGACTTAATGAATCACATTTATTTATTACTCTAAAATATGCTATTAATAAATTTAACCCAATGACTACTGCCACAAGTGAGATCTATGTCTATTGGGAAGGTTCTCAGCGACACTGGTATTATAATTTATGTCTCAAATCGATAATCCAACATAATCCACGTACTATCGTTCTATCCCGTGCAGATGTTGAAGATATTCTTGGTCCAATTCCGCGCGAGTTGGATGGAATCTATGTAACGCACCGAGTCGACTGGATCAGGAAGGCGTTCATAGCTGCCGTTGGCGGCATGTGGTTAGACATGGATTTTATCTGCTTCCGCTCCTTGGAGGGGTTGGCACAACTAGCTACAAGTAATTTCGACTTTGTCGGTTTCAAAGAATGGGGCGGAAACTGGATGGATAATTTTTTTGTTGCATCGAAAGGGTCCAAGCTCTTGCATACAGCTGCGGATTATGCTCTTGCCCAAGCTCGCCTCCACGGCAAGAATTTGCCCTGGCTCGCCATGGCCTCGGATGCAATTGGCTATGCATTCCGGCGTAATGAGTGGTGTAATTGGATGGAGATCCCGACGCATCTCATATCGCCTCACACGGTAAATGATCCTCATTGGTTCACGAAGCAGCCTGATACTCAAGATGATATCGGCCCTTTTCGCTCATTCGGCTTCATGACTTCTTTTCACACGCTCCGAGGATGGTTAAACAGTCAGTCTGAGAATGAGTTTCTTAACGGTAATTCACGTCTGCTTGCAATATTCCGGAGGGCACTTGCATGATTATGGCATTCTGGACTCTTTGGCAAAAAAATAACTGGTTTGACATCGCGGCTGAACAATTGATTACTATCAGAAAAGCTCAATTTCCTGGCCGCATTGAGGCGCATCTCGTGGAATCATCTGAGGAAGCAGCGAATGAATTGCGATATCTAGCTGGCTCCGCAGGTGTACATTTGACCGTTCACTGGTCCAAAGAAAACTATTATGAATATTCAGCATTATCATCGCTCAAGCAATTCTGCGATACTAGCACTGAAAATCATAGTATAGTTTATTTTCACGGCAAGAATGTTACGCTGAAAGGTATTTATGCTACCAAATGGCGATGGGCAATGAATCACGCGATTCTCGTCGACTGGCAACAGAGGGTCGAAGATCTGCAGCAATTCGACATCGCTGGATTTTGCCACATCGTTCACCCAGTCTTTGGGCCAATCTTCGGTGGTAATTTCTGGTGGTCAACTGCAGCATGGATTCGGGGGCTGCCGAAGCCGACAATCGACACAAATCGATTCCTCTATGAACAATGGTTGTTTAAACGGGGGGGGGCGAAAATTAAATCACTCGTTTCCAATGGCGGCGAACCACATACAGATAAATATTATACAATGAATGGCAACCCACAGGATCGATTTATTGATTTTCTCGCATCATTATAAGTATATTTGTTCTTAATTATTAGTGCTGGTATCTCACAATCTATTAATATATATTTCTCATGTAACAACCAGCCACCGAACCATTGACAGTTATTGTAGCCAGATATCAATAAAGTGGAACCTCACACCGAACGGCTATTTCGAGGCACGAGAGCTGTTACGAGGCTCTTCCGGAATCCTTCGCCTGCTGCGGCTGCTTTTGCAACACGATCATGCTATTGACACTCTGCTCTTTACAATACCCGCCGCCTGCCAGCCGCTCGTTGACGAAAGCCACAACACCCGGGTAATAGCTGGCGTAGTCGTGGAAGGCTACAAATCCATTGTCGGCCAGCCACGGCTCGAAGTGGTAGAAATCCTGCGAGACACTGGTGTAATCGTGCAGGCCATCAATCACAAGCAAGGCAATCGGCTGTTGCCAGGGCAGTTGAGGCGCAGCAGAGCAGACGATCTCGACCACATTGGAGAGGCCAGCGGCAGCGATGGTTGCCTTCAACTTTTCCAGCGTACCGCTGGTCTTGACGTACCGGCCGACCGCGCCGATCTTGCCGTCATGAGGGTCCACCGCCCAGACACGTGCCGACGGCCGGACGGCGCGAACAACCGCACCCAAGATGACCGTGGCCCGGCCGCAGTAGCTGCCGACCTCGACGACCGCAGACGCCTCCGGCACATCAACCAGAGCCCGCACGGTCGTGCCCAGGAGTAGGTCGGCCTCGTCGTCATCGAGCCAACCCTCGACAGCACGCATCCGCGCCAGAATGGGCCGCGACAGCAGAAACGGTGGCGGCCCCGGCCCATTGGATGCAGCGACTTTGGGGAGGTGTGGCCCCGCAGTCGTTGGCTGGTGCGAAACTGGATGCGGGCCGGGCGGCTCTGGGGTGGTCGTCGCCACCGCGGTGTAGTCGTGAAATTGCTCGCGGACGTGCATGCGCAACGGGTCATCATAGCGGCGGGGCACAGGGTGGGCCCAGAACACATCGGCCCGGTTCATCGCGTGGTTGAGTTGCTGAACCGAGTACGGTGTGCGGAACTTCACAAAGTCGTAGCTGAACGGGCTGGCAGCGATCCGGAACCCCAACAGTGCCACCAGCGTCGGCAGGATCACCTCTTCGGTCGCCCAGATGCGCGAAGTTCGCACGATCTGCTGCAACTGCTCGTCCTCGTCGAACAACTTGACCAGACCACGGGCCGCGTCGGCGGTAAAAACGGTCGTGGGCCAGAAGCTCCAGTGGACGAATTTCGCCTCACCATCGGGGAAACGGCGGACAAACGGTCGCCAATGGTCTGTCTCGGCGTAGGCGAATCGAGCGGCAGGGATGTTCGTGTTCGGGGGGAGCTTTCCCGCTGAGTTGCCGAGCATCCCGACGTCACGATTGCTGGCGAAGAATTCCGCCAGCCTGGCCGAATAGCCTGGACGCAGTGCCAGTTGGTCGGAATCGACAATCGTGAGGGTGTCAAACGGACCACGTTCCAGCGCAAATCGCATGCAGTCGATGGCAAAGTTGTGGAGGTGGCCCCACTCCACTGGCTGCGGCGTCGGGTGGATCTCCGCCCCGTTGCGATCGGACGTGAACACGCCCTCAAGCAAACGAGGGTTCTTGCTGCCGTTGTAAAGCACCACCGACGAGGTGGGGTCCAGGTGACGCAGGTTGCGTACCAGATCGACGACACACTCAGGGCTTTCGTGGAATAGGCAGGCGAAGACATTGCGAAGCGGCGGGTCGACCGCTGTCGGTGCCGAAGGCTCGGTCGAAGCTCGTTGGTAATCGGCCAGATCTTCACCCACCACCTGGCCGATGTCCTCGACAGGGTGCGGGTGCCACCAGGCTCCACCCGTGTGCTTGGGGCTCACGTTCTGATCGTGAATGATGCCGACATGGACGGTGAAATCCGGCATGCTGACCAGCCGCCCGGGTTCGGCATGAGCGACGAATTGGCTGTCCTCACCGATATTGATCGGAGGGAAACGGTGGTTGGCCCAGAAGGCACGGGTGTAGAGCAAAGAACTGCCAGCCAGCCAGGGCCGCTGGCTTTCCGGGTGGGTGTATCGCCAGGCCCGGCAGGTGCGGGTGTCATAGAAGAGAAGCGTCCTGAGCCCGCAGAGATCGGCACCGGCACGCTGCATCGCTTCGACCTGCATACGAAGCCGGCGCGGTGCGTGCCAGTCATCGTCGTCCCAGTGCGCGATCAGCGTGCCGGCAGCTTGCTCGCAGGCGAAGTTACGTTTGGCCCCAACCGTCGCCCGCTGCGGCAGGCGGAAGTAGCGAAGTCTGGGGTCATCAGGCAGCAGGTCGCCAACCGAGCTGGCACCGTCATCGACAACGATCAGTTCCTTTTTGGGGTAGTCCTGGTGCAGGAAATAGCGGATCGCCCGCGGCACGAACTTCCGACGGTCGCAAGTCGGCATGATGCACGAGACGAGCGGCAAGCCGTCTGGACTGGGTGTCATCTGGCGATCCTCGATCTTCGTCACCATGTCTGATCCCTGCCGATCAACTCGACAGAAGCGGGGAATCGATGGGAATCGCCCCAATGTAGCGACCGACACGGGCGTACGCAACAACTGCGCTCCCTTTACTTTGTTGGAGGTTTAATTCAAACTGCAACTGGTAAAATAATTTCCGATATTCAACTTGTTTAACTTGCTTCTGATAGCCCACCATCGATCTCGTCAGGCTGCAACTGGCAAACCCACTGAATTTCATAAATCATAGATTAGTAATTGTTATCGCGGATCCAACTGCTCAAGAGCATCGACCCCCTTCGAGACCGCTCGTGAGGAACAAGCGCGGGGGAGAACAGTAGCAATGATGCGAACACAACTTCCTCATCTCCGCTCTGATCATTGAAGCAGTGCGTTACCCGAGAACTCCCAAAGTCCACGGCTTCGGGTTGATGCGGTCCGACCTCGACTCCGTGAGTCAGGGCTTCGAAAGCATCCTTGTCGCTGATCGGTCGAGAATCAGGCGATTGCACGGGTGGGCTCACCTCGGTCTCGTCCGTCGTGGATCGGGGAGCTTGGTCTGTGTTGATCACGGAGCCGACAACGGCTGCGATTGAGTCGACTTGCGAGTCGTTGCCCTCAGGCTCATCCGGGGATTGTTCGCCTGGAGGGGTGGGTCGCTTGCCTTCTTGCGGCAAGGTCCGCAGGGAGTCGAGGAGTTGCTCCAACAAGTCAGTCTTCTTGGCAGGTGACGACATGCCTGGAACGGTCTCGGGCCAGGTGCCGCCCTGGACCGCCTCGACCAGTCTTTCCAGAGCCTCAGTCGTACCCGTGAGCACCCCGTCTCGCGTCGTGGGGACGGTTGGACTGTCGGCTACGAGCGGATCGGGACCGTTGCTGAAGGCGAGCCCTTCAAAGTCAAGCTTCAGGCTGGCCAGTAGCTGCTCGCCCTTGGGCAGAACCACGGTCTCGTCAGACAGTCCTCCAATGCGAGCCAGTAACCCGGGGTCAACTCCTGTGGCCGAGGCGGTGAGCAGAGTGTTGAACGCTGGTCCAGCAGGTGCTGGTCCCGATCCCCCTGGCACCGACGTTGTGGTGAACAGGGTGGATGCCAGTGCCAGCGAAGAGCCCACCGGGGTGAAGTCTTGCCCGATCTCCACCGTGACGGGCTCGCCGATGCCGGTGGATGTGGCTCGGAACTCATAGATTGTGTTGGAATTCTCGGCGGTGACCAGGGCTTCCAGGCCCGAATCCGTCTCAAGGAGGGCCAGGGAGCTGGGCAAGAGAGGAAGGCCATTCTGGGGGAAGAGTGCCGACACGACGCTGCCTGTGGTCGTATCAACCTCATTGACGATCCCCCCAGATCGGACCTCGACGATCTCGCTGGCATTGATGAGCTGGGCGGCCAGCACACCTTCCTGACCGGGGAGGATGGTCGCAGGGGCGTTCAGATCGCTCATATCGAACCGCATCAGCAAGCCAGTACTCGACACTGCGTAAGCGATGGAGGTGCCGGGGATCAAGGTCGGAGGCTGGGACAAAGTCGTGCCGAGGCTGAGTATCTGCGGGCTGCGGTCGTCGAAGAAACCCTGCCCTCGTCCGGGCAGAAGGTCCACAGTGCCATCCTGGTTGGTGATTGCCAGATCGTAGCCCCCTGGACTGCTCGGGTTCGCGACGAGGTTGGCGGAGAGGGGGCCAGCACCGGCTGATTTGAGACGCGGCCCCGGGACGCCAACCCAATCGCCGCTGCTATTGTCACTACCGAACAGGACGGAGATGTCGTTGGAGCCCTTATTGGCGATGAGCAGATCGGGAATGCCGTCGCCGTTGATGTCTGCAATCGTCACATCCACCGGGTCGGTGCCGACGGAGTAGCTGACAGGTTGGGCATAGATGGGATCGCCCGCAGTGTTGAGGCCGGTTGCTCGATAGACAAGCAGGCTGTTGCTGCCGCTGGCGATAACGATGGCATCGGGCAGGGTGCTGCCCTTGTCAAGAAGTGCAAACTTCACGTCTCCGGGTGCCAGTTGAGCGCTGGGATTAGTGGTTGTGAGCGTCTGGACTGAGGAGTATGTCGAACCGTTGGTCGTCGATTGCAGGGTGACGAGGTTGGCCTGTTGATTCGCGACCAGGGCGACAGGGGTGTTCGCACTGCCCACCTTCTGGACAGCGATCGGAGCACTGTTGCCGGTGAGCGACGGAGGCGGCTGAAAGGTGCCGTCGCCGGTGCCGATCAATTGAAGGATATCGCCGGACTGATTGCCGACGAGAAGATCGTACAGGCCGGGCTCCGAGCCACTGACGAGGGACAGCCCGGTGGCTCCCAGGCCGACCGGGATGGTATCAGTATGTTCGAAGGTGCCGTTGCCGGTGTTGGTGAAGATCCAGACCTCGCCGGTATCTTCCATCAGGATGGCGACATCCTCCTGGCCAGCACTGTGGGCATAGCCCCCATCAAGGCTGTTGAACTCCCCCGCCACCACCGGGCCAGGATCGTCGTTGATCGAAAGGCCATCGCTGGTGGAAGTGGTCAACGCGGCCTGGGGACTCGCGAACTCGCCGCTGTCGTTACCGGCCAGAATCGAGAAGGAGTGGGCACCGCGGTTGACCACAAGCAGATCGTCGTTGCCGCGGCCTGTGAAGTTGCCGGTTGTCAGGCTGGCAGACACGGCCAGCGAAGAAATCGAGGTCTGAGCCGTCGCGACCTTCCGGATGACGTTGTTGAAGGAGTCGGCAATGTACAGGTTTCCCTCAGCATCGACCGCAATCTCTTCCGGAAAACTGAACATGGCCGAGGTTGCGGGTCCATTATCTCCTGAATAACCGAGTGTTCCAGTCCCAGCGAATGTGGTGATAATGCCAGTTTGCGCCGCCACTCGACGGATGCGGTTATTGGAGAAGTCCGAGATATACAGGTTTCCGGAAGCGTCGACTGCAACTCCCTCGGGGTTATTCAACTCGGCCGAGGTCGCGGGTCCATCGTCGCCGGAATACCCTGCAACTCCCGTCCCGGCGACAGTGGTGATGATTCCTGTCTCGGCTGAGACCTTACGGACCGCATTGTTGAAGCTATCAGCGATGTACAGATTCCCGGCAGCATCGACGGCGACTCCTTCCGGATTGTCTAGCTCGGCCGAGATCCCGGGTCCACCGTCACCGGAATACCCTGCAACTCCTATCCCATCAACATCGATCCCGGCGACAGTGGTGATAATCCCTGTGTTGGCCGCGATCTCACGGACCGCATTGTTGTAGCTATCAGCGATGTACAGGTTCCCGGCACTATCAATGGTGACACTTTCCGGACCATTCAACTCGGCCAAATTCGCTGGCCCACCATCACCGGAATATCCGGCGTTATTTGGCCCGGTCCCGGCAATCGTTGTGATGATTCCTGTCCCGGCCGCCACCATGCGGATCACGTTATTGAAACTATCGGCGATGTAAACATTCCCGTCGCTGTCGACTGCGACACCATCAGGATCATTCAGTTCGGCTGCGGTGGCAAGCCCTCCATCTCCCGAGTACCCGGCGATTCCATTTCCGGCGATCGTGGTGATAATACCCGTTTCAGCCGCGACCTCACGGATCACATTGTTAGTGGAATCGGCGATGTACAAGTTCCCGTGGCTATCGACCACGGCTGATCCCGGAGAGCTGAGCACGACCGAAGTCGCCAGCACGGGCAGCCCAGAGTACTCATGGGATTCGGTCCCAGCCACAGTCGTAATGATCCCCGACGCGGCGTTCACCTCACGAATCACATTGTTGCCATTGTCGACAATGTAGAGATTACCGAAACCATCTAACGCGACACCGACCGGAGCGCTCAACAAGGCTGCGGTGGCGGGTCCGTTGTCACCAGTGTACCCTTGTGGCCCTGCTCCAGCGACAATTGTAATGACCTGTGTTGCTGCCGACACCTCATAGATCATATTTGTGAATATGTCAGAGATATAGAGGTTACCTGCCTGATCAATTGCCAGGCACTCTGGATGCAATAGCTCGGCATCGGTAGCCAGTTGACCGTCATTAGGAGTCCCAATCAGTCCCGTCCCGGCGACAGTGGTGATCAGTCCTGTACCGACTGCCACCTCACGAACCAGATGGTTGAAGGTATCGGCAATGTACAGGTTACCTGAGCCATCAACCGCGATCCCTAGCGGCCCGTCCAACTCGGTCGCGGTGGCAAGGCCACTATCCCCGGAATACCCTGCAACTCCCGTCCCCGCGACAGTGGTGATCACTCCCGTGCCGACTGCCACCTCACGGATGACATTGTTGTTGGTGTCGCTAATGTACAGGTTGCCCGAATCATCGACCGCGATTCCCGAAGGCCCGTTCAGCTCGGCATTCGTGGCCAGTCCGTGATCTCCAGAATACCCGGCTACTCCTGATCCGGCGACGGTCTCGATAATGCCCGTTTTGGCGATGACTTCACGAACCACATTGTTATTGGTGTCGCTGATGTACAGGTTCCCAGCAGCATCGAGCGCCACACTCTCCGGACCGGATAGCAGAGCCGACGTCGCTGGGCCACCATCGCCAGCGTACCCGGCCGACCCCGTTCCGACGACAGTCTTGATAATATCCGTCCCAGCGAGCACTTCACGGATCACGTTATTGGAATAATCAGTGATGTATAGGTCACCTTGGCTATCAGCTGCGATCCCCACTGGATTGTTCAGGGTCGCGTCAGTGGCTAGCCCACCGTCCCCAAAATAATTCTGAAACTTGTTACCAGCGACAGTCGTGATCGTTGATGAAGTATTAATATCGGAGAGGCTACTGCCAGCACGAATGCGTTCACTGGTGGTAAATGAATGATTATTGTCGTTGAGAAAGATACTGACATCACCAGAAGCTTGATTGGTGACGATGATATCCGTCAAGCCATCTCCGTTGACATCGGCAAAGGTAACGTCGGAAGGATCGTCCCCGGTCGACAGTGTGAGGAGGGAGCCGAATGTTCCATCGGGCTGCTGGATGGCAACCTGAATGCTATTATTGAGAGAGTTGGCGATCACCAGATCGCCATCGCGACCGTCACCACTCAGATCGGCAGCAAAGATTTGTGTCGGCACGAGCGATGTGGATAAGGCGATTGTGGGTGGGTTCACCTTCCCGCTCAGGGTGACATTATACAGCGAAATCGTGTAGACCAGATGACCGGGTGTTGACAGATTCGGATCCGGTGCGGAGTCGGCTGCGGCAACGACCCAGCCTGATGAAGTCTGGAGCGGAGCCACGTCCTGGGCGGAACGAGTCGGGTTGAGTGTTACAGGGGGCTCAAACTGGTTGCTGCCACCAGGCAGACCCTGGCGGAAAAGGATGTTCCCTGCGCTATCGAGAATGACGCTGTCGAGAATCGGTTGGCCGGTCGAATCGACTGCTCCGGTGAGATCGACCAGATACGGTGTGTTGGATACCTGAGCACTATTCGTTGCCGTTGCTATCGTGAATGTCCCATCACCGTTCCCGAGAAGGGCAGTGAGCGTATTGTCGCCGAAATTCCCGACCAGTATATCCGGCTTGCCGTCCTTGTTGAGATCCGCCACAACGACTGGCAAGGGGTCTTGGCCGACGTCGAAAATGCGTTGGTTCTGGAAGTCTCCATTGCCCAATCCCAGCAACACGGAGACGGTGTCGTCTTTCGAGTTCGTGACCACCAGATCGGGCAGGCCGTCACCGTTCACATCGGCCATTGCCACCGCCTGCGGATCTTGACCCACGCCGAAGATTCGCTGGGTCTGGAAAGTCCCGTTCCCGTTGCCCAACAGCACTCCAACTGTGCTGGCACCGGAATTGACGACGATGATATCCGTCTTCCCGTCGCCATTAACGTCGGCGACCGCCAACGCGCTGGGCTGATCGAGCAGTGGGATGATTTGCTGGGGCTGGAATGTGCCATGACCTTCTCCCAGTAGGACATCCACCGAGCTATCCTGATCGTTGGCAACGAGGATGTCCGGTATCCCGTCGCCATTCACATCCGCCACCGCCACACTAATCGGGCCAGGGCCAGGAAGTAGCCCCGCCTGATCGGTCGGATTGCCAGCCCCGACAGTGTAGGCTCGCATGGGCTGGAAGGTGCCATCACCATTGCCCAGGAGGACTCCCACCGTGCCGTCGCCATTGTTAGCGACCACGATGTCGTCGATGCCGTCGCCAGTGAGATCGGCCAGCACCAGTGAGCAAGGCCCCAGCCCGACCGGGTATGTCACCTCGGGCCGGAAGGTGCCATCCCCATTGCCAAGCATGACACCGACGGTATTGTCATCAAAATTGGCAACGACGAGGTCGGCACGGCCGTCGTTGTTCAGGTCGGCTGTCGCAACAGCCATCGGTCGATTCCCGACGTGTATCGGTGTCTGTGGCGAGAAAGTGCCATCACCATTGCCCAGTTCCACCGTCACCTCTTGACTGCCCACACTGGCCACGGCGACATCGGGACGGCCATCGCCGTTGAAGTCTCCGACTGCCAGCGAGACTGGCCCAACTCCAACCGGCAGAACAGGTTGACTCTGGAATGAGCCGTCCCCGTTCCCCAGCAGGACACTGATGCCGGAGCCAGGCTGACCCGCAGAACCGGAGTCGGTGGCGATGAGGTCCGGGTTGCCATCTCCATTGATGTCCGCCACCACCACCGCGGAAGAATTTTGCGGTAATTGAGAGGTCTGTTGTGTTGCGAAGGTACCATCGCCATTGCCAAACAAATAGCTGACTGTATTATTGTTATTGCTGACCACAATATCGGGCTTACCATCGTCGTTGATGTCCGCCACCACCAGGGAGAGCGGTTGCGTTCCCACGGAATACTGCGATTGCATCGCGAAGGTGCCGTCTCCTTTTCCCAAAAGCACCCCAACGGTATTATCGCCGGAGTTGGCGACAACGATGTCGAGGATGCCATTGCCAGTGACGTCGGCCACCGCCACACTGCTCGGTTTCTCGCCCACAGGGAAGGAATGCATGGAGCCGAAAGTGCCATCACCCTCGCCCAGCAGAACCCCAACAGTATTGGAGCCGGTGTTGGCGACCACGATGTCAGGGATACCATCGCCGTTGAGGTCGGCCACCGCCACACTGCTCGGTTGGTGGCCCACGGCATACGTTCGCATGGGTTGGAACGTGCCGTTGCCATTACCCAGCAGCACTCCAACAGTGTCATCAGCGGTGTTGACGACCACAATGTCGAGAATGCCATTGCCAGTGAGGTCGGCCACCGCCACACTGCTCGGTTGGTGGCCCACGGCATACGTTTGCATGGGCTGGAACGTGCCATTGCCGTTGCCCAGCAACACCCCGACAGTGTTATCCTCTTCGTTTGCCACGACGAGGTCGGGCTTGCCGTCGCCGTTGAGATCAGCGATGGCCACTGCGACAGGGTCTCGGCCGACGGTCACGGTCTGTGTCGGCAGGAAGGTGCCATTGCCGTTGCCCATCAGGATGCTGAGTGTGTTGCCCTTGCCAAAGGTGCTGTCGGCGACCACGAGGTCGAGGTCGCCATCGTTGTTGATGTCTCCCACCGCGATGGCAGACGGGCCGGGACCAGTTGGGACGGTCTGCAACACCGAACTCGCTGCCGTCATCGTGGTCGTGAGCTGATAGCTCCCCGTCTGGTCGCTGCTCACGCTCAGGAAGTACGTCCCGGGTTGAATGTACTGGGAGAGAGTCGCACTGGGGTTATCGATCTCGCCCTGAGTTTGGACCAACAACGTCTGCCCTTCCGCGCCCCCGTAGAGTGCCAGTTGAGGCAAAAACGAGTTGTTCGAGGTAGGCTGAGCCGTCGCGGTGAACTGCCCGGCTCCCAGAGTCTGGCTGATTGTGAACTGGTATCGCTCAGACTGATTGACGCCCAATGTCCCGTTGAGGCGGATGTTCAAGTCCGGGTCGGCCTGAGCCAGATCGGTCACATTCGTGGAGACGGGTGTCACGATCGTCAAGGACTCGAAGTCCTCGCCACGATGAACGCCGCCCTTGTCCGAGGTTCCGCTGTCCTGGCCTGGGTTGGTGAGCGTAATGCGCAGTCCGATGTAAACAGGGCCGGATTTGAGTGTGCCCAGGCCCGTGGGCAATGTGAGTGCCAGTCCTTCCACCGACCATTTCGACCCG
Source organism: Gemmataceae bacterium (assembly GCA_003136315.1). Taxonomy (GTDB): domain Bacteria; phylum Planctomycetota; class Planctomycetia; order Gemmatales; family Gemmataceae; genus Urbifossiella. The sequence goes on along the minus strand of PLDW01000088.1, from coordinate 52,129 downwards.
GCGGTCAGACCATCCATCGCGAGGGGGGTCGCCAACAGGGGTGTCGAGTTCGACGGATTGATGTTCGGGTCCGGTGAGACGTACAACTGCACGCTGAAAGCACCGGCGTTCGCTCCTCCCCGGTTCTCGATGTTGAACGAGGCCAGAACCGTGTCTCCCCATGCAGCCGTGGTCTGGGCCAGTCGGAACGAGGAACCGGCCAGGTCGGACTGTAATGGCTGATTCTTCTTGACGGCCAGGTCGAGTGTGTAGGTACCGGTGGTCGTCCCCGTGCTACCGCTATCAGAAACTGTGGGATTGTACTGACTGTTTCCAGCAGATGAGACGCCGACGAAGTAGTCACCGGGAGCATTCGCCTGGAAGGTAAGCTGAGGGTCGCCTCCCTCCTGATTATCAATGGCCAACTCCTGGCCGTATTCCGAGAACACTCTGAGAACGGGTTCGAGTCCGCTTCCGGCCAACTGAGCGGTGACGGCCACAGTTAACCGATCACCGATGCCCAGTTGGATCCGGTACAGATCTTGCTCGTCGGCCGTGGCAATCTCGCCAGATGCTTCCGCGGTGTTCAAGGCTCCCAAGGTCAGAGTGTTTGCTGCCGTGCTGGCCGCGACGAGTGTATGAGCGGCCGGCGGCAGCCGGTTCTCCAGATCCTCCAGCAGTAATTCGGTCCGGTTCTGAACCTCGGAGAACGGGTCTTGTGAGAACCAGTACGTGTGTTTGGCCACGATCGCCTCCAACTCTTGAGCGGAGAGAAACGACGATCACGTCCGTTCATTGACCACGGTTTCCGAACTCGGCGGCCACGCCCGCCAGAGCCGGAGTCAGACTCATCTTCCCCAGTACGGGATCGGCCACAACGAGATCTTTCCAGAGCCTGGGCCGGTCGGCCAGGGGGCTATCGGACAGGATTTGCCGGAGCAGTTCGGCAGTACGGGAAAGGTGGCGACCCCCGGCAGCAGGGTCCGGCTCGCGTTGTGCGAGTTGTGCAAAGACCCGAGAGGCATTATACAGCAATCGAAACCGTGTTTGCGAACGGATATCTGCCGGGAGGTTCCGAAGGGCCTCATTGGCATCGGCGAGTGCATCACGCAGTTGGCCCGATTTCACCCGGGCATCTGCCCGGCCCAGAAGGGCGTTTGAATCCCCTGGCCGAAGACTGAGTACTTCCTCGAAATCTTTCAGACTCAGCCCCGTTGCTCCCATTGCGTGGTAGGCCCAGCCACGGAGAACCAGCACCTCCGGGTCGCGAACGAAGCCCAGCGCCCGGGTATAGCTATCCAGCGCGGCTCGCAGGTCGTTCTGCTCGGCGTGGATGAGGGCGCGGATCTTGAGGGCATCGGCCATCCGGCGCGAGTGCCCGTCCGGCAGCGATTGGCCCTCCGCGACAGGAGTCAATTCCAGGTAGAGGTCAATGGCTGTGGCTGCCTCCTTCCATTTCTTCAGCGCGATCAGTGGGTTGGCCAACTGACGGGCCGCCAGCGCCCGTTTCTCTCCCGCGATCTTGGCGGCGGGGAGATCCAAAATCGCGGTATACATCTTGACAGCATTGGAGTATTCGCCGCTGGCATGCATCAATTGGCCGAGATCGAGGAGATCATCCGCCAAGGTCGAGATGAAGCCGAGGGTTTTGGCGGATACGATTGCATGAGCCAGGTCTTCCCGGGCTCGGGTGATGTCACCACGGAGGAGGTGGATACGTCCACGCTCGTGATAGAGTCGGGAGACATTCGGCTGCCGCCGAATGGCCTCGTCGAGCACAGCAATGGATTCATCCAACGCCTGTCGGCGGTATTCGGCGAAGGCTGCCTGGTAAACGAATGTACCGCTTGGAGCGAAGACCAGTGCGAACACCCGGGGATCTTCGGCCCGATTCCGGTATGTGAGCGCCAGGTTGATATACGCTGGGAGGGCGTCCGGAAGCTGACGAATCGCTTCCTTCAGGTCGGCCACCGCAGCGTCCCAGTCACGCTGGTGAATCGCCAGAACCCCGCGGTTGGTGAGAGCGACGTAGCGGGCGGCGGCGTCAGGCGGGTTGGCAAGGACGACATCGAGATCCTCCCGTGCGGCCGGATAGGTGTTTGACCCCCTGCGGGCTAACTCCATTTCGGCCGACGCCCGAAGGAGTCGAGGCCAGATGAAGCCCGGTCGTTGCTCCAGGCATCGGGTCAGGCCGTTTTTGGCCTCCAGGTGCATACCTTCTCGGAGCTGACAGATAGCCAGGAGGTATTGGGCTCCGTAATGCCCCCGTTCGGCTCGGAGTGCGGTAACGAGGGCTGGGGTGGCCTTGCTGAACTCATCCCTGCGGTAATGCCCCAAGCCGATCAGGAAATAATCCGTCGCGAGAACGGGGGCGGTGGCCTCCGCTTTTGACGCGATCGATTCCGATTCGTCTTTCTTGCCCAGCGCTGCCAGATACTCGGCCCGTTGGGTGAGTCCGCTGCGGGTCTGTGTGCCGGAGAGCAACCGGTCGGCCCGGTCGAGTCGTCGAAGGGCTTCCGGAACGGATTGCCGGATTGCCCCAGCGGTCTGCTTATCGGCGGGCCGAGGCATGGTCAGAGCCTGGGCGTCGAGGAGCAGAAGTTCGTAACAGCGGGACGTCATAGTCCGGAGTTCGTCGGGTGTGAAAAACCCGAGTGCGACCCGAGGTGGGCCGTCACCGTTGATGTCGATTTGAAAGAGGGCCAGGCCCTCGGCGACAGCCTGGCGGACACGTTCCAGGTTGTCCTCGAGTCCCAGGCCAGTGGCCAGGGTGGCGAAAAAAACGGCGTCGCCATGCAGTTCCCCGAGCCGAGTCAGCTTGCCTCGCTCGTTTTCTCGCAGACGGGCATCTGCCAGAGCCGCATTGGCCCTGGCGAGGAGCCGGTCGGCCGATGCCTTGAGAGACCATTCCGTGAAGGCATTGGGCTCGCTCCTGGCCACCTCGTTGGCCGATTGCAGGCTTCGGACGACACTTTCCCAGGTCACGGCATCGGGACGGGCAACCGTCGCGGCTTGCTCGGCCTCGGCGTAGAGGCTGTTAAACCGTGCGCGGGCACTCTCATGGCGGCGGGCCTCATCCAGTTCGTGATCTTTGAGGGCGGCCTCCTGGCGGGCCACAATGGCAGCCTTGTGATCCGCCTGAGACTTGAGAAGCAGGATGGTCACCAGCATCCCGAGGCAGATGGCCAAGGTCGCGGCCAGCATGGCTCGGAGTGGTGACCGTCGCGCCCACTTCACGGTTCGCTCGACCGGTCCGGCCCGGCGGGCGAGGATCGAGCGATTGTCGAGGAACCGGGTCAGATCCTCGGCCAGGGCGGCAGCCGACGAATACCGCTTCGCAGGCTCTTTCTCCAGGCACTTCAGGCAGACCGTTTCCAGATCTCGCGGGCACCCGGGTTGGAGCAGGCGAATCGATACCGGATCCTCGGTGTAGACCTGGATGAGGGTCTCCTGGACCCTCGTCCCGCGGAACGGGGGACGGCCAGTGAGCATCTCATACAAGATCGCCCCGAGAGCCCAGACATCGGAGAGCGGCCCGATCCGCTCGAGTTCCCCCAGGGCTTGCTCCGGGGCCATGTAACTTGGTGTCCCAAGGATCTCCCCGTGGAGAGTCAAGCCAGAGACTCCGTCCAGTCGCTTGGCCAGACCGAAATCCGTGATCTTCAGCGTGCCGTCGGCAGCGAGCAGGACGTTCGCCGGCTTCAGATCCCGGTGGATGATGCCGGCAGAGTGGACGGCATCCATTGCCCGAGCCAGAACTTCGGCACGCTGAGCGGCCAAGACCGGATCCTGGGGTATGCCAGCCAGGGATGCGGCGAGATTTCCCCCGGGTACAAACTCCAGCGCGCAGAACGGGATCCCATCGACTTCCCCGACCTCGAAGATCTGAACAATGTTCGGGTGCTGGAGTTGGGCGACAGCCTTGGTCTCTTCCTGAAAGCGAACCCGGACGCCATCACCGGCGTGGTCGCTTGTCATAACCATTTTCAGGGCCACTGTCCGGTTCAGCTCGAGGTCGGTCGCCCGGTAGACCACTCCCATCCCGCCGCGCCCGATGATCTCGATGAGGCGGTATCCGGGTACATGAGGGCGGGGCTGTCCGTTGGCCGGACGGACCTCACCTCGAACAGTCGACCCCGCGGGATTGGGGATGACGGGTTCGATCGTCGCCTGCGTGAGTGGAGTTGCTGACGGGTTGCCAGTGCTCAGACCGGGTCGGATATCCACTGGGCCAGCTGGGGAAACCGCTTTGTCTGGCAACGCGGGAGATTCAGCGATTGCCGGGTCGGGGGCATTCTCTGCGGGTGGACAAATGGCCTTGATGAGCGGATCAATTGCCTCGATTTCAGACTGCTGGACAATCGTGCCCGCCGGATCAGTCGGTGTGTCCTGGATCGGTTTGCCTTCAGGACCACTCAGGTTGGCAACCGGTCGCACCGGCTTGGGTGTGGTCGGCGAGATCCCTGGTTCCGTCTCCGGGTCGGCATCTGTTGGTGGGGGGGGTCTCTTGTCCGGGTCGACGTCTGCACTCGCTGCAACCGTCCGCTCCGAATTGGGTGTCGGGTTCACGTTGATCTCGGCCTCCGAAATCCCCTACAACTTGTCCTTGATCCACTTGACGCAATCTCGACTCAGCGGCGACAACCGGCCAGTTGCGAGCTCATGAGCTGCAAAGTAACTGTAATGGGCCAGGCCGAACAAATAAAGAGAGAAAGCTCCAAGATCTTGCAAGGTTTAGGGATCGAGACGTTCGGCAGAGTGGCGGGGCGGCTTGCTTCGCGACGTTCCCGGAACCCATGAGCCGAACGCTTGAACGGGACTGGCTCTCGGGGCTGAAGTTGGAAAGATCCAACTGCGTGAATCGCACTGACTCCCACGACGACACTCCAGTTATACGGTCGGAGATGCCGGGTGGATTGATCCCTGCTAGTTGCCCGGTTCCGATCTTCAGTTTGGGCGAGTGCGGCAACCCCTTGTTCTCCCTTGTCCTCTTGAGCGATGGGGCTGCTCCAGGCCGGTTCCTCTGCCCGGTCCGGTCGGTTTCCGGTAGTGTGAAAGCGAAGCCGCTGTTCACGCCCTTCCCGAAGGAACCGTCTCGATGTCCGCCGCTCCCCTGTCGGATTTCGCCGTCCACCTCCGTGCGGAAGACAATATCGCTGTTGCCCGCAAGCCGATCCCGACCGGGGCGGAACTCCGCGTCGACGGAACCACCATCCGTCTCCCCGCAGCCATCAAGATGGGGCACAAGTTCGCCATTCGCCCGATCCGGGAGGGGGAACCGATCTCCAAATACGGGCAGGTGATCGGCTTCGCAGGCCGCGATATCGCGGCTGGTGATCATGTCCATGTCCACAACGTGAAAGTCACGTCGTTCGAGCGGGATTACGCGCATGCTTCGGCAACACCGGCCCCGCTCCCCCCACCCGCCGAGTACCGATCGTTCATGGGATTCGACCGTGGCCCCGACCGGCCCGCCCACCTGCGGTACGGGACGCGGAACTACCTCGCTGTGATCAGCACCGTGAACTGCTCGGCCAGCACCAGTAAATACATCACCCAGCGAGTGAGGGATGCCGGGCTCCTCAAGGACTTCCCGAACGTCGATGGGGTGGTCGCGATCGTTCACCGGCAGGGATGCGGGATGCAGTTCGATGGTCCGGACCACAAACAACTCGACCGGACTCTGGCCGGCTTCGCCAGGCACCCAAATGTGGCCGCGTACCTGCTCGTCGGGCTCGGATGCGAGATTGTCCAGGCCGGGCACCTGATCGAGACCGAGCACCTCGACCTCATCCAGTTGAACGGCCGACCGAATAAGCCGCTGAGTCTGAGCATCCAGGACTGCGGCGGGATCGGAAAGACGGTCGAGGCGGGGGTCAAGGCCGTCGCCGAGATGCTCCCCCGTGTCAACGCGATGCGACGGGTTCAGCTTCCGGCGAAGCATCTGATCCTGGGAACGAATTGTGGTGGGTCGGATGGAAATAGCGGGGTCACTGCCAACCCGGCTCTTGGCGTGGCCAGTGACCTGATCGTCCAGCAGGGCGGGACGAGCATTCTGGGAGAGACGCCGGAGATTTATGGGGCCGAGCATATCCTGACCCGACGGGCAGTCTCAAAGGCAGTCGGCGAGAAGCTGGTTGAGCGAATCAAGTGGTGGGAATGGTACACCAGCCTCTTCGGAGCGGAGATCAATAACAACCCGTCGCCGGGTAACAAGGAGGGCGGGCTCACCACGATTTACGAGAAGTCACTCGGCGCAATTGCGAAGGCCGGGAGCACGGCAATGGTGGATGTGTACCAGTACGCTGAACCTGTGACCGCGAAGGGGTTTGTGGTGATGGATACGCCGGGCTACGATCCGGTGAGCATGACTGGGATTGTGGCTGGCGGAGCGAACGTGTGTGTGTTCACGACTGGGCGGGGGAGCGTGTTCGGCTGCAAGCCCAGCCCCTCCATCAAGGTGGCAACGAACACACCGCTCTATGAACACATGCTTGGTGACATGGACATCAACGCCGGACGAATCCTGGAGGGTACTCCGGTAGCTGAGGTCGGTCGCGAAATCTTCGAGAAAATCCTGGCAGTGGCGAGTGGGGAGCAGACGAAGAGCGAGATCAATGGCGTGGGAGAGGAAGAATTCGCACCCTGGTCGATCGGCCCAACCCTGTGAGGCAGTTGGTGAGAGAAAATCTACTGGTGGGCTTGGGTGCCACGGGCGGCTTGTCCGCGCGTGAAGGCGTCACACGGGCGGACTAGCCGCCCGTGGCACCCTGCATGATCGTGGTAGGCCATTTCCTGGCGTCTGCCTGAGGCAAGACTCAGTTCAGGCTGGAAAACGAAACGACCCACCCTCCAGTGAACCGGGGATTGGGCCGGGAGAGGGCACTCAGAAGCAGCTCCGCAGACGGCTCAACCGTGGATTTCGGCAACCGCCAGGTAGAGTCGGGCGAGTTCGGTCCAGCCGCTGGATTCCGGCAGGCTCTCGACAGCACCCATCAAAGCGGACCGGGCTTCGGCCGGCTTTGCGAGGAACAGAAGTGCCATCCCGCGATTGAACAGGACACGAGGGGATTCGGCCATTGCTTCCCAGGCGGCAAGAGCGGCAGTTCCCTCGCCCCGCTGCCAGAGGAGTGCGGCGTGCTCGTTCTCCCAGGTGGCCCGGAGGTCGCCTGTGCATCGGCTCTCAGCATCGGCCAGAAGCCCCGCGGCCCAATCAACCTCACCGAGGAGTCGAGCGACCCCAGCCGCCAACAATGTGGCGGTCGCTTGTGGCTTTTTCGCCTCACGCACGATCCAGGTGCGCAGCCCGCTCAGCCCGAGGACGGGGAGTTCCCCACCGGAGGGTCGCAGGTCGGATGGCACGAATCGGGTCAGAAGCGGGTGAAGATCCTTCACCCTCTGGGGGTAATTTCCGGCCGCCAAGGGGACTGCGAAGGCGACCATCGGTTGGCTGACGAGTGAGGACCATTCGGCCGGAACTGGGCTTGGGCCAGTCGCGAGCGGGGCAATCGCGTCGGTCCAGGTTGCTCGTGGATCGACCCGGAAGCCTGCGGCCACTTCGTAGGGCTCGACCTCGCACTCGGCGGGCTCGACTGCTGCCCCGGAGGCGGCGTCTGAGCGAGTCGCGAGGAACCGGACCATGAGGTCGGTGAGTGAGGGCTGGCCAAACGAGTGTGTGGAGTACTGGGTCATGAAATCACCCTCGATATCCCGGTGAATCCCGCCGGGTTCACCCCTTGAACGATCGACCTGGCGTGGCTTGCGCAGGAGGTTGACGAAAAAAGCCCACGGACTTCGTGGGCTTGAATGGTGTCATTGCACTCGATGGAAGTTGTTGACTTATTACGACTTGGGTTCCTCAGGCTTGCCAGCAGGTGGAACCACACCGTCCTTGGGCATCGGGGCAGCCGGGGGGATTAAGGGTGGGGAATAGGTCTTCAGACTGTTGAGGTAGTCTGCCGGAGCCGGCACCAGTAAACCCTTGAGAACTCCGAACTTCCCACGAAGTTCAGGGTCGGGTTCTGCACCTGACTGGGTGGCGATCGGTCCTGCCAGGGAATCGGGTGTCAGTTTTCCGTTCGCCTGAACGTGACGGATGGCAGCATCGGCAGCCCTGATACGGAAGGGAAGGGGGCGACCAACGGTCAGGGCCAGAGTGATCAGAGCTTGCTGGGCCTCGGCGGAGGGGAGGCGGGCAGCCCCCTGGAGTGCAGGGTCTGTGAGATCATCGACCCGCAGAGCAGCAATGAGTTCCGGAGCAGCGGACTTCACATCAAAGCCCGGTATTTCCCCGGTTGCCATCTTGGCCAATAGCCCGACCGCGAGTTTCGCAGCGGCTTTTTTCTCAATCGGGTCGCGAGGCCGGTCGGCTGGATCAGCAAACGCAGCATTCACGTCCGCCTCAAACCATGCCCTGGAGTAGGGTTCTGGGATCACCCGAACCCCGGGGATCGACCGGACCAGCCTTGCCACACGAGCCTCAATGAACGGGTCGCGTGGGGACTGGACAACCAACCCCAGGGCCTCGGCATCGACTCGGCTCTGGAGGGCGTCGTACCTGTCCTGAGAGTATTTCACCTTCGCGACATCGATTTCGAGGCGTTCGATCACTTTCATCAGGTGGTCGATTCCCAGGCGGCGGGTGTAAGCTGGGACCGAGGGTTGGGTCCTGAGCTGTTTCTGGAGCTGGGCGACGTGCTCGAATGTGCGCGGTGCCGACTCGGCAGTAAGTGGGTACTCGGCTGCAAGTGCTGCGTAGGTGACCTGTTCGATCCTGAGTTGAAGCTGGAAGGTCTGATCGGAGGTCAACGCAAGTCCGGCAGTGTCAACGACGCGCTGGAGTCGGTCGATCCGGACCTGAGCGGTCGATCGGAAGATGTTGTCGCGCTGAGTCTGCACCGCCGCACGTTCGGAATCCCGGGTTTCGGGTGGTTGTCGGAGGTTCGGGACGAACGGGGTAGGCATCACAATTGGATCGCTCTCAGTTGCTGCGATGAGAACTGCCACGCGGAGGAGGAGCTGGTCGAGGCTAGGTGGGATAGGGTTATCAGTGGAGGCGACAACCATGATCGGTCGGCGAGCCGTGTTGACGTTGGCCTGGAGTTGGGCCATGAGGTCAGGGAGTTCCGGGTTGGGTACGTGATGGTCAATCAGAATCAGGTCAAAGTCGGAGGCCCGAGCGACTCGTCGGAGCAGGTCGCGGCCATTGGCGAATAATTCGACATCGTAGCCGAGCCCACGGAGGAGTGCGCCGGAAGCGTCGGCCCGCTGTCGATTCGGGTCGGTGACGAGGGCCTGCCCCTTGGCTCCGCTGGGAACTCCGGGGTCGGCTGCGGCGGCTCGCCTGAGCACTTCGATCACGCGGATTTTGAGACTCGGATCCACCGGGACAGCGGCTCGGAGGAGGGCGTGGGCGGCAGCGAGTTGCACCCGCGGGTCTGGGTAGTCCAGGCCGCGTGCCAGCAGCGACAGTTTCCCATCCGGAGCACTCGCTGGAGCTTTCTCGGCCCTGTCCCCGATTGCCTGGGTGAGCGCGAGTGTCAGACCCGTACGCTTCTCGACGAGCGCCCGGGCAAGCAGGTCGGTGAGAACCGTGGTCGGAGCGGTCGCGAGCATCTGGTAGACAGCCGGGTCGGTCCGGGCCAGATCTCCAAATTTGCCACGGTCCATTGCCCGTTCCGTAGCAATCGTGATCACGAGTACCTGGGCTGGTTCGTAATCGGGCCGGATCTCCAGAGCCCACCGGGCGTAACGCAGGCCGAAATATTCGTCAGCTTGACTGGCGGGAACGACTGGCTGCTTCACGAGTTTCTCGTCGGCACTCGTCCAGATCCACACTGGAACGGTCGTTGGCCGCCCGTCTGGGTTAACGGCTGCGTCGGCGTAGACCGCCCTCTGTTCCGCGTAAACCCTCGCGGCGACAACGAGTACGGCTTCCGGAGGAAGTTTCCTGGCTCCGGGAAGAAGAATCCGCAGTTGCTCAGTGGCGAATGTCCGAAAGGCCGGCGGGCTTGAAGGAGAGCCAGCAACCCACAATAAGTACGGAACGAAGTCGGTCTGTGCCTTGTTCAGGAGTAACAACACGTCCGGCCTGGAGACGATAGCGGCGATCACCGTGAATTGCTGTTCGGGGGTCAATCCGTCGAGTGCGGCCAGCCACGCAGCGACGGATGCATGATCCTGGGTGGGAATTGTCCCGAGGATCGCTGCCGAGATCTTCGGGTCGAGGTTCTTGCGGAACGATTCGGCCATGAAGGGGACGGCGAAATCGCTGGTGCGGCGGAGTTCCACCTCCGCGTACTGTCTCTCTTCGTAGGTGGCCCCGAGGTTGCGAATGTACTTTTGAACCCGAGTCGGGTTTTTGAGGACTTTGTCGATCGCCTCGGTCGCCCACTTGACGATGATCTCAGTATTTGCCCGAGCTTGCTTCTCGGTTTTGATGTCGTCGGACCATTTTGGAATGGTCCGAAGTTGGACAAATGTGGTGGTCCCGTAACGCTTCTCCAACTCGAACACATCGTCGTCGGTGCGGGGACTGTCGACGAACGCCTGGAGGAAGACCGCAGCGAGGTCGTACTTCCCCTCCGTAATGAGTAACCGGACTTGTTGGAACACTTCCTGAGGTTTGGGCGGTGGCCCCTTCTGCGCCTCCTGAGCAGCAGCAGGTAGGCTGTTCGCCACAACTATGACAAGTGCCAGCCCGAACCCCAAGCACCCGAGGAGCCAACGCTGCCGGGGGGCGAGCACTCCGGGAAACAGGATGGTTCTCACCAGGGTGTCCTCTTGGTGCCGATCATGGGATCCAATGTGGGATGCCCGCCCAGGGCGGCGGTCGGGCACTCTTATGTCGATTTTGGCGCGGCGGTTCAGGTTAAGCAATCCTCTTCACACGCGACAAGGTCTCGGAACGTCTCCCGGCGGCGGATCAATCGGTGCGTGCGGCCTGTAACGAGTACTTCCGCCGCACGGAGTCGGCTGTTGTAGTTGCTTGCCATCGCCATGCCGTATGCCCCAGCACTGAAGGTGGCAAGCAGGTCGCCACGGGTCAGGGGTGGCAGGTTCCGGCCCTTGGCCAGAAAGTCTCCGGACTCGCACACCGGACCCACCACGTCCTGGGGATATGTCCCGGGGATCGCCGCCTCACAGTCGTCCGGCCATTCGGTAATATCGGGTCCGGGGGCGACCGGCCAGATTCGATGGAACGAGTCGTACAGGGTGGGGCGGATGAGGTCATTCATGGCGGCATCCTGGATGATGTAGTGCTTGCCGCCTGTACCCTTGGTGAACACCACCCGGCTGACGAGGATACCCGAGTTCCCGACGATGAAGCGGCCAGGTTCGAGAACCAGTTGACAGCCCGTTTCCTCCACTGCCGGGAGGATCACCTCGGCAAACGCTGCCGCTGGAAGAGCTTCCTGCTTCCGGTAATGGATGCCGAACCCGCCACCCATGTTCAGGTATTTGATGTCGTGACCCTGTGTACGGAACGCCCGGATCAGTGTGACCGCTTTGTCAGCGCCTGCGCGGTAGGGATCGGCCTTCAGAATGGGCGAGCCGAGGTGCATGTGGAGCCCAACGACCGCCAGTCCCGGGTGTCCAACCACGGACTTGGCGACATCGACGACAGTTTCGATATCGAGTCCGAATTTGACGCCTTTCACGGATGTGTCGGTTTTGACGTGGGTCTTGGGTGGGAGGTCCGGGTTGACCCGGAGTGCCACCGGGGCTTTCACACCCAGAGACTTCGCAACCGACCCAAGGGCGTGTAATTCACCCTCGCTTTCGACATTGAAGAGGAAGACGCCATTTTCCAGGCCATAGGCCATCTCGGCATCGGTTTTCCCGACGCCAGCGAAGACGATTTTCGATCCCTTCGATCCGGCCCGGAGGGCACGGTACAACTCGCCGCCGGAGGTGACATCGAATCCCGACCCGTGCTCGGCCATGAGCTTGCAGAGTGACAGGTTCCCATTGGTCTTTACGCTGTAGCAGACAATCGGGTTCGCCGGAGCGAACGCTGTCTGGATCTCGGTGAGTTGCCCCAGCAGGGCGGCCTGGCTGTAGACGTACAGCGGCGTCCCGTACTCGGCAGCGAGTTCGGGAATGGGAAGGTCTTCGCAGAAGAGAGTGCGGTCGCGGTAGACGAAGTGGTCCATGCGTCAGGTTTCCTGAATGACATAACGGTGCTTGCCGTGCAATAGACAAATGGTCTTCCCGGGCCGGTCCACGATCACTGCGAAATTCCCGAGGATGTCTCGCCCCAGGAGGGACATCTCAACTGTACCCGGCACTGGTGCAGCGTGGAATTGGCTCCGGACGGTCGCATGAGTGCCGTCGGGCTGGGTAAACCGGATCACTGTGTCGACTCGCACCGATCCGACCGTCCCTCCAACTCCTTGGAGCCCGTGCGATGACGGAAGGCTGGGCAGCCTGAGTTGGTGGAAAATGTTCGCGGCGATGACCGTGATCTCGGCACCAGTGTCGAGGAGGAATTCGCACTCGATCCACGCCCCGCCAGCCCCCTGCACTTCGGCCGTGATGACAGGCCAGGAGACTCCAGCGGCATCAATTGCCCAGGTGCCCTCAAGCCGCATAAATCTTTGGCCCTTCATGGATGGAGAGTCGGATGGTGAACGACCCGCCCGGGCTCGCGGGGTGCGCCGCTTTTGCCCGTGCCACAACCTCGACCGGGTCGTCCCCGACGAATGCCTCCTGGCCCAAGATGCAGACGAAGAGGCCCGCGTGAGCGTTGCGGAGTTCCGTGGCATGAGCCCCGAACCACTCGACGTTCTTCCGGAATTCCTCGAGTCTCGCCAGGTTTCTCGCCCGTTCTTCCGGAGTGGCTTCGTGTTCAGTGATAGTGAGCAGGGTTTCGGGCTTGGTCACGATCATGGCGCGACTCCTGCGGGACATGCGTTCATCTTATAAACCCCCTTTCCTCCCGCGTACCCCGTGGCCAACTCAGAGGCGCGTCTTCGCAGAAGAGGGTGCGGTCGCGGTAGACGAAGTGGCCCATGCGTCAATGTCGCTGGAAGAAGCCGAGAGACACGGTTTGGGTTGGAACGATCCTGGCTGGAAACGGATGGCCTGGGATGGGTTCACGCCCCGTATTTGCCGAGCCGCCCGGCGTGGGCCATTGCCAGGAGCATCAGGTGCTGGGCCTGGAACTGACCCAGGCCGCCTCGCAAACAGGCGCTCTCGTTGAACTCCTCCACGTCGTCTGTCCGGCAGGTGTCCGCGAGTAGGACCGTCGGGACAGGGTGCCACGAGTGCGATTTCATCTTGCTCGGGGTCGAGTGGTCCCCGGTGACAATCAACACGTCCGGCCCCAGAGCCTGGATGTCCGGGATGATCCCATCCAACTTCTCGATCATCTGCACCTTCCCCGGGAAGTTTCCGTCTTCCCCGGTGCTATCCGTGTACTTGTAGTGCAAGAAAAAGAAGTCATAGTCGCGCCAGACCTTCTTGAGCGTCTCCACCTGCCCCTTGAGCGTCGTCCCCGGCTCCAGAATGTCCATCCCGACCAGTCGGGCCAGCCCCTTGTACATCGGGTAGACAGCGATCGCGGCGGCTTTCAGTCCGTACACCTCTTCAAATTTCGCGATCTTCGGGAACCGCGCGAACCCCCGCAACGTGATCCCATTTGTCGGCCCCTCGTCCTTGAGAACCTCCACCGCCCGTGCGACGAACTGGTTCACGGCACTGGCGGTTGTGCGGGACGCAGAGTCTGCCCCTTCGGCTTTGAGCGGGTGGACCCCGACCGTTTGGGGGTCGGTGTCGTTGACCCGATCACCGAGGTCGTCGCCGCGGATCACGACCACGAACCGGTGTTCCCGAACCGGTTCGACAAACAGCTCCACTCCGGGGATCTGGATTTTCCGGAGTTTCGCCACAGCGGCGGCATTCTTCTCGTTACTGGGTCGGCCAGCCCGGCGGTCGGTGATCGTTCCGTCATCCCCGAGGGTGCAGAAATTCCCGCGGATCGCCACGTCCTTCGGACCGACGGCGAAGTTGATTCCGAGGGCCTCCAGGATGCCGCGGCCAATCCGGTATTCGAGCGGGTCGTAGCCAAACAGGGCCAGGTGCCCCGGCCCGCTCCCAGGAGTGATTCCGGGAAGAACGGGGATGCTCAGCCCGGTCACGCCGTCCCGTGCGACGGCGTCCAGATTCGGGGTCGAGGCGGTTTCCAGTTCGGTTTTTCCGCCTGATTCCAGCGGCAACCCGCCGAGGCCATCGGCGACCAGCAGGACGATTTTCGAGTCCGCAGGTTCACGCAGTTCCTGAATCAGCTCGTGGATGTTCATGGGGTTAGAGTTTACTGCCCGGCGAGTATGACGTACAGTATTTCCAGGATTCGTCTTTAGCCCGTAGTCCTTGACCTGTGGCCTTTTCCCACGCCCCACCAATTCCGGGGGGGCGGGCCGCAGCACAAGGCGAAGGAGCGGGGACGAGCGACCAGGGATCACATTATGCAACTGCCCGACGAGAATATCGAGTACCAGTACCAGCGGTTGCTGTCCCGGCCGCACGACTCCTGGACCCCACTTGCGGAACTCCAGGCTCAGCACTTCCTCAACCCGGACCGGGTCGAGGCCGTGAAGCAGTGGGCCATGACGATCCGCGGACGGGTGGCGGCTGAGCGGGAGTTTGTGAATGTTCTGCCCAAGGACCAGCCACTCCTGCCCGGCTTCATCGACCTGCCCCAAAAGTTACTCGATGGGTTTCGTCGCAAGCAAGATGCTAGTGATCTCGGCAAGATCCTCCGGATCGCCAATCGACTGAAAGAGAATGTCGACCGGGTCGTGATCCTCGGGATCGGCGGGAGCTATCTCGGGGCCAAAGCCCTCTTCGACTCCCTTTGCCACACTTACCACAACGAGATGCCGGCCAAGCTCCGAATGGGCAAGCCGCGAGTGTATTTTGAAGGTAACGCTGTTGACAACGACTCGCTCCAGGATCTGTTTGAACTCCTGGAGAATACATGTGTCGAACCGGAAATGATGGAGGAACGCTGGGGCGTGGTGGTGGTGAGCAAGTCAGGTGGGACGCTGGAGACGGCCGCTGCCTACCGCGCACTGAAAGCCGAGGCGGCGAAATTCTACGGTCCGAAGTCGGAGATGCTCAAAAATGTGATCGTCCCGATCACGGGAGCGAAAGGGAAACTCCGCGACCTGTGTCGCGCTGAGGGGTACGCGGACAACGACCTGCTGACCATTCCCGACGATATCGGCGGGCGGTTCAGTGTGTTCACACCGGTCGGGCTCCTTCCAGCCGCAGTCATGGGGCTCGATGTCCGGGCGTTGCTCCTCGGGGCTGCAGCCATGACCCGGCGATTTCTGGAGGAACCGTTCGACCGCAACCCGGTCCTTCAGTACGCAGCCGTGAACCACTTGATGACCGAGGAGTTGAAGAAGACGACCCGGGTGATGGCGGTCTGGTCGAAGAAGCTGGAGTCGGTCGGCTGGTGGTACGACCAACTCCTGGCGGCGTCGCTTGGGAAAATCAACCGGGGCGTGACCCCGCTGACAGTGGTCCAGACGCGGGATCTGCACAGCCGTGGCCAGCAGCACCAGGACGGAACCCGAGACAAGGTGATCAACAACCTGGTGGTCAAGCAGATCAAGCACCCACCGATCCAGATCGGAATGGCCGACCGGAACGAGGACGACCTGAATCAGTTCAGCCGCAAGAACTACCCGGACATCCTGGATGCAGCGGTGAAAGGGACGAACGAGGCGTACTCGGACGCAGCGAGGCCGACCGCGGATATCGTCCTTCCGCACCTCAGCGAGCACTCGATCGGACAGTTGCTTCAGATGTTGATGCTGGCGACGGTGGTGGAGGCCCGGTTGATGGGAATCAACCCCTACGGCCAACCGGGGGTGGAGGCGTACAAGGCGAATGTGATGCGGAACCTCAAAGCCACCCCCAACCTGCCGAAGGGGGAAGTTCGCGACGCTGCCAAGGGGGTCTGACGGCCTGAGCACTTCGTGAGCCCTGGGTTTTCAAGTCGCCTCACCGCAGCGTTTCGTGCCCCCGTTTGGGTGCGGACGTGTGTTGTTCGGCCGGGAATTCCCCGGTTCGTGACGATCCGCCGAGCCCGTTCTTCAAGCACATTCGGCCGATCCGATCGGATCTGGAGATCCGGCCAGCCATCGTCAGGTACGGCTCGGCTTCCAGTCACCTTCAGCCAAAAGTGCTCCGATACTTCCCCTACGCTTGCGATGTCCGTGGGCGATTCGATCGAGCGGTCGGCAAGACCGACGGTCTTTCCAGGGAAGGGGTCTCTCATGCAGAAACTGCTCCTCGGTCTCTTGATGGCCGCTGCACTCATCGGCGGGGTTTCTGGGTGCAAGAGTACCCGCGGCTCCTCCAGCAATTCCACTTGCCCGACCTGCGGGAAGTGATTCACTCAAGCCCGAGTCACCCATGAAGAGCCTGGCACAGGAAGCTGCCGACGCGATCCGCGAGTTCGCTTTGCGTCTCCCAGGAGCTGTCGAGGACTTCCCCTGGGGCGAATCGGTGGCGAAAGTGAACAAGAAGATTTTCGTCACACTCGGGCGAGACACTGGCGAAGGCAACTTGACGTTTAGCGTGAAACTCCCCACCTCACACGTCGAAGCACTGACCCTGCCCAACGCAGCGCCGACCGGGTATGGGCTCGGGAAGAGTGGGTGGGTGACGCTCACGCTTTCCCCGGGCGACCGGCCCGATATCAACCAGCTCCTCGCCTGGGTGGAAGAGAGCTACCGGGCCATTGCACCCAAGAAGCTCATCGCCCAACTCGATGCGCTGGGTTGAGCGGTTACGTTGGCTAAACAGTGTGCCTAAGGTCGAAATGACCCTGGAAGGGTCACAGCGATTAGCCGGTGGTTAAGCGCAGCGATACCACCGGCAGCGGCTCAGTAGGTCGCTCGGCCGCCACTGATGTCGAAGCAGAACCCGGTTGTGAAGCTACAATCGGCGCTGCTGAGGAAGTGAACGAGTGCCGCCACCTCCTCTGGTTTTCCGGTCCGACCAAGCGGGATCTTGCTGAGCATCATCTTGATCTGCTCTGGACTGAGTTGGTCCAGGATCGGAGTCTGGATCACCGCCGGGGAGACGCTGTTCACGCAAATATCCCCTTTCCCGACCAGTTCCTTCGACATCGATTTGGTCAGCGCGATCACCGCTGCCTTGCTGGCGGAGTACGGCCCCATCTTGGGATTGCCTTCCTTCCCGGCGATACTCGCGATGTTCACGATCCGCCCATATCGTCGCTCGATCATCCCCGGGAGTACGGCCTTGCAGCACAACACGAGCCCGGTTACGTTGATGTTGAAGACGAATTCCCAGTCTTCTCGATCACTTTCCCAGATCGGTACGTCGCGGCCCTTGCGGCTGGCCACCCCCGCGTTGTTGACCAGGATATCGACTGGCCCGATCTTGGTCGTGATCTCTCGGAAGATACGATCGAGGTCGGCTTCCTTTGTCAGGTCGCCGATGAGTGGCACCCCGTCGATGGCTTTGGCCACGCGGGAGGCATTGTCGGCCGACATGTCGAACACACCGACCTTCGCCCCGGCTGCCGAGAGTCGTTGGCAGATCGCCTCCCCGATTCCCTGCCCGCCACCGGTCACCACTGCCACCTTGCCGTCTAATCGGAACAACTCCGCCATGATTGAGCCCCCTGGTGAGGTCGTTGTGCCCGCCGACTTTTGGCGGGCGTCGCGGCGTGAACCCGACGGCCGATATCCGTGCCGTTGGGCATCCGGCCCGACACTCACCGGCCGGCCGTTGACCCGCATTGTGCTCTTGTTTTAGCCGTTCGGGCGAGCCGGGGAACCGGTTCCAAGGGGTTATTCCACCCGGAACCGGTTCCCCGGCCCAATCAACCTGACCGGGTCGCATTGTCAACCCTGGCTGGGATTTTGCACAATAGGGGAGAGGGCGGCGTGTCTGACCGCCTTCCCGCGCCACAGGACGAACCTCTCCAGGGGTTGCAACGGGATGAAACCGCACCGGGCCGGGGACGGCGAGCGCTCACTGGCCGTGTTCATCGACTTCGAGAACATGGGTCTGGGGTTCAACAATCGCCGGGACAAGTTCGAGATCAGTAAGGTGCTCGAACGCCTTGTCGAGAAGGGGAAAATCGTCGCCAAGAAGGCGTACGCCGACTGGAGCCGGTTCGGGATGTACACGGGGGGCCTCCACGAGGCGGCCATCGAGCTGGTGGAGATCCCCCGACGGGGAGTCTCGGGGAAGAATTCGGCCGACATCCGGCTTGTGGTGGATGCCATCGACCTGGCGTACTCGAAGGACCACATCGACACGTTCGTGATCGTCTCCGGAGACAGTGATTTCTCCCCCCTGGTGTCGAAGCTCAAGGAACTCGGCAAGCACGTGATTGGGCTGGGGCTCGTCGATGCCACATCCGATCTGTTGCGGGACAATTGCGACGAGTTCATTTACTACGAGGATCTGGACCGGGCTCCGATCATCCCGGTTGCGGTGAACGAGCAGATTCCCGAGAAAAAGCGGAAAGTCTTCGCCCTCTTGCTCGACTCGCTCCTGGCCCTGCGGCGGGAGAACAAGGACGTGATCTACTCATCGATGGTGAAGGACACGATGAAGCGGAAGAAGCCATCGTTCAACGAAGAGTACTACGGCTACCGCACGTTCAGCGAGATGTTGGAAGACGCCCAGAAAGACGGGCTGGTTGAGATTGAGAAACACAAGGGGAGCGGGATGTACATCGTCAGCCGATTTGGGCTGGAGATGAAGGCCGGGCCGTCGCTTCCGGTGAATGGGGGATCGCCGAAGTCGGCCCGGGTGCCCCTGCCAGAAGAACGGAAGGACCGACCCCCCGCGAATGGGGCGCGGGAACCAGGCCGCGACCCTGCCCCACCAGTTCGTGAGGCCCTCCCTGCGGGTGGCCGGGCAACTCCGCCGGACCGGCCAAAGGGCGGCCGAGCCGCAGTCCCCCCAGTTCAGGCTCCCGCAACGCAGCCAACTCCGACCCCGGCCACCGAATCCGCCCGGGGCCGCCCGCCGGCCGTTGAGCCAACTCGCGCTCGACCGCCCGTGCTGCCGGTTCCCCCACCAAGGGACGAACCCGAACCCGATGCCCCTGCTCAAGAGGATCGGCCGCTCGGCAGGGCTCTGGCCGACGAGATTGACTTGTTCGACGATGTTGACGAGGTGCCGTCGTATTCCCCACGGAAGGCGGTCCCGAAACCGACCCCCACTCCGAAGACACCGGCTGCCCCCCGCTCCGCCGGTCCGGCAAAAGCGAGTACACCCGCCAAATCCACGGGTTCGGCGAAGCCAGCCGCTGCTGCGAAGCCAGCCGCTGCTGCGAAGCCAGCCGCCACTGAGAAGCCAGCCGGGGAAGCACCCAAGCGGACCCGCACCACGGCCGCGTCCTCCCGCACCGGGGGGGGCGGTCGACGGAAACCCACCGAGACCGAGGCTGCACCACCCCCCCTGGCTCAGACGACACCGATTGGTGTCCCGGCCGCCCGACTGATACCCACCCCGAAACCGATCGACGACGACGACTTCGGGGCCGGGCTCGATAGTTGACGCGGCTTCCACCCTCGGCGGGTTTGCGCTGACCGGCTATCCATTACCCACAGCTTCTGCATCGGAGCCCGACCAAACTCTCCAGGTTTCCTACAGCCGGGTGCCATGCCCACGGCTTTGCGTGGGCATGAAAGCAGCCTTCGGGCAGATCGAGTAGCTGCACAATAATCCTGTACGTAGCCGGTTGTATGCGAAAGCGGAGGACGGGATTTGGTCACTAGCGGCGGATGATTCGGCAATCCGTGTTGGGCCGCTGCGGATCGATCGGGAACCGTTGCCAGTGCCTGGGAAGTTCCTGATTCGTCACAGTGCCTTCATGCCCACGCAAAGCCGTGGGCATGGCACCCGGCTTGGTCAGGCCTCACATGCAGCAGTTGGGGATAATGGATAGGCAGACGGGAAGGAGCAAATCATGGCGCGAGGCAGCCAGGACAGCGGGCCACTGCCCGCGCAGTTGGAGTTTGACGAGCTCACGGTCGACAGCCTGCGGCCACTGGCGGCCATGCTCGTCTCCGATCCGCCGAAGAGGAAGGGCGAACTCGTCGCCGTTGTGGTCGGGGCGATGACCGATCCGGCCCGCGTCCGCCAGCTTTACGACCAGCTCGAACCCCTTGCCCAGTTCGCCGTCCGCGAGGCGACCCACGACCCGAACGGCATCTACTCCGAGATTGCATTCGAGGCCAAGTACGGCCAGGAACCATCCTGGTCCGTATCGAGTGGGAAGTCGAACTCCAGTTGGTCCGAATCGCGGCGATCTCGCCCCACTCCCCTCGTCCTGTTCTTTCCCAAGTACAATTGCTTGCCGACTGATGTCCGGAAGATTCTGCTGACGTTTGTCCCACCCCCAGACCCATTCCGCATCAAGACTTCCACGGAGTCGCCGGCCACGCACTCCCTCCCCCGATCGAGTTGGGGGCAAAAGGAACCCGAGGAACCGGAACCGGTTCGGATTCGAGAGACGGCCCGCGAGGCCGAGGCCGATCTGGCCGCGATTCTCCGGCTCATCGATGCTGGCAAGGTCCGGGTTACCGACAAGAAGCAAACCCCCACCGATGCCAGTCGAAAGGCAGTCGCGGGGGTGCTGACCGGCGGCGATTTCTACACCCCCGAGGACGGGATCGTATACGAAAATGAACCTCCCGAGGATCTGGCAATCAAGGCGTTCGCGTGGCCGATGTTGGCCCAGGCCGCGGGACTCGCCGAGAAGCGCGGCGATATCCTCAAGCTCACTCCGACCGGGCGGGAAGCCCTGAGCAAGGCACCCGCCGCGACGCTAAAGAAAATCTGGTCCGCATGGGTGAAGTCGACACTTCTCGACGAGTTCTCGCGGGTGGAGGCGATCAAGGGACAGGGCAAGGCGCGATTGAGCGCGGTCGCGAATCGCCGCAAGGTGATCCTTGAAGCGATCAAGGACTGTCCGCCGGGTGAGTGGTTCAAGATCGACGACTTCTGGCGGTTCCTACACGCAACCGAGCGTGAATTTGCGATGACCGCCGGGGATGGGGGTTACTGGGATCTCTACCTCTGCGAAAAGGGTTACGGGAGCTTCTCCAACGGCCACGGTGACACCTGGCAGCAGATTCAGGGGCGATACATCCTGGCGTTTTTGTTCGAGTACGCAGCGACAACCGGGCTCATCGATGTGGCCTACATTTCACCGCTGGGTGCCCGAGGTGATTATTGGGGCCGCTGGGGAGCGGATGACCTGTCCTTCCTCAGCCGCTACGACGGACTGCTCTCCGTGCGAATCAATGCGCTGGGGGCGTGGTGTCTGGGTCTGGCGGAGGAATATCGGCCAACGGCCCCACAAGTCACAGACGATCTGCGAGTGTTGGCGAACCTGGACGTGGTCGCGACCCACCCGCCGCCCGTTGCGGACCGGCTGACCCTGGAGCGGTTCGCCGACGAAACATCGCCGATGGTATGGAAGTTGTCAGGTGAGAAGATCCGAGGAGTGGTCGAGCAAGGTGGCCGGGTCGAGGAGCTGACCGAGTTCCTGGCGACCCGAATTGCGGGCGACATTCCGCCCGCGGTCGAGACGTTCCTGAGCGACCTACGCCGGAAGGTCGAGTTACTCAAGGACGGCGGACCGGCCCGGTTGATCGAGTGCGCGGATGCACACGTCGCGGCGGAGTTGGTCAACGACCGACAGTTGAAGGGAAAGTGTCTCCTGGCCGGGGACCGGACGCTCGTCGTCCCGGAGTCCGATCTCGCCGCGGTGCGGAAGGCGATCCGCCGGCTCGGCTACGTCTGGCCGATCCCGGGGGAGTGAGGGGGGCGGCAGATTGGCGTCACTGACGCGATAGAAACGCCGTGATTCCCTGTGAAGGCGAGTCAGTCGGTTGTCTTACCTCGAAGAGGTTGCACAAGAAAGCCCAGGGTCGCGTTTCGCGCACCCTGGGTAGAGGGTTGTCTGCTCTTTATTACCTCGAAGTGGCTACATAACAAAACCCAGGGTTGCGTTCGCGCACTCTGGTTAATCGATCACCTGCCCTCGGCTACCTCGAAGAGGTTGCACAAGAAAGCCCAGGGTCGCGCTTCGCGCACCCTGGGTAGCTGGTTGCCTGCCCCAGCTTTTTACCGCGAAGCGGTTATACAAGACGGGAGGCTGATCAATGCCGCAGTCACTCGCGCAAGTCTACTTGCATCTCGTGTTTTCGACCAAGAACAGGGCACGGTTTTTCCAGAACCTTGCCTTTCGAGAAAAGGCACATGCTTATCTGGCCGGCACATGCCGCAATCTCGACTGCCCGGCGTTGATCGTCGGCGGCGTCGAGGACCATGTGCATATTCTCTGCAAGCAGGGGAAAACGGTTACGATTCCCGGCCTGATCCGAGAACTCAAACGCGAATCGTCCAAATGGATCAAGGAACAATCGCCCGATCTGACGTCTTTCTACTGGCAACAGGGATACGGGGCGTTTTCGATCAGCCCAAGCCATCTCGATGCGCTGAAAGCCTACATCGCCAATCAAGAAGAGCACCACAAGACCGAGACATTCCAGGAGAAATTTCGTCGCGTGTTGGCGAAATACAATGCCGAATACGACGAGCGTTACGTGTGGGACTAGTCTACCTTGTATAACCGCTTCGCGGTAAAAGAATAAAGACGGAAGGTTCCCCAGAGTGCGCGAAGCGCGACTCTGGGCTTTGTTGTGAAACCTCTTCGAGGTAAGGACAACTGACCTCATCGTGTTCATCGACGAATTGCGGCGATTGTCTCGTGACTCAGGCGCAAAGGCGAGATCACACTCCCTCATTTGCGATGGGCTTATGGTTTGTTCGCCCAGTAGTTCACCCAACGAAGAAGCCCAGTTGAGTCTGGACTCAACTGGGCTTCTTCGTTTCCAGCCAGAATCAGGAGCGTGGCGGGTAGGAGCATCCGTTGTCCAAAACCGTTTGAAGAGAACGCTGCATCAACCCCGCGATCGTATTCGGCTTACGTTCTTGCCCGGTATCCTCCAGCCATCTCAGCTCTTGCTGTTTCAGGTTTTCAAACGTCAGCCGTTCGCGGTTGAGGTAGAAATCCGGTTTGTCGCCCGTCGCCCCCGATGGGTAGAAAATGGAGAATTCCACCCGCCCTCCTCCTGCCGTCAGCCAGTCGAGAAAAGATCTCACATATGCGTCGGTCACGGGAATTACCCCTGAGTGTCGGAAAC
Source organism: Gemmataceae bacterium (assembly GCA_003136315.1). Classification (GTDB taxonomy): domain Bacteria; phylum Planctomycetota; class Planctomycetia; order Gemmatales; family Gemmataceae; genus Urbifossiella. The sequence continues at coordinate 28,928 of PLDW01000088.1, read as the reverse complement.
TGAACATATGAACTCTAGCATCAGGTGATTCGGAGCGGGCAAGGAAAAATGTTGCACTCCTGACTGGCCATAGGATAATTCCGGCAGTTTGGTCTTACTTTATCATGTTTTCTGCCAATACCTTTTGAATCTGTCGGGCAGTCAGCCCCACCGCTGCTCCCACTGCGTCGGCTTGGTTCAGGCTCTCGCTCACCCCCTCTACGCCCCTTCGCTCCCAGCGAGCGGGATGCGCACCCGGAAGATCGCCCCCCGCAGCGGGGCCGAGTCGATCTCCAGGCTTGCTCCGTGGTGCTCCAGGACGACCGCCACGAACGAGAGCCCCAGCCCCATCCCGGCGCTGTAACCCTCATACAGGGCGTTGTCACGCTTCGTCGTGAAATGCGTCTTCAGACAGTCCCGGCGGACCTCCTCCGACATCCCGATGCCGTTGTCCTGCACCTCTAACACGGCCCGGTCGCCTTCCCGACGGGTGCGGAGGATCACTTCGCCCTTCCAGGCCGCGGCCTCGATCAGTTTCTGCTTCCGACCGGCCGCATCCAGGCCCGGTGCGCGGCGGGCACCTTCCCGGAGGTGGTTTCGCATCTCGAAGGTTGCATCACGGGCGTTAAACACCAGATTTTCAATCGCCTGCTGAAGATGCGATACATCCCCACTCACCGTCAGCGGGGCGTCGGCGATCTCGGCCGTCAGCCGGACCTTCCACTTCTCCCAGGCCATCTCCCCCCACGTTCGGTACGTCTCACGGAGCAGGGCGGTCAGGTCCACTCGCGTCAGTTCGGCCCGGTTCGGATCGCGGCGGACCGTCCGAAGGATCTGCTGGAGCCGCTCCGTCACCGTGCCCAGCGTGGCCCGCACCTCTTCCAGCATCCCGTGTTGCTCGCGGGGAAGACCCTCCGCATCCATGCACCGGGCGATCAGGTCGTTCGGTCGGACGAGTAGGTTTTTGATATTATGGGCGTAGCTCCCGGCCATGATCCCGATACTGGCGTACAACTGCGATTTCATCTCCAGCGCGGCCCGCTCGGCCTCTGCCGCCCGGCTCTCGATCTTCGCTTTTTCCAGCTCACCCGCCAGCAGTTTGGAGCTGAGTTCCTGCGTCTCGCGTTCCGCCTCCTGCTGCCGGACCTGCGCGGCAAGCAACTCCCGCTCCCGATGTTCGGAGGATACCTTCACCTCCCAGCCGTGGACTTCCCGCAGTCGCTCCCGCCGGAGGAATCGGTAGACGACGAACCCCGTCAGCCCGAACCCAAGTGCCAGAACCCCACCAGCCGGGAGTTGCCACGAGCGGCGAGTTTTCTGCTCCTCCTCGAACTGGTGGTTGGTGTGGACCCCGTATTCGCACCGAATCGCGGCGTGGCCGTCCCCCGGAGCGTACAGGACCGCCCGCACCTTGGCCTTGGCGTCGACCCCGGGGCGAGGGACGGGCGACGACCAGGCCGGGTGCGCTGATCGGCCGGTCGGCGGCCCGCGGTCTGGGTACTCGATCCCCAGGAAGTACACCTCCGGGAAGAGCGGGAGCCTCCCAGAATACATGCGTGTGGGTTCGGCCAGGGCCGACAGGTGGGCCTCGATCTCGTCGTATTTGGTCCGTAGCCGTTCCTCGTCCCTGCCAGCCGGACTTTCGGCGATCTCGGCGTATTCCTTCACCAACTCCGGTAGCGATTTCCGGAACACCCGGGTCTCGGCCAGCCACTCGCGGATATCGGCCTCGTCGGTTTGACGGGTCCAGTTCGCCCGTGCATAGAGGAGCCACCCGAGCCACACGACCAGACCCAGCCAACACACCATCAGCGGCGCGAGCCGACCAACGTACCTCCACACCGGAAGCCGCGGCGCTGGGCCGATATTGTTCGGCTCGATCGGAGAAGCGGCGGTTGGTGGGGTGTCGGCGGGCATGTCATGTATGTCCAAGGTGGTGGTATTCCACGTCGTCAAACCTCCATCCCAGGGTGTTGCCCACAGAACCCAGGGCGTTGCCCACAGGACCCAGGGCGTTGCCCTGGGCTGAGGGATCTCAGCCTTTCAGGCTGAATACCCACCAATGCGATGATCATAGCCTGACCGTCTTCACCCCGAAGGGGTGAGATCTCTGAGCCCAGGGCAACGCCCTGGGTTCTGTGGGCAACGCCCTGAGAACGCTCATTCCACCTCCTGAAGCACCGGGACCACCCCGACGCGAACCCATCTCCCCACATCTTCCCGGCGGAAGACCTCGATGGTCGATTCCGGGCGGGGGGTGCCCGGCGCCGTGTCGCCGTAGCGGGTGGTTGGGCGGAGCACCACCACATACTCACCTCGGCGGCCGCGGCGGTTTCCGTGCTCGCCGAAGAATTTGTCCGGGCGGGCGTGGAAACGCGCTGCGACATCGTCCGCCCGGTCGGCGATTCGGGACAACTGACCCGACGCGGTCGGTGGGAAGATCGCATCCGCAACGATCCGCATCATGTTGGTCGCGTGTAACACATCTTCCGTCGAGTTCTTCGGCTCCAGTCGGTAGCCGGGGGGGGGAGGCGGGCCGTCGGTGGTGTCCCAAGCGAACGGGTTCGCGTGGGCGAAGAAGACGATCGGAATGGGGATCGACCGTGCAGGCCAGGCCCATTCGGCGTCCCGGTAGAAGGTGTTGACCGAAACCCCGTCGCCAGTGATCGCCACCAGCCGTCGGCCGGCCGCGGGCACTCGCTCGGAAAGGGTGAGGAGGATGCGCCGGATCGGGTTGCTAACGGTTGGAATGACGATCAGAGAGCGTTCCCCGGGAGGAGGGAGGTTGCGGAGGATCCCGCGGATGGCTGCGGCTTCTCCGGCGTTGGGCCGGGAGAACCCGCCGACACTGAACGGGATCGAGAACGCCGGATCCCGTACGATCCGCGGCGCGTTTGATGGCCCAGCGTGGCCGCCGAGTACCGCGTACAGGTGCTCGCGAAACTGGTTGTACAGGTCGCCCGAGTACGGGTCGTCCTGCCACTCCAGGGGAAACACGGTCGGCTTGCGACCGAGGTCCGCCAGCGCGGGTAGCACCGCCCACCCGTTGGCCGCTCCGGCGGTCGCTGCGCGGAGCCAAGGCCACCCGAGTGGCCCGGGATGGAGGGTCGGATCCTGGAGGACAAACTCCGTCACCGCCCGTACCATCTGGGCGTTACCGAAGCAGAAGCGAAAGGACCGGCCGGGGTAGACCTCCACCAGCGACCGCTGGTCCGGAACACGCGCGAAGTGCGATGGATCATCCTGGTCGGTAATAACGATATCGATTGTTGCGGTGGTAATCAGAAGGAGTGGGCGGTCTCCATGCCACTCGGTTTGCTTTGCCAGGGCCAGGGCCAGTTCGTGGGCACGGTCGCTGGTCGCCCCCCCGATAATGGCGAGGGGTGCCGGGTCGCGGGCAGCCAGAGCCTGCACCCAGTCACTTGTCGATGCTTCGCCTGAGATCTTGTACCACCGGACCCGGCATTTCCCGGCGTACCCCGCTCGACTTAGCACGACCTCGGGAACCAGTGTCGTTTGCTCCGGGAACGCATTCGTGTCATCGACCGTCAACTCACTCGGCACGCCATCGACGGGCATCTCCGCACGCTTCAGTCCGATCACGAACAACGCCCAGGTGCTTCCATCGGTGGTGTTGTGCAGCCAGGCGATTTCCTGGTCACCGGATGGGACTGTCAGAGGTCTTGGAAGTCCGCTCGGCTGGCGGAACCCGAACGCCCACACGCCGACCCCGACCGTCGCCGCGATCACGCTGCCAAGGACCACAAGCAACAGCCACCGGAACCGCCCCATCCCACATCCCTCGCACGCCCTGGGCACACCCGCACCGACCGGTTACAACCATTCAAAACGCCAGGTAGATAAACGTCTTCCCGATCCCTGGACTCAGCGTGACCAGCAGGACAACTGCCACAACGTAGGCGGCGGCCCGAATCGGGGCGGGGACATCGAAGGTCCGACCGACTCTCTCCCGCCAGCCGCCCACCAGATGGCCCGCAGCGATCACGACAAGCAAGACCGGCACCCATACCGGAATCATACGCGACCAGCCGGTCAGGAGGTCGAACCCAAGCAGCGAATGGGCCATGATCCCACCGGCTTCCCACGATGGCATCCGGATCAGGATCAATCCCGCAGCGACCGCCAGGAAAGTTCCCGCCCAGGCGACCAGAGCCCAGGCTCGCGTCGATCGGATGGCGTCGGCAACTGGGATGCCCGTGAGAGCCCGATCCCAGATGCGGTGAAGACTCATGAGCAAACCGTTGTACAGGCCGTACACGAACCAGGCCCACGTCGCTCCATGCCACAGCCCACACATGATGAACACCACGATCAGGTTCGCGTACGTCCGGGCCGCGCTGCCCCGGCTTCCCCCGAGAGGGAAGTAGACGTAGTCCCGCAGCCAGGTGGAGAGCGACAAATGCCACCGGCGCCAAAAGTCCGAGATACTGGTGGCCAGGTAGGGGAATAGGAAGTTCCGCGGCAACTCGAAGCCGAACCACTTTGCGCACCCGATCGCCATGTCCGAGTAGCCGGAGAAATCGCAATAAATCTGAGCGGCCCAGGCCACACACGCCCAGCGATGCGCAGCCGGATCGAACGCGGCAGGGTCGGCGAACACCGGGCCGACGAACAACTGGTCGAGTTGATCGGCGAGAAGCAACTTCTTGACAAGCCCTATGATGAAGAAATGAAGCCCATCGGCAACCTGACGCGCAGTCACTCGCGGGGGCGTGGCCATTTGTGGCAGGAACTCGACGGCCCGAACGATCGGCCCGGCGGCCAGTTGCGGGAAAAACGACACGAACAGAGCGTAATCGAGGAAACTTCGGACTGCCTGGATCTGGCGTCGGTACACATCCACGGTGTAGCTGATCCCCTGGAAGGTGTGGAAACTGATCCCGATGGGGAGCAGAATCTCCCAGGTCCGATCGTGGAGGGGTGCGCCGAACAATTGTGCCAGTGACACCGCGTTGTCGTAGACGAAGGTGGTGTATTTAAATGCGAACAGGAGCCCGAGGTTCGCAGCCACGCTGACCCCGAGCCATCCCTTCCGTGTACGCTCGCTGCCCGCTCTCTCGATCCGCAACCCGGCCGCGTAGTCGATCACGGTACAGAGGACGATCACCCACAAGTATTGCGGGCTCAGCCATGCATAGAAGAGCCAGCTCGCTGCGAGGAGCACTCCGTATTTGTGCTGCCGCCTGCGGAGCAGATGGTAGAGCACCAGCACCGTCGGGAGGAAGAGGTAGAACGCCTTACTCGCGAAGATCACCGCGGCCCTCCGACACCCAGGGCGTTGCCCATCGCCACCCAGGGCGTTGCCCTGGGCTGAGAAATCTCAGCCTTTCAGGCTGAAAACCCACTGATGTGGAGATCTCGGTCTAACCTTCATCACCCTGAAGGGGTGAGATCTCTCAGCCCAGGGCAACGCCCTGGGTGGAACCGAGAAATATAATAATGTAAACTATCGTCCCATCTTTGCTAACGTCTCCCGCATCCACCGACTGAAGATCACTGCCCCATCCCGGTTCATGTGGATCAGGTCCGCGTAGTGCGCATCGGTCAGACCCACGCTCTCACGCGTTGCCCGGATCACACGGATCGGACGCGATTGCTCAACCTCCGCGAGTCGCAACCGGAACTCGGTGAACTCGCTCGGGTAGATCGCTTCCAGATCGGCGGTCACGGGCATGTCGATCAGGAGGAGTTTGGTCCCGCCTGCCTCGCACCAGTCGATCAACTTGTGAAGATACTTCAGGTGCGATCCGGTTCGGAATTTTCGGAGATACGGGAGTTCGGTCGGCTGGACCCCGGCGGCCTTGGCCACATCGTATCGGCCGACCGAATAGCCGCGGGCCGGAGCGTAGCCGTTACCGTTCTCCAGGGCGGCTGAGCGTTCGCGGAGTTCGTCGGCCTCGCGTATCGCCTCGGGACAACTCCCGGGGAGTTGCTGCTCCGCGCTAGTCGTGGCCCACATCCGGATTCCGTGGCGATAGCGAAACAGGTTCGAGGCTTGTCCCACTCGTGACAGCGCAAAGTGTCGGGTGACCCACTCGGCCGATTCCGGACGGAGTCGGACCCAGCGGCCAAGATCTCCCCAGGTCATCAGCGAGTACGGCCCGTGCGGTTCGTGACGGCTGTCGTTCAGATCGCTGGCCGTGATCCCGTAGACGAGAATCCTCGGCGGGGTCGGACAGCCGTGAAGAACCGCGTGATAGAAGTCCGATGTTGTGCCACCCGACAGGCCCAGGGCGTAGGTGGAATCGAGTGTCTTCCCGGCCCACGAGACACCCGCGATCTTGTCAGGGTCAATACCTTCGGACACGGGCGACCCGCCGACGAACACCAGATCTCGGGGTTCTCGGGCACACCCAGCCACGCGCGCTGCATAGTCGTCAGGGGAGTGCCGTGCCCAGACCGGTGAGAACCACCCGACAGCGACATCGGCGATCACAAGGAAGAGGGCGAACAGGACAACGGTGCGGTTCCGGTCGGCAAATCGCCACAGTCGGCGGACGAGGCCGACCGGGAGTTCCACCGGTTGGGGCGCAATAACGACGGTCACCCGGCCGAGAACGGGGGTGTCGGCCGGTAAGAACCGGGGTACGGTTTCGGGAGGTGCGGTTTTGGGAGGTGCGGTGGTGGTGTTCACGGTCAGCATCCTTGCCGGGTCGAGCCGGAAGTGTGCCACATTCCGCGTCACTGGGGAAGACGAACTCGGCTCCACCGCGACGAAAGAAAAAAGAATCACGAAATGACGAAAGACGAAATGGCGAAAAAATCAAATGCCTGATTTCGTGATTTCGTCTTTCGTAGTTTCGTGATCAAATCGTCTCCTGGTTCCCACGCTCCGCGTGGGAACCGTTCTTCCCCCGCTCCGCGGGTGTGGGGCAACACGCCAGGGACAACGTCTACCGAATCACCGATCACCCCTGCGGTCGGTTCAGGCCAGGACGCGGAGCGTCGAAAACGGCATTCCCACGCAGAGCGTGGGAACGAGGGAAATGAATCACGAAATCACGAAATCACGAAAGACGAAATTGCGAAAAAAGCAAGAGTCCGATTTCGTGTTTTCGTCTTTCGCGATTTCGTGATGAAGTCTTGGTTGTTCTTTCTATCCCTAGGATCATCCGATCACCCCGGCGGCCTCATCGCAGAGGCCACGGACTTGCTCATCGGTGGGGGCCTCCGCGATCACCCGGACAACGGGTTCGGTGTTGCTGCCGCGGACGTGGAGCCACCAGTCGGACCCGTCCAGACGCAGACCATCGTCCCGGTTCACTCGGGCGTCCGGCCAGCGGCGTTCCACCGCGTCGAGGGCGTCGGGCAGTCGCTCGCGGGGGAGTGTGTACTTCGTCTTGAGCATTGCGTACCGGGGGAGTTCAGCCACAAGCTGGCTGAACGGTTTCCCCTCCTCGGCCATCAGGCTGAGAATCAGGGCCATCCCGATGAACGGGTCACGGACCCACCCGACTCGAGGATCAATCACCCCGCCATTCCCTTCCCCGCCGACCACCGCCCCCACCTCTCGCATCAGCCCAACCACGTTCGCTTCCCCAACCGCTGATCGGAAGCAGGCACATCCCGCGGCCTGGGCCACATCGTCCACCATCCGCGAGGTGGACATGTTGATCACCACCGGCCCCTGGTCCTGTCGCAAGCGGTACTTCACCGCCAGGGCGAGGGTCACTTCCTCGCTCACGCATGTTCCGGTCTCGTCGATGAGCGCAAGCCGGTCGGCGTCCGGATCGAGGACAAACCCGACCGCCGATTCACTTTGCTTTACCCACGGGGCCACATCCACGAGGTGAGCGGGGGTCGGTTCTGGCTCGTGAGTGAATATGCCGGTGGGTTCGCACTCGTATTGCACGACCGCACACCCAAGATCGGCGAGTAATTTGGAGCCGAGTGGTCCCCCGGCCCCTCCGTTCGCATCCAGGAAGACCCGGAACTGCTGCGACGCAATTCGGGCCACGCTGATCTGATCGAGCGCGACCCGGGTGTGCTCCTCCTGCATGTCCGGCGGCACCCGTGCAGTGCCGGTCTGGTCCCAGGCGGCCCGGGGGAAGTCACCCGATTCGTACAACCCCCTCACGATCGCACCGTTCTCGGCGTTCAGTACCGCTCCATCCGGGCCGAACATCTTCAACCCATTCCACGGAGCAGGGTTGTGGCTTGCGGTGATCTGGATTGCCCCGGCCGCGCTCAGGAAACGGACGGCGAAGCCACAGGTTGGGGTCGGAGCGATCCCGATGTCCTCGACCGTACACCCCACGCTGAGCAACCCTGCAATGACGGCATGCCGGAGCATCTCTCCACTGGGTCGCCCGTCTCGAGAGACAAGAATCTTCCCCCCGCCAGCGTGGGCACCAAAGGCCGCAGCGAAACGGGTTGTGGACTCGGCGGTTAAGCCTTGCCCGACGATCCCGCGGATGCCGGAAACCGATACGATCAGATCGGAGGAGGTGGCAGCCATTCACGATGTCCTTCGGCGGTCGATGTGGATGGGGGGATTGTACCCGCTGGATCACTGGGTGTACCCTTGCGGGGTTTGGCCCAGGCGATCCGATCAAGGATAGCCCACAACTTCCGGCCTCGGGCCGGGTTGACCTACGCGACGTGAGCCACCCGCCCAGTGAGGTGAGCCCGGAAGTCGGGGTGGTTGTCGCGGTTCTGATCCCCTGGACCGTGCCGGGCACAGTTGGTCAGTACCGCTTTTAATCGGTCGAACGTCGCGCGAGGGACATTCGTCCGGGCGTTCACTACCACCCCGTGACGTGTTGCCGACTGCTGCATCGCATCATCCGCGTTTTGCGGAAGTTCAGGGTGAACTCCTCGTCTCCCACGATGCGAGCAACCAGCAAAGCGAACCGCTTGGTCCGACGCGCAAACTCACCCTCACCGGAGAAGGTGAGGTCGTCGGCATAGCGGGTGTAGTCGGCTCCGACGAGAGCTGCCAGCCGGTTGAGTCGGCGGTCGAGCCGGTGGGCCGCAAGGTTCGCCAACGCTGGTGAAGTCGGTGCACCTTGCGGCAGATGGGGAGCTGCAAATCGTTGCCAGGTTGCGTGATCGGACCCGTCGACAGGTGGGTTCGGGCGGTTATCCCAGATGTCGCGAGGAAGTTGGGTCGTACACAGTCCGGTGAGCAACCGTGCGACGGCTTCCGGATATCCGACCGTTCGGAACGTCCGGAAAATGCGGGCCGCGGGCACGCTGGGGAAGAAGTCGGCCAGATCGAATCGAAGCACGACCTGTTTGCCGCAGTGTGGTGCAGCATTTGTGACAATTGACCGACCGGGGCAGAACCCATGCGCGGCCGGATGGATTGGGATGTGGTTCAAAAGCCCATCGAGGATCTTCCGCTGGATCCTTTTCAGTCCGACGTTCGGAATCTCCACAAGCCGGGGTCGGCCACGGAGTCTCGGCACCCAGCGGTAGCCATAGGGGCGAAGCGGCCCGGCCGGGTGCTTCCGGTTCCGACCAGTGAGGTCGGCGTACCAACGAAGTTTGCCGTCGGAGATCCCAAGCCAGTTGGCGAGTGCCGTTTCCGATGCGATTGGAGGGATCGCAAGCGGAGCTAGTCGAGGAGGTGGCTGGCCCATGACAAGGGGGCGCTTTGGTCTTGAGCGGCGACGGTAAGGGGGATTCGGCCGCCCGGCCAGACGGTTCAAAGCCCGATTCATGCCAGGGTCGTCAATGAGAAGGTACATCACGAATCGCATGAACTCTGGCCGCGTGGGGAACTGCTTCAGAATGCGTGAGATGAGGCCGGGGACACGGATAGGTGGATCAACAGCGATTTTCCGGATGACGATGCGTAGATCATCTTCAATCCAACGAGTTGCCAGCAGGGCACCCGCCAGGTTCGAGCAAAATCGGAATGTGTCGAACTTCGACATGATCACCCCATTCCGTCCACGCGGAGGGCGTGAAGAGTACCACGGGGCGGTCCAACGAGTCCCGTCCAGCGCGACGAAAATGGGCGTGGTAGCGCCCGGACCGTCGCGCGCATCCTGACTCAGGTGGTGCAAGGCCCCCGGGGTAACCCCGGAGCGACATCCGACCCGCTCTTGCGACCAGATCGTTTGCCGTGCTTGGAACCGCCCCGCGGTGGGAGGAATCCTCCACGACGGAGGACTGGGTGTCAAGGTCGGTGGGGTGCATCCCGTAGCTAAGGCCAGGGCCTTTCCTTGCTTCCAACTGCACAAACTAGATGTCCATTTCATAAGTCCTTGGGCAGCCTTACCGGAGCCATTATGCGTAAGCTCTTGGTAGGACAGGAAGTATGACTGCCCAGTGATTTACGAAATGGACATCTGGGTGGCAGAGGTCAGATCCGCAGTTTCCGTTCCACCCTGACCCGGATAAACTGCTCGTCCTCCCCAAATGAACGCGTTAAGTTTGACCCATGACCCGCTGCCTCCCACTCAAGAGTGATTTTCAGCCCGATCTCTTTGCGGCCAGTTTCGCGGACATCCCGATCCGCGACCAGTGTGATAAGATGGAGCGGTGACGTCCTCCTGCGGACCGCATTGGAGCGGCTCACCCAGACGGCAGTGACGACAAACATCGTTTCTAACGAAAAATAGATTTTTATCTTACTTTTATTGGATCGAGTTCTGGAGGAAAAAATCGACCGATGAGGGTGTCATGATCGACGAACTCGGTTGGTTCAAAAAGCAGCATCACCCGGACGACCAACGGCGGATTCTCAGAGGCGTCATTCCTGACGGCAAGGTTTGGCTTCTGGGGAGCAATCCCAACGGACAAAACGCTGCAACTCTTGGCTCGTGTCCGATCGTACGACGAACTGCTCAAAGAATCACTTGAAGAAAGAGAATACCACGGTGGATCGGCTTCAACACATTCAAGAACGTCTCGGGCCGTTCAAGTCGGCACTCCTGAATCATCCCATCTACCAGGAAATCGATCGGCTGGACTCGTTGCGCCTCTTCCTGGCGCACCACGTTTTCGCCGTATGGGACTTCATGTCCTTGCTCAAGGCCCTACAACGGCGACTTTGCTGCACCGAAGTTCCGTGGCTACCCGCCGCTGATCCGCTTGGCTGTCGGCTCGTCAATGAAATCGTTCTGGCCGAGGAGAGTGACGACGACGGGAGAGGCGGGTTTGCCAGCCACTTCGAGTTGTACCGCCGCGCAATGGCCCGCTGTGGGGCGAACACCGCTCTGATCGACGGATTCCTGGACGAACTTCGCCAATGCAAGTCCGTCTCCACTGCTCTTGCATCGCCAGGAGTTCCCGAATGTACCCGCCAGTTCGTCGGGCTGACGTTCGACATCATCGACTGCAAGGACATTTGCTCCATCGCTTCAGCGTTCACGTTCGGCCGGGAAGACCTGCTGCCTGCGGTCTTTCAACGCATCGTGGACGAGTTGAACGTGAAAGCGGGAGGCAGGTTGGAAGATTTCATGTACTATCTGAACCGGCACATCGGTTTAGACGGGGTCCAACATGGCCCGATGGCGCACCGGCTCCTCCGGTCCCTCTGCGGTTCCGATGAGTCTCGCTGGCAGGTCGCAGAGCAGACGGCGGTGAGCTGTCTTGTCGCCCGGCGGGGCTTATGGGACGGAATTTATGACGTGATCCGGCGGGAAAAATCACCCCATCGTTCGCCGTTGACATAGCTGAGATTGTCACATTGATTGAAGCACGATTAGATGCACACACGGGAGAGCGAAGCTCCTGCCGAGCTGCATCTCCCTCAGGCTCGGGAGGAGCTTCGCTCTCCCGTTAGACTGATACTTGCTCCTGGACTACGACAGCCTCTGCGGGTTACCGTATCAGGCGAAAATGGGGATTCGATTTGCGTCGAAATCGAGCGTTGTCATGGTGTGGAACGCTGGCCCACTGGCCCACACGTCCGACAGAGCTGGGCTTCCCTTGGTCAACCCCAGCGCGGTAGAACATCTCGCTGTCGACCGGGCGGGCCGGCTCATCTGGGCATCCTGCGACCGGCACACCACTCCTACTGCGCCCTGTGGACTGCCGCGCATGGATGTCGCGTCACCCCCTGCTTCCCGCTTTCCGTGGTGGATTCCTGCTGGCGGGTTGCTGCTGGCTGCGCTCTACCTGCCGACCCTGGCCACTCCGTTTGATTTTATCGATGATGGGAACCTCGTGTACCCGGTCGAGGGGCGTTCTCTGACCGGGCACGTAGGGCTATGGTGGGAGCGGGTGCAGGCCAACTACGCGCATCTCGGCCCGTTCCGCCCGACTTTGTGGATCCACTGGCAACTCCAGTCGAATCTGTTCGACGGCGACCCACTCTCCTGGCGGATTTGCCGCCTGCTCTGGACCGGGCTGGCTGCGAGCATGTTTCTCTGGCTCCTGCGGGAACTCAAGATTCACCCGATCGCAGCGATCCTGGCCGGAGCACTGGCCATGTGGAACCCATACCGCAACGAAATTTGGACCAGCTTGACCCTCGCGGAAGGGGTGGCGATGCCCTACGCCCTGTTCGGGTTGGTCGCAGCCCGTAAGGCTTCTACGACCGACCGACCGCTGATATGGGAGATCGCGGCAGCGGTGGCGGTTCTGGTGGCCCTTGGATGTAAGAACGTGTTCGCTGCGCTGGTCCCGGCCCAGATGGTGCTGCGGATGTGGCCCGATGGCCTGACGATCCGCGACGCATGGCGTCGCAACGGTTGGCGGTCCCTGGCGCTGGGGGTCACCCTTCTGATGCCCGCGATCCACTTCGTCCACTACAAGACGCACTGGCACCCGGGGCAGTACGAAACTCCTGGCCCGAGCCTTGCCCAATTCGGTCGGCTCTTGAACACTCTCAAAGGGGCAATGAGTCCGGAGTTCATGGGAGTGGGTGTCGTGCTGGCAGCCATCACTGTGGGAGTGTCTCGGCGTACCCAACTCCCAGACACGTCCTCAGCCCCCGAGGCCAAGGCGAACCGGAATTCGGCCCGTCCAGCCCTTGCGTGCGCGATCATGCTCCTCCTGGGTGGGGTTGCGATGTACCTCCCGGTAACGATCATCTCGGGGAGGTACAGCATGCCAGCCGTATGGGGACTCGACATCCTGTTCGGGCTGCTTCTGACGGCTTTCGTTGCAGCACCGGTGACGGTGTGGAAGAAGGCAGCCTGGGGCGGTGTGTGTGCGGGGATCGCAGTCGTGGCCGCTGCAAACATTGGCCGGCAGGAGAAGTTCGCTGCGCGGGCGACGATGCTCTGGGTCGCGCTCCACTATGTCGAAGCGAACGCTCCACTGGGGGCGAAAGTCGCGTGGATGAGCGGAGACAGCCTCAAGGGCGCTCTGAATGTCGAGGAGGGCATCCACTTCCAGTGGCACCTGTACCACCGCGGTCGGGGTGATGTCCGAATCGGCCTGTTTGACGAATCCGGCGCGCCACTGGAGCGTACAGAATTGCAGCCACTCGACGGCCCACCACAGTACGCCCTGGCCGGGCAGGGGGCAGTGGGTCCGGGGGGATTTGAGCCAGTGCGAAAGTACGCTGCTGCTTACTGGTATGGCTGGAAGCACTATGATTGGCTCTTGAGCCGCAAGCCGGTGCCCGGGTTTCACGACGACGCAACCCACCGCGCGGAGGTCGGGAAACTCTTTCAGGCAATGCTCCAGATGGGGCCACCTGCCGCAGCGGTAGGCGATAATTAAGGACGAACAGACAGAACCTAACCCCCCAACCCCCTTCCCTAGGAAGGAAGGGGGAGCCGGAGGGCGGTTTTACTCCCCTGTGCCTCCCAGACGAGGGGTTTTGTCCGCTGGTCCTAAACGGTCGGATGGGTCCATGTCCACAACGGCGAGTCACAAACTGGTATTGCCGTCGGATGCGAACCACCACGGCACGCTGTACGCCGGAGCGATGCTCCGGTTCGTGCTGGAAGCCGGGTACGCGACGGCGTGGAAGCATGTCGGCCCTCAGGCGAATCTGGTGCTCCGTCGCGTCCTGAACATGGAGTGCCTCCGGCCTGTCCCAGTTGGGTTGGTGGTCGAGATCCAGGGCGTTGTGATGCACCGGACATCGGCGTATCTGGTGTGCGGCCTCCTCGGAATGCCGATCGAAGCTGATCAGGGTCCGTGGAGCGAGGCCCTACTCGGCTTCGCGCAGGTCGACGACGACGGTCGATTGGCCCACTTCCCGGTCAGCCTGCCAGAGATCGAGACTCCAGACGAGATGACCTGGAAGCGACTTGAAGCGCGGATGAAGAAACTTCTGCGGCTTCGCTGACTACGGACCGACATTTCCCACCCAGTGGCGATCGACCCGGCTCCGGTCGTACAATCATCTCCCTACCCACCCCGTCCCAACGGCCAGCGGACTCCCAGCCATCCGCCCGGATGCCCCCATGCCCCCCGCCACCGCGCCCGCATTCGTCGTCGACACCCCAGCTGCCATCGCCCGGCTGATGCGATTTCTCTCCATTGAGGGGATCACCGGCAAGGAGGGCGCGATCAGCCGCGAGATTGTTGCCGCCCTCAAGGAGGCTGGCGTTCCGGTAGAGGCAATCACCTTCGACGATGCAAACACCCGCATCCCTGAACCCACCCAGACAGGGAACCTGATCGTCAAACTCCCCGGGACCGGGAAAAAGACCGAGAAGCCGGTCCTGTTTATGACTCACATGGACACCGTCCCCCTCTGTGCGGGTGCGAAGCCGAAGCTTCAGGGGAAGCGGGTGATCAACGAGGCGACCACCGCCCTTGGCGGCGACAACCGGACCGGCTGCGCAGTGTTGGTGACACTCGCGGCCGAACTCGCTCGCCAGAAGCTTCCCCACCCACCGCTGACACTGCTCTTCACCGTTCGTGAGGAGAGCGGGCTGTTCGGGGCGAAGCACCTGAACCCGGCGGACCTCGGAGGCCCGCTCGTCGGGTTCAACTTCGATGGCCGCTGCGCTGCCGACATCATTGTCGGGGCGATCGGCGCAGACCGGTGGACGGTCGACATCCGCGGCAAGGCATCCCACGCTGGGGTCGCCCCGGAGCGGGGCATCTCGGCCACCATGATCCTCGCCCTGGCGATGGCCGAGGTCTACGAGGGCGGGTGGTTTGGGAAGGTGGTCAAGGGCGAGAAGCTCGGCACCAGCAACATCGGGCCGGTCGGCGGAGCGGATGGCCGCTGCGCTGGCGACGCGACCAACGTGGTGACGGATTTCGTCCACGTCAAGGGGGAGAGCCGGAGCCACGATGCGAAGTTCGTCCGTGAGATCACCGCCGCGTTCAAGGTCGCGTTCACCGCTGCCGCGGGAAAAGTGAAAGACCACGAGGGCCGGCCCGGGAAAGTGACGTTTCACTCCCGGCTCGATTACGTCCCATTCCGGATCAAGGACGACGCCCCGGTGGTGCGACGAGCCGCAGACGCCGTCCGAGCCATCGGCCGTGAGCCGAACCTGCGCGTGACCAACGGCGGGCTGGATGCGAACTGGATGGTCAAGCACGGCATCCCGACCGTCTCCTTCGGGGCCGGGCAGAACGAGATCCACACGGTCAAGGAGTTCGTCGATCTCACCGAATTCGAGAGCGGTTGCCGCCTCGCCCTGGCGCTGGCGACTAGGGTGTAGGTATTCGCATCATGACACATCGATACATCGTCGAGAGCCTCGATGTGTCGGTCAAGTCGAAAGGAGCCTGTGAACGCGGAGGCACTGCCGTGCGAATCTTACAGAATACCCAATCCCGGCCGGTTGGCGGAGTGTCGTTCGGCCTCGGTGGCAGGATCCTCGTTGCCGGAGGGAGCGGCGGGTACGACACCTGGGATCTGACCACCTCGTCACACACGTTCAACCTCTCGCACGAGGTCAACTACCTTTACGGCTGCGTATGTGACCCGCTCGGTCGATGGGTGCATGTGTCGGACTACCGGGGCGGATTCAGGCTCCTTCCTCTCGACGAGCACGAGATCCCACCTCCACCAGGTTCCCAGCATGAGCGTCACGTGATCTCGTTCGCCCTCACAGCGGACGGAGGACGGCTTGTGATGAGCCGCGGTGGGGCCGGGTTTAACCGGGTCGAATGCTGGGAGGTCCGCCCGACTGGGTTGTTTGCAGCGATGTGGTCGATCCTGGACGGCGAGCCAGTCGCCCCCGACGAACCGTACTTGCTCAACCAGTCAACCTGGTTCTTTAACGGCGTGGCCATCAGCCACAATGGCGAGAGGGTTGCCACGGCCGACACCCGCGAAGCCGGGGCGTCCGGGATTGAACCGCTTGTCGTGCTCCGGGACGGGGATACCGGCCGGAGCGTCGCCGAACTCGGCCGCTCCTTGACGAGCTTCGACACCCGGCTGGCATTCGCGCCGAACGGCCGAACTCTGTTCACGTGGGATAATCGTGTATTGGAACAGTGGGATTTAGTGGCCGGTCGGCAGATGGGACGACTTACTGCTCCTGGACGTGCATACGTCCAGGGGTTAGCAATCCACCCGTCAGGACAGTTTCTCCTGACAGTTGCTGGTAACCAGGTCCGATACTGGGACACCGCCAACCTCTCTCCAATTCGTGCGTTAAAGTGGGGGATCGGGAAACTCCACTCCGTGGCGATCAGTCCAGACGGGTCGTTGGCCGCCGCAGGTGGGGACAAGGGACAGGTCGTCGTCTGGGATGTGGAGGTGTGATCGGCTTTGTGAACGCAGATCGACCACTCCACCATTTTGGCATCCCCTTCCCCGGTTGCTCCCCCCATCTCGTCTTCCCAACTGAACCCGCAGAGGCTGTCACATTCCAGGAGCAAACATCGGTCTAACGGGAGGGCGAGGCTCCTGCCGAGCGTGATGGTGGTACGGCAACGGTTCTCGTATGAGACGACTGCCGTTGAGCCACTGCCGCTGCGGTGGCCTCCCGCGGTTCGGTGAAAGTGGCTCGTACTGGCCTTCTCATGGACCGCTGATTAACTTGATCGTCGGGGACGATCGTTGTTCATGCGTGATCGTCACGAAATCCTCAGTCCAGACAGCGGTCGTGACGGCCTGAGAGGACTGGGTGGCGGAGAGATTCATCAGAACCGGGTCGTGACCCGTCACGGTGCCGGAGGCGACCACGAGCGATTTCCCATTTGGACCCATTTCGCGGAGTTCGACAGCGATCGTTCGCTTGAACCCGTCGATTCCCGGCGGCGTAGCCGGCAGCGGAATCGCCACGCTCGCCTTGCCCGTGGCGGTGACAGTCGGGAGCGGTCCGGTCACCATCGTGACAATCGGATGCATCGGCTTCACCCGTCGTTCGGTCAGTTTCAGCGGGATGATGTGGTCCGAACCGCTGGCTGCGTCCCCGGGTTTCGGGTTGGTCCACTGGCCGGAGATGGTCGCCGAGGTGCCATCGGCCCCCACCCGGACGGCCAGGTTGGCGATGCCAGCAACCGTTGCTATCGCGGGGGCCGCATCCTCGATCACGAACCCCGGGCGGGCCATCACCGTTCGCGTGAACTCAGGGGTGCCCTTCTCGCTGTGGGCCGTGATTGCCACCGAAGGGTTGCGTACGACCCGTTCTGTCCGAGTCCCGGTGTCAGTCACTGTCAGAACCGCGGTGAGTGCCCCGTTGTCTGGTGCCTCCACTTTCACTGTGCTGACTTGCTTGGCTGCCTGCTTTCCGTTGTGGACGAAAAGCTGCACGAGGAACGCCCCGGACTTCTCGAACGTCACAAGCCGGTCGATCTTGCCCCCCGCGTCTGCGACTTCCAACCGGCCATCGCCGAAATCCCAGATGCAGTGCTCGGCGTTCTTGACTTCGGCGGTCACCCGGAACGTGGCCGGGGCGACCGCGACAGGGGAGACCGACCGAATTGTGAAGTCGGACACAGACGGCGCGTTTGGGCCATCCTTACCCACCTCCGCCACCTCGACCGGCACCGACCGCTGGTTCTCGTCGGCAGTGAAATTCCGGACGATCAACTTCACTGAGTAGGTGCCGGGCTTGGTGTAGGCGTGGGTGACTGACGGTGTCTCGGGGGAGAACGGCTCCAGTGGGCTACCGTCCCCGAAGTCCCACCAGCCGGAGTCGCCTGAAGCGTGGTTCTGACAGGTGAGGGTGAGCCCGTCCGTGGAAGCCGCGAAATTGGCGACCGGAAGTGGGGGCTTGGCAATTTTCTCAACGACTGCGGTCACGTAGGTGCCGGCCGCACCACCGCTCAGCCCGAGGACTCCGAGGACCGCCGCCTTCAGCCACCCACCCTTCTTTTCTTTCTCTGGAGTCGGATCTGCCATGATGTAAGCACCCCTCTTCTGGGCGACTGGTTGCCGCCACGCTCGGGGGAGATACCCGGGTGGGGGGGACAGGGCAAGACGAAACGCGGAGCCACTATCTCCGCAACCGTTGGTAGAGCTGCGCTCAACCAACGGCTAATCGCTGTGACCATTCCAGGGTCATTTTATTCTATATATAATAATATTAAATAAAAATATGATTATCTGAGTAAAATGCACTGCCCGGCGGAGATACCGCCGGGCAACGAAAAATGGTGACTTCTCACTCGACGCGACAGGATTTCCCGCCGTTGGGTTCCCATCTTCCTGGTTCCCACGCCCCGCGTGGGAACCAGGTGAGCGGGAGGTTCGGCTGTAGCTGGGGTCCGTGACCCCGGACCGGCCCCACTGAAGCCAGCTGCAAAAACACTCCAACAACGCCTTATCACCCACCACACATCGCCATTACGTTTATACTTCTATTCATCTTTCCAGATATACGACAGTCTTAACGGGTTCCTGTATCAAGGTGTCAGCTCTGGTCGGCCGAACTTACGGCTTCGGCGACATCTTCACCAACGCAACCTTCGCGGCCTCCCTCACGTCCTCGGAGGGATCGTTCACCGACCTCTGGAGGTAGGCGAGGAAGGCTGGGTGATAGTACCCGAGCTGGCACAGATGCTCGATACAGCACGCACGGACGGCCGGGCACGGATCCGTCTGGGTGGCCTCGAATAGAAGCCCCTTAACCTGATCACTCGATCCGTGCCGGCCGTCCGCCAGACCCTTGGCGGCAGTCATCCGTGCGGAGGGAGCCAGGGCGCTCTGGAGGGCGGTTGCGTATGGTCGAATGTCTTCCGCCAGTGCGATCTCCGCGGGAACATACCCCACCGGGAGGACCACCGCGATTGGCTGACCCGGGGTCAGTAGTCGGATCGACTGGGATGAGCCAGGGGGCAAAGGGATAGCCGGGATGGGCACCCCGGCGGGCGGGGCCGGCGGCTGTGGGATGGCCGACGGCAGCGGGCTTGGCACAGGGGTAGCTGCAGTGGGTGGGAGGAACGGCCTTGGCGGCATGGCCCTGGGCAAGTCGGTCGTTGACCCGCCCGAAGGGGTCGAAACGCTACCCCCCACGTTAGGGGTAGACGGTGCTGTGCCTGGGCTGGTCGACCTCCCTGGCGATGGCATGGTGGTCGCTGCCGGAGTCGGAGTGGCCGACTTCTTCGGACCAAAGATTCGCGCAAACAGTCCGGGCTTCTTGGCCGGCTCAGCCGGCGGGGTTGTCGGGGCTGGGGCTGCTGGAGTCGCAACCGGTGTGTTGGGCTGCTCTTTCCCGAACAGCCGTGCCCCCAACCCTCGTTTGTCTTGCGGGGTGTCGGGAGTGGTGGCTGCGGTCGCCGGGGGGAGCGGTGTGAGCGGGTCGTCGGTTCGAGGCTTCGCCCGCGGAAGGATTGGCTGCTTGACGGCTGGGGGTGGAGTGGGGGTGTCGGTCGACCCGGCCGTCGTCTTGCCACCTGTCGAGGGAGTCTGCTTCGATCCCATCCCCGATGGCTTCGTGGGGGTTTCTGGCTTCGTGCCAGGTGGGGGGTCGTACAGCGTAAACGTCTGTCCCGTCGCCGGATCCTTCACCTCGGTCTCGATTGCCCCATCGGGCTTGCGAGTGGACTTGATCACCGTCACCTTCTGTTCCGGCTGGCCGTCAAATCGAAGGGTGATGGTGTCGTTTGGTTTCGGCAGCTCCGGTGCCGTTGGCTTGTCGTCTCCGGCGCTATATCCGGACGAGGTTGCGACAGCCGCACCGGCCAGCACCCCCCACGCCCATCGCTTCCATCCCCATCGTGACATGGCTGGCCTCCGTGCTTCGCTCGTCCCCTGATGGTCGTCCTTGACCCCGGGTAACGTCCGTGTCTACCCAGTTCATCGGATCATCCCGAATCACCGGATGAGTGGAGATTGTCATGTGTGTCGATGGGAGGGCGAAAGATGGGGGGAATTTACCCGACTGGGAAAGGCGGGTGGTTGTGGGGGTTGTTCCAGATTCCATTGCGACAGGGGTCGAAGCGATGAGCCGGGGAGTAGATCGCAGCGATACCATCGGTAACGGTGACGATGATGCGAATACGATGGTACACACGCCCCCGCAGGTTTGCTTCTGATACCCCAGATGAAATCGGTGTTCTTCGGCAGCCGTTCGACAGCTACAATGCTGGCATGAACAGCGTGAGTGTCCAGGATCTCCTGCGAGATCCCCTGGGATTACTGAATCGAGTCGAGGCTGGGGAACATGTCATTGTGGTCCGCGACAACAGCCCCATCGCCGAAATCCGACCTGTTACGCTGCGTGTCATGGATCTCCGCCCGTACGGGCTCGCTGCCGGGACGTTCATCGTGCCTGAAGATTTTGACGCCCCGTTGCCCGAAGGCACCCTCCGGGATTTCGAGGGCCAATGAGGATACTCCTCGATACCCACGTCTTTATCTGGTACATCACAGCCGATCCCAAGCTTCCGGCTTCGTTCCTCGCTGCCATTCAAAATCCCAGTAATGAGGTCTACCTGAGCGTTGCTTCCGTCTGGGAGGCAATCATCAAGAACCAACTCGGCAAACTCCCACTTCCAGCACCTCCGGCAGACTACCTCCCCCAACAGCGACTGGCCCACCGGATCGAAAGCCTTCCGATCGATGAAGGGGCAATGCCGCCGCTTGCTGGGCTCCCCGCGCTCCATCGTGATCCTTTTGACCGGTTAATCATCGCCCAGGCCTTCCAGCACGGGCTGACACTCGCAACAGTCGACCCCCTCGTAACGGCCTACGCGGTTCCCATACTCCCAACGCCATGATGACTTACGTCCCCGATACCCCCTTCACTCCGCCGGGGGGCGAACAGGCGGGTGGACCTGAGTCCCGGACAGGTCGCCGGTGAACGCCGATTTCATCGGCAGACGGAGTACAAACTTGCTCCCCTTATCGGGTACGCTCTGGACCACAATATCCCCCCCGTGCTCACGAAGGATCTTCCGGCTCACCGGGAGCCCAAGCCCGGTCCCGCGGCTTCCCTTGGTGCTCACGAATGGCCGGAAGATGTCGTCCGCCTTGTCGGCCGCAATCCCCGGGCCGTTGTCCAGCACAATCACTTTCACCCACGCGCCATCCGGTTCCAGAATCGCCTGCACACCGACCTTCGGGGTCGGTCGATCCTCGACTGCATCAATTGCGTTGATCACGATATTCAGCACCGCGCGGTGAATCCCGTCCGGGTCGCATGGAACCGCTCCCACACCGGCCCCTGGCCGCCACTCCAGCGTTACCCCGCGGTCAGTCGCTCGACCCCGAACCATGTCCAGGACATCCACACATAACGCATTCAGGTCCGTCGGCTCGATCGACGGCTCCCGTTCTTTCGAGTAGCTGAGCATGTCGAGGATGAGCTGGTCGATCCGGCCCTGGTTCTTCTCCACCAACTTCCAGCCTTTACCCAGCAGGTCTCGGTCGTTCTCGGCCATCGCCGTGCGTACCATGTCCGCCCCAAATCGAACCCCCTGCATGATGTTCTTGATGTGGTGCGACAGCGCCGTGATCGTGTGCCCGATCGCGGCCAGTCGCTCGGCATTCACCAGGGCCTGGTGATAGCGGCTCTCATCCACCGCGATGGCGGCCTGGTGGGCGATCACGCTCGCCAGTTGCAGGTGGTCTTCGGTAAATTTCCCCTGCTCTTTCCCGCCCGAAACGAACTGCTTGAGAGTCGATTGCGTGTCGAGAAACAACACCCCGAGAACCTCCCGCCGGCCCTTCATCGGGACGCAGATGGCCTCCCGGATATTGTGCCGGTGAATGCTCGCGCCACCCCGGAACCGGGCGTCTGTCTGGGCATCGGTGACCAGCACCCCCTGGTTCTCCTTCAGCACGTAGTCGACGATCGTCCGGCTGACAGCAAGCTCCTCCTGTCGATTGAGCCCATCGCGATAGCGGACCGCCTTTGGGGCCAGTGTGCCAGTCTCCTCGCGGAGCATGAAGCACCCATGATCCGCATCCACCGATTTGAGCACCAGTTCCATCACCTTCGCAAGCAACTGGTCGACATCCAGGATGTGGCTGACCGCGTCCGCCGTCTCGTAGAGCGCTGCCAACCCGGCGAGCCGGGCCTTGAGCCAGTCCGATCCGGCCGCTTGCGGTTGCGACAGGATTTGACTCCCGGCGTCCGCCCCGACCGTCCGAACGATGGCCGAGAGGATTTCCGGGTCGGACCCCCGGTTGAGCAGCCGGACACGCTCGGTTAACTCGTCCCCACCGGGGGAGTCTCGCAGGAGGGAGGTGTACAGAAGGATCGACTGGCCCAGAGAGATCTGGTCGCCGGTCCTTAGCGGTGCCGATCGGACCGGTTGGCCGTTGACGAGGGTTCCGTTTCCGCTCCCCAGATCGAAAATCTGATACCCACCGGTCGGAACCGGCCGTAACTCCAGGTGGCGGCGGGACACCTGGGTGTCGTGAAGGGCAACGGCGTTCGACGAGTGCCGGCCGACCGTCACGGCCTGGCCGGACAGGTCGAACTGCTTCCCCTCGTCGACCCCTCGCAGAACGATGAGTCGAGGCACGGCAGCGCCTTTCGAGGAACCCCGGCGTGGGAGGCCGGGTCGATTGGTATACCGTAACCGGCCGACCGGCCGGGGGCAACCGTTCTCCTCGTCGATCCCCGAGTTGATGCTCAATCTCCCACACCGAACCCGTTCCCGCCCGCTCAATGGTTCGGGCCGTGAGGATCGTCCCGATCGTTCGCAACGGCCTCCTGGCCTGCCCGAGACGTGAACCCGCTGAGCCCCCCAGGCGTTCGGCAGAAGAAAGAATACCCACCTTTGCCGGTCGCCAAGCTCGGGCCGCCACAGAGGGCGGCCCGGACCCCAAGCGATACCAAGGAGAGTATTACCTGCCTGACACCCTGAGCCGCCGGAGTGGGCCTCTCGGTCACAGTCCCTCGAACAACTCGCTGACCTTGACCGCGAAACCGGGAAGCACATCTTCACCCGTGAGAGTGTCGTCGGCCCGGTAGCGTTTTGCTGTCCCGTCGGGCCGGTACGCCCACACATTCCGGGTCGGAATGTACACCAGCCAGACCAACCGCACTCCGGCCCGTAGATACTCATCCAGCTTGGTTTCGAGGTCTTCGGCGGACTCGTTTGGCGAAATCCCTTCCACCGCCAGATCCGGTGCAATCGCCCACTCCGCTTTCTTCAGCTCCTCCGGAGATAAACGGCCCGCCGCGACGA
Organism: Gemmataceae bacterium; assembly: GCA_003136315.1. GTDB lineage: Bacteria > Planctomycetota > Planctomycetia > Gemmatales > Gemmataceae > Urbifossiella. The sequence goes on along the minus strand of PLDW01000088.1, from coordinate 5,519 downwards.
AGGAGACGTCTGGCTTGCGGAGTAACTTCGGGCGGTCCGGCAACATCCGATATGCGCCATCGGCGCCCAAAACGTGCCCGAGCTTTCGGGATTGAACGAATCCCTGGATACTGCTGAGTATGCTGCCTTCGACGATGGCCGCGGGATTGCAAGTCGCTTTCTCGACCCAGATGCCATCGACCAGTTCGCACCCCTTCCGCTCTTCCTGAATCGCTCTCGCAGGCTCTTCGGAGACAGTATCGCAACTGGGGACGGGTTCAAGATCGAGGTTCATCGCGTACCTCCGTGGAGACACCTTCCACAACTCTATCCAATCGGCCAGGGGCTTGCACCTGGAGAGTGGACGGGTAGGATCGGCCTCGCCCTCACACTTCAGGGCACCGGAGACATGGCGGGCGTGGTGCTGGATGCCTCCCTCTTCGAGCCAGGCGTGTCGGCCCTCGATTTGTGGGATATGCCGTCCTCCACCGGCAGGGTCCGGTGCTACTGAATGTGCTGCATCATCTCGATCTTCCGCAGGCCGTGGCACTGGTCGCGCCTCGGAAAGTGACGATTCGGGTGGCTGGGGAGACCGATCGTGCTGTTTGGGAGTGGCCGATTCAACTCCAGAAAGCGTTGGGAGGAAATGGGTTGGCCGTCCATGTGGTGGGAGAGTGAGTTTTTCCCGGCCAAACGTGTGGGCATGTCGGTTTGGGGTCGTAAAATGACCGGGGCCGCTTGTACGGCCAACCCGTTGTTACCCCAATCTACACCTGTTTAAAGGAAGCCTTCCATGCCTGACGAACCCACCCCGGCCCAGCCCGGCCAGATCCAGGTCGCGATCGACGATGCCGAAATGGCGTCGGTATACGTGAACTTCTTCCGGGTGACCGGAAACCCCGACGAGGTCTTGCTGGACCTCGGGATGTACTCCCAGGTGATGGGCCCGACCGGCCCGGAGCCGATCGAACTGAGCCACCGCCTTGTGATGAACTTCGTCACCGCGAAGAAACTGGCTGAGGTGCTACGGGTCGTGGTCGCCCGGCACGAGCAGGCGTTCGGAGTGATCGAGGTCGACCCGAACCGCCGCCTCCGCGGCCAGCGCTAATCCGAAGCTGGAGGGGTGCGGGGAAGGCCCACAGCGCCCAGACAGGACACAACAGGCCGGCGACACCGCGGATGGGGTAACCGCGGTCGATCCGGCCGAACCTCAACGAGCCCCGGCCTCAGGATGAGCCGGGGCTCGTTCGCGTAACTGCTTACCAGCTAGACACTTAACGCGATAGCACCCCACCTGCCCACCCCTCGCCCACCTGGCAGCCGATTCAGAGCATTGACCGGGTTGACTCCGGACACATGGCAGTACGTTTTCACGACTGTCTCGACTGGGTGCCCCAAAACTTCGCCACATCACACAAGGGCACACCGTCCGAGATCAAGCCCGTAGCGACGGAGTGGCGAAGTTGGTGACACTCGCCGAGAAGTGGCAACCTTATCGTAGCGTCGCAACGTGGTACATCTGGCGCGGTCTGGAGCTTCCCCCGCAGGCCGGAGAGGGTGGGTAAGGGTGACCGAAGTCGCACACGTCCGGGCGCTGAGGTGGGCTGTAGCATTCTGTGGTTGTTATGATGTAACGGGAGTACCAGAATCCGAGCCGGTGAAACCGGTTCGGAAGAGTGGGAAAAAGTGAAGGGGGTGCCATGTCGCAGCCAGTTGTTTTCTATTCGTGGCAGAGTGATTTGCCTCGCCAGACAACCCGTGACATCATCCATGATGCTGCGGTTGAAGCTGTTCGACGAGTTGCAGGTACGGCGCGGTTGGAAGATGCCCCGCGATTCGATCAGGACACTCTGGGGGAAGCCGGATCACCCCAAATCACCGAGACCATCTTTAGAAAAATTCGCGACAGTGCATTGTTTCTAGCTGATGTTACATTCGTATCCAAGACAGAAGGCCGAGAGGGACAGAAGGCGAAGAAGCTACCGAACCCAAACGTGATGCTTGAATTGGGGTATGCCGCCGCGATGATCGGGTGGGATCGCGTAATCCTGATCATGAATAAAGCCTATGGCAGTCCCGAATCTCTGCCCTTCGACCTGCGGAACCGCCGGTTCCCCCTCACTTTCGATCTTCCTCCCGCCTCCTCCAAGCCGCTGCCGATTGGAGCCCTTGTCGGTGGTTTGGAGGAGGCGATTCAAACTCATTTAGCACGAGAGTATGGGCGAGTCGAGGACACCCTTTCCCGCCTCTCTTCCTACTCCCGTCAAATGATAATCAGGCACGCCAACGACTTACAATTTTGGGAGAATAATCAGGAAAATGTCATATTGAGCCGGCTAGATCTTTCTATTTCTCAGATGCTGGATCTGGGATTGATTCGTTGTGGCTCTGCCGCCTCAGAGTCCGGACTCGCTTACACATGGACATATCTTGGCCGTGAGTGTATTCGACGACTTGGGATTGCCCTTCCCTCTAACGCACCTACGGTGCTTCCAATGCGGGCTTCGGAAATCTTGCAAACCCCATTCTATGACAGCATCCTCGGAAATGATGGGGCCGTCGAATAGCCCGACCGGCCCCGTCCCCGCCTTGACCTCAACGTCGCTGACCGGGCCTCCTGTGAGCTACCGGTTGGGTAGTGTTGCTGGGTTTGGTGATCTGGCGGATAACGAGGGATACGGTGAGCCTACTCCTTGCCGCTTGGGTCAGGGTTCTCGGGTATCTGTTCGAGCAGTGGCAGGGCCGTTTTCAAAGCGCCCAGTAACTCTTCCTTGACAAATCGGGAGTGCTCGGTGATCACGGCCTGGCACCACTGCGGCCCGTTGTGCATAGCCGCCACGAATCGCTGGGCGTACGCTACTCGGTCGGTCACCGGTAGAGGCTCGTCTTCAACCTTGGCAATGAGGGCTTTCGTCTGCTTCAAGAACGCCTTCTTGCTCCGCACGACCGGCTTCTTATCCTTCGACACGTATAGAGATGATGTTCCTAGCTTCTCCCCTTTGAAATATTTCAAGAGATCTTCCTCGCTGAGCTTCCACTTGCCAAAGTTGATGTGTGGGTTGTCAAGTTGCTTGTAGGCGTCCACTAAGATCTTCTCGGTGACGAGGCTGGGGTGATCAGCCGGCACTCCAGACAGCCGGAACGCGAGCACGACGGCGCGGCCGATCAGGTCGAGGAAATCCACCCCAGTCGGGTAGCGGATCGTCGTGGTCAAGGCGTCCTGTTCAAACGTGATTCCGTGGCGGACTTTGAAACTCTTTGGCGTTGTCACGCACAACTGCGTGACGTTCACGATGCAGGTAAGATCCGAGGCCGCACCGAACACTGCCCCGGCGATCTTGCCGAGGTCTCGATGAAGCGGCGTCTCGAACCACGCAAGAAAGCCGTCGCCTATCCACTTGATAAATTTCCCTCCGGCCGCCTCCACAATCACGTTGGCGATCCAGTGCATCCGCGGCAGAAACTCTTCCAGCGCGGCCACCGTGTCAGGGCTGTTCAGGTGTCGGGATGATCCGACGAGGTCACAGACCCAAACCACGCCACGGGAGCGGCCGAATTCAAACTTCTCGGGTTGCATCTGGTGTCCCTCAGGACTGAAGCCACGCGGGGCCGGATCTGGAAAGGAAGCCGAATAGAGGGTTCTTCAGTTTGTGAGAGTAACCGCATCGTGAGGCCTATTCAACGTCCGCTGACTCAGTGGCGCAGGTAGGTCACACTCGGACCGCACCAAGTGACCGATAACGGCCTACGTAACCCGGAGCCTTATTCCCTTCCGGGGCGAGATCGGCCACCAACGGGAGCGTGATGCGTTGTGGGAGGGTGTTCAGTTCAGGATAGGAGGTGTTGCAGGCTGGAGGGTAGTGGCACGGTTTGGCGACCAGTAGTTGCAACTGCAGGACAGCCGGGGTCAAACTGTACCACTACGCCCCCGGCCGCAGGAAACCCGGAACCCGTCCTTCCGTCTTTCCGATATACCCAATATATCTGGACATCCGGATACACGATCTCGCTGGATGCCCGACCGATTCGTCTGAGGTGCGTCCGATCCGGCACCCGTGGAGGCTATGATGGCTGCGCCTACCCCCGATGACACGGGGCCGAAGCCGATTCCCACGGGTGGCGACCTGGAGATCAAGGACGCCCCGCTCATTTTCTCCGGCGTCTGGGAGGATCTGGAAGAGCGGATCGGCCGCGCGAAGCTCCGGTTCCCACGCGAATTCATCTGGCTCGGCGGGGCACCCGGGGCCGGGAAGGGCACCAATACCCCCTTCATCCGACAGACCCGCGACATCACCGCCCCGGCCATCGTCATCAGCAGCCTGCTCAATAGCCCCAAGGCCGTCGAGATCAAGAACGCCGGAATGATGGTCGGCGACCGCGAAGTCATCACCCTGCTCTTCGAGGAGTTGCTCAAGAAGGAATACCACGACGGGGTGATCGTTGATGGCTTCCCCCGGACCGAGGTCCAGGTCGAGTGTCTCAAGCTCTTTTACCACGCGATTCTCAAACTCCACGGTGAGCACCGCAACGGTCCCAACGCCCGCGAGTTCCGTAAGCCGATGTTCCGGATCGCCCTGCTCTACGTCAGCGAGGAAGTCAGCGTCGCCCGGCAACTCAAACGCGGGATGGAGATCCTCGCCCACAATAAAACCGTCCGCGAAACCGGGGTCGGCAAACTCCTCGAAGATCCGCGGCCCACTGACCTCGATCCCAACCTTTGCCGCAAGCGCTACCAGACGTTCAAGGAGAGCACCTTCGAGGCCCTCCAGTCGCTCAAGGAAATCTTCCACTTCCACTACATCGATGCCGAGGGCGACCTGAAGGAGGTCCAGGCCAACATCACCCGGGAGTTCACCTACCAAAGCTCGCTGGAACTGAGCCCCGAAGTCTACGACCTCATTCGCGGCATTCCGATCGCCAGCGAACTCGCCCAGCACGCCCGACAGGAACTCGTCGAGCGACTGGAAGAGTACGAGGAGCAGAAACCGATGCGGTTCGGGCAGGTGGTGAAGTTCATCGAAAGCAAGATGATCCCGATCATCCGCGCGCATGCGTTCACCGGACACGCAAGGATCAATACCGAAGACGATCTCCTTGACGATCCGGACACTCTGCGGATGTTAATCGATATCCTCTCCGAACGCGGCTTCCACACATCGGTCGACATCCACAGGATGGATGTCCCGGTCCGGATCAACCCGGAGACCTGGGAAATCACCTGCCGTACGAAAAAGGTGTTCCGGATCGAGATCCTGTACCAGTCCTCTGACATCCGCCGGGGGCATTGAGCGACACCAGCCTCTCCCTCCACCTCTGCCTACAATGGATCGGTCCCGAAATCCCCGGCCGGGCACGCTTTCGCCCAGGCATGGGGCGTGAGCACCCTGATACATGAACCCGCTGAACCTGTCGCGTTCGCTGTCGAAATGCCCTGGAATACCAGGGCGGACACGTCGGGGGAAGGGAGATCACCAACAGGTTCCTGTATGAGAGTCGCAATCGGCTTGCCGGGGGGTTCGAAGACCAGCCCTTTCAACATG